>MNWZ01000150.1 GCA_001871925.1 Zetaproteobacteria bacterium CG1_02_53_45
CCTGTTGCATGGGCACCGAGCGCAATCACACAGGCGCCGGTCAGGGTGGCGAAATCGATAATTTCCGCCGGTTTCCGTTCAGCGGCATAAGCCAGCGCATCGGAAAGAATAACACGCCCTTCAGCATCGGTGTTGAGCACTTCGATATTAATGCCTTTATAACTGGTGATGATGTCGCCCGGTTTGTATGCAGCGCCGCCAAGCAGGTTTTCAGTAGAGGGGATCACACCCAGCAGATTGACGGGCAGATTCATCTCGGTGACAGCCCTGAAAATACCCAGCACGGCTGCAGAGCCGCACATATCAAATTTCATCTCATCCATCTGGGCTGCCGGTTTGATCGAAATACCGCCGGCATCAAAAGTCAGGCCTTTACCGACAAGAGCGATAGCCGCGTCATCTTTCCTGCCGCCCTGATAGTCGAGCACAATAAAACGCGGCTCCTTCGCCGAACCCTGATTAACCGCCAGCAGTGCCGTGAATCCGGCCTCTTCAATAGCCTTCTTATCCATCACTGTAACGTTCAGATGTTCGTGAGTCAGAGACTCGGCCTGATCACCCAGATATTCCGGCGTACACACATTGCCCGGCTCATTGGCAAGATCGCGGGCAAAGTTCGTTCCCGCAGCAATGGCTCGGGCACGGGCAACTGCGGTTTCTGCATCATCCAGATCCCGGCGGGACGGTACCATGATCGTCAATGTGCGCAGGGCGCGTTTGTTCTCTTCCTTTTTGCTCTTGTATTTATCGAACGTATACAGCCCCAGCCACACTCCTTCTGCCACGGCCTGCACTTTCTCAGCCATGCTTGCTCCGCGCACAGCCAGTTCAGACAGGTAGAGCGACACATCTCTGGCCCCACCCTTATCCAGTTCACGCGCCACTGTCGCGCCAAGTACGCGCAGCTTCTGCAGTGTCAGTTTTTTTTCATCGCCGGCTCCGATAAGCATCACACGCTGACTGAACGTGCCCTCCACATCATAAAGCACCCGGCTTTCACCGAACTTTCCGGAGAGATCAAATTTACGCAGAAACGATGACAGGGTTTTACCGGCAGCTTCCTGCAGCGCCTGGCCCGATTCAGTCAGTTTGCGACCATCGAGCAGTGCCAGCACAACCGCGTCGTCGCGCTGCTTGTGTGCATGTCCCGCCTTTACGGAAATTTCAATCATAACAACATCTCCAGTTTTATTACAGATTTACGATGACAATTTACGATGCGTTAATCGCGCCAGAACTCTGGAAGAAGAATAACAAACAATGAGTAAATTTCCAGACGCCCCAGTATCATCGCGAAAATAAGAATTGGCTTTGAACTGTCTGGCATAGTCACAAAACTTGATGAAACATCACCGAAACCTAATGCTGCATTGGTTAGGCATGCTCCTGTCGAGGTGATCGCTGTAATCATGTCAACACCGGAGAATGAAACCAATATCGCCACTATTCCGTATGTCACAATGTAAAGAACAAAAAATCCCCAAACTGCTTCAACAATTGTTGAAGACACTCGTGCCTCGCCCACTTTCACTGGTAAACAAGCATGAGGATGAATCAACCTGCGAACTTCCCTCATTCCCTGACGAAACAGCAACATTGCCCGAACCATCTTCAGTCCCCCGCCAGTCGATCCAGCAGACGCCCCAATAAACATCGCCGCTAATAACAACAGCCCAGTTGCCGGAGGCCACAATGTATAGTCTGTAACCGAGAAACCTGTCGTCGTAACACAGGAAACAACTATAAATACAACATCACCAATTGCCCCTGAGCTGGTAAACTCAACCTGAATCCCAATCAACATAACCAATAGCAATATCCACAATGTGTAGTATCGGAACTCATCATTTGAAAAATACGAATGCAATGAAAAACCTTTTTTCATTGACATAAAGTGAAGCGTAAAATTAATTCCTGCCAAAAACATAAAAAACGCAGACAGCATATGAATCAGGGTGGATTCATAATACCCTATGCTGGCATCGTGAGTGGAATAGCCCCCCAAAGCGACTGTACACATAGAGTGATTAATGGCATCGAAGGGCGTCATGCCAGCGAGCCAGTAAGCAAGGGCACAGGCAGCTGTCATCCCAAGATAGAGATACCAGAGCACCTTGGCCGTCTCGGTGACGCGCGCAGTCAGCTTATCCTTCACCGGCCCCGGCGTCTCAGCCTTGAACAGCTGCATGCCACCAATCCCGAGCAGCGGCATCACCGCCACGGCCAGTACGATGATTCCCATGCCACCGAGCCACTGCTGCATCGAGCGCCAGAAGAGGATCGAGTGCGGCAGATTATCCAGGCCGGAGAGAATCGTAGCGCCGGTGGTTGTTAGACCGGAAGCTGACTCAAAGAGTGCATCCACAACCGATGTAACCGTGCCAGTCGTCCAGAATGGCACCGCACCAAGCAGCGAGAGAATCAGCCATGCCAGTGCGACAATCAAAAAGCCATCGCGATGGCTCAAATGCTCGGGAGCCTTACCGCCATAACGCATCATCAGCAGGCCCAACACGACCACAATGCTGCCAGCCTGCAGGAATTCCACGACATGACTGGCATCGTAATATACGGAAACCAGAGCCGGAATCATCATGCTGCAGCCATACAGCGAAACGAGAATCCCGATAGTCCAGATTACTCCCTTTTTATGCATTAAAAGAATTCCAGATGGACTTCAAACAACTTCTCCACGGCTGCCACAGAGGCGCTCGTTGTAACAATCAGCACATGATCATGCGGCAACACCTCAACAGCGCCATTGGGTATGATAATCTGACCCTCACGCAGAATCGCCCCGATCACGGTATCTTCCGGCATCGACAACTCCTTGAGCGGCACATTCAGAATCGCACTGGTCTCCAGCGCTTCGGCTTCAAGCACCTCAAGATTACCATCAGCCAGTGAAGCCATGCCATGGATACGTCCCTTACGCACAAAACTGAGAATCGAGGCTACGGTGGAGAGGCGCGGAGATACCGTCACATCCAGGCCAATCTGACGCACCAATTGGGTGTAAATAGAGCGGTTCACCAGCGTCACCACATGTGGAACACCATAGCGTTTGGAGATCAGACTGCTGAGAATATTGGTTTCATCATCATTGGTCAGAGCGAGAAAATCATCCATTTTATCAATATTTTCTTCTTCCAGCAGCTTCTGATCCAGCGCGTCGCCATGAATGACAACAACATTGCTGAACTGATCCGACAGCCATTCGGCGCGTTTGCCGTCATACTCAATCAATTTGACGAGTGCTCCGGCCTTCTCCAGCTCAGTGGCTACTTTGAAGCCGATATGGCCACCGCCCACCATCATGACATTACGGCCTTTCGGCGAATGACAGGTCAAATCGAGTGTTTCCATCAGTATATCCAGCTGTTTACATGCCACAGCGATATAGATGCCATCCCCGGCGAGCAACACGGTGTTACCATTTGGCACGCGCCAGCGGCCGTTGTGTTCATGGGCCACCACATAGACGTGCAACTTGCCCATCACTTCCGGCAACTCCATCAGGGAGAGACCGGCCAGCTTGCTCTTCGGGCGCACAACAAATTCAACCAGCTGAATCGCACCGCCAAAAAATTCCCTGGAATCCAGCGCGTTGGAGACATTCAGGCGTCCCATCACCACCTTGGCCGCTTCACCTTCCGGCGAAATAATCACATCAATGGGCAGGTCATCCCTGCCGAACAGTTCCGGGTGCAGGGCATAATCGGACTCACGTACACGCGCCAGCTTGGTCGGCACCTTGAACAGCGAATGCGCCACCTGACAGGCCAGCATGTTAACCTCATCATTGGTCGTTACAGCAATCAGCAGATCCGCATTTTCTGTTCCGGCCTGGGCCAGAATCGATGGTTGTGAGGCCATGCCACAGACCGTTCTGACATCCATCGAATCCGCAATCACCTGCAAACGTGCAGCATCCTGATCCACGACCGACACATTATTGCCTTCTGTGGCCAGACGGCTGGCAATATGAAAGCCCACTTCGCCTGCACCAAGAATCACAACGTTCATACTGACTCCTTGTCAGGCGGCAGCAGCCCGAATGCCTTGATCTTGCGATGCAACTGACTGCGTTCCATGCCTATATCCGTAGCAGTACGGCTGATATTCCATTCATGTTTTTCCAGATATTGCAGCAAAAAAGCTTTCTCAAAGGCTTCGCGTGCTTCATGAAAACTGTCGGCATCAAGGCCTGCCAGGGTTTGTGCGGCGGCATGCGCAACTGATGAGGGCATGGTTTGTATTGTTGTCTGATCCGGAGGCAGCATATTCGACTCTGTCATCTCCTCTCCCGGCATAAGAATATGACAGCGCTCTGTGTAGTTACGCAGTTCACGCACATTGCCGGGCCAGCGGTATGCCTTCAAGCGCGTCAGCGCCTGAGACGAGAAACGTACCGCTTCGCCACCCAGCTCACTGGCCTGTTCAACCGCCAGTGTTTCGATAATCTGCTGCAGGTCTTCAATACGCTCACGCAAGGAGGGCATGCGAATCGAGACGACATTCAGTCGGTAGTAAAAATCCTCACGCAGTCGCCCGCTTTTTAGTGCCTGATCAAGCTCCTGGGAGCTGGCTGCAATCAGGCGGACGTTACTGGGCAGTGGTGCCGGGTTACCAAGACGCTGCACAGTTTTTTCCTGCAGTACCTGTAAAATTTTGGCCTGAGCGCTCAAGCTGAGTTCGGTCACTTCGTCAAAGAACAGGGTGCCCTGATGGGCAACCTCGAAGCGCCCCCGTTGAGCATGCAGGGCACCTGCAAAAGCACCTTTCTCATGCCCGAACAACTCCGAGTCCATACGGTTTGGCGGCACACTGGCCGTATTCACTTCAACAAACAGGGCATCCTTGCGTTTGGAGGCAGCATGCAGCATTTTTGCGGCAACAGCCTTGCCTGTTCCATGTTCGCCTAAAATCAGTACCGGGCTGTCGGATAAAGCCACACGCTTGATAAGTGCTCTGGCTTCAACAATCGCCTTGCTTTCACCAAGCAGCTCCTTACGGCTCTGATGCGCCTGTTCCTGTCGTTTAAGATCCTTGTTTTCCTGCTCCAGACGCCGCTTCTGCACCGCATTACGCACCAGAATCAACAAGCGGTCGAAAGTCAGCGGCTTCTCCACGAAATCAAAAGCGCCCTGACGGGTTGCCCGTACAGCCGTATCAATCGTAGCATGCCCGCTCATCATGATCACCGGCAAATTTGCATCCATCTGCAGTATGCGACTCAGCGTTTCCAGCCCATCGATGCCGGGCATCCAGATATCCAGCAACACACAATCCACCGGTTGCTTGCGCAGGCGCGCAATCGCCTCTTCACCTGAAGGCGCAGAAACAACCAGATAATTCTCATCCTCAAACAGACCCTGTAGAGAGTCGCGAATAGGCTGTTCATCATCCACTATCATGATTCGTGCTGTCATGATACCTCCTTTTCCTGACACTGCCTTGGCAAACGCAAACAGAAATGTGTTGGTTTAGCGTTAGATATCAGCTTCAACTCACCACCATGGTCTTCTGCAATTCTTTTAGCAATTGCCAGCCCAAGACCGGAACCGCTGGCCTTGGTTGAATAATAAGCTTCGAACAGTTGCGCAACTGCCGCCTGCTCAATGCCTTCCCCGTCATCTTCGACATGCCACTCTGCATGCTCTTCACTGACTCGTGAATAGATACGGATCGCCTTGCCACTGCTTGCTTCCGTCGCTGACAGGGCATTATCCATCAAGTTGATCAAAACCTGGCGCACCTGGTCAGGATCACAATGGCATGCCCATCCGGCTTCAGCTGTAGTGACCTCGATGCGCCTGTAACTGTTAAACAGTTCAGCCATCTCCTGCAACAAGCCGTCGACTGAAACATCGCGCATCTTTGGCTGCGGCATGCGGGCCAGCGTTGAAAAATCTGCAAGCAGGCGCTGCAGGCGCTCCACCTGAGCAATGATAGCCTGAGTGCAGACATCAAACACGGCCTCATCATCAACCTGGGCACGGAACCTGCGTTGCAAACGTTCCGCAGACAGCTTGATCGGCGTCAGCGGATTTTTAATCTCATGCGCCAGGCGCCGGGCAACTTCGGCCCATGCCTTGTTTCGCTGCGCTTCCGCCAACTCGGAAATGTCATCGATCACCAGCAGATAACCGGAAAAAGAGGTGGAAGCGGTCGCACTTAAACGGGCGCCGCGCGCCAGCAAG
The DNA here is from genome assembly GCA_001871925.1 of Zetaproteobacteria bacterium CG1_02_53_45. Lineage (GTDB taxonomy): Bacteria > Pseudomonadota > Zetaproteobacteria > Mariprofundales > Mariprofundaceae > Mariprofundus. The sequence continues at coordinate 6,204 of MNWZ01000150.1, forward strand.
TGTACATTTTTTCCGTCCGGCAAATCGACATCAAATTCGCGCTGCAAGTGCTCGTCCTGCTGCTGTCTCAGCTCATCATAGAAATCACCTATATCATGCAGGCTACCCTGACTGGCCTGCAGAATATCCACGCTCGGCACCCAGTTCGACGGCAAATGCAAAATATCGCGCACGGCCTGATTCAGCAACCTCACCCGCCCTTCCGCATCCACCAGGATGACGCCGGTGTGCAGGTTGGCCAACAGCGATTCAAGCACATACTGGCGTTGTCTGGAGTTTTCCAGCGCCCTGGTCAAATCTTTCTGGGCTTTTTCAATGGCCTCCACATTCAACTTCAGTCGATTGGCCATCTCGTTAAATGAGCGTGCCAGCGACCCCAGTTCATCCTGTGAGGACTCTGAAATCACTACATTCAGGTCACCGTCAGTTACCCGACGCAGGGCCTGCGCCAGATCGCCAATCGGAGCCGTCAACCGGCGTGCAAACAACAGCCCTACCAGACCGGCAATGAGTACAACGATCAATGTCACGAACAACATGGCATGGGTAAATGTCGCACCTATCGACTGACGATTATGCTCAAGCTCACGATAACTGCGGTAATCAGACTCCACCGCACGGGCATTCTGAATCATACCTGCGGGCAAATTCATCTCCACCCGTAACAACCCCACCACTGATGTTGGCCCGATCAGTGGTCCATAAGCCACGGCCACCTCGCCATCCGCGCGCGCAACCAGCTCTGTGGCCACGCGCCCCAGACGCATGGAGAGGCGTGCAGCATCTGAAAGCGGTGCTGCCTGCAGTGCACTGAGTTCCCCCTCCTGCACCCCACCAACCAGCCGCTCATTAATGTCGAACAACTCAATCTTCTGCCAGCCTTCGACCGCCCTGATCTCAGCCAGATGGGTATTGACCGCGCGGTAATCCAGATTACCCCTGACCGCGGCAATCAGCGTTGCATCAGAGATATAATTGACCATGCCGCGCTTCATATCCGTTTCGACACGCTCATAAAACCCCTGCGCCAGACTCAACGCACGCTCCAGCAAGGTATCCACCCGCACGTCAAACCAGACATCCATGCCGCGCTCAACCATCTGATTGGCAGCCAACTGAATGACTACAGTAGGCACCAGTAACATGCCGACAAGACCTATCACCAGCTTTGCCCGCAAACGTGAACCGGGCGCAGGCTCGGCTCTCTCTCTGAGCAAACGGATGCCGTATTGCAACAGCAACAGGGAAACCACCAGCATGAGGAGCATATTGATCCAGGCCAGCAGGCCGGCACCGGCATCTTTTTCCGGCCACAACAGCACCGTGATCACCATCAACACGGCAGCCATGATTAAGGGGACCAATTTCATGAGGCCGCCACGGCTCATGGCAGGCTGAACTCCCTGTTCAGTTCAGTATCAACCGACTCCCACCACTTTGACCACCAGGCATCGTTGATCTCTCCGTGCGCAACAACAACTGAGACCGACATACGATACGGAGCTTGATCAAGCAACAGGCTCCGATCCAGTACAGAGAGATTTTCCAGTCGGGAAAGAAAATGGTAAACGTCAGACAACGAATAGACTCGTCGGGAAATTCCGCTTGCCTCATCAATCAACATCCAGCTGCGCGTGAGCAGGTCCGGAACAACGCGATGAATCACAATAATTTCGGCAACACTCTTGTTCAGCCAGTATTCACGCAGCTTGCTGACTTTAATCTTCCAGACCGTGGTTACAGGAATGCCGTCTTTAAGAAAATGAAGGAACTCCTGCTCACCCTTGTTCAAACGGGCATCGCAATAGACAACCTGCGCATCCATACGAACCTGCAGCTCACCCGCCTCTTCTGCAAAGGCAAACGACTGGGCAGTTAAAAAAAACACTGCCAAAACAGATAGAAAGCTGAACAGCTTACAATGCAAAAAATGCTTCATTGCGCCGGAGTGTAGCAGCAGATCACAGCATATTCGATGAGAAACTGAGCAAAGAATCAGGCCGGCAGTGAATTAATAAGCATCGTCTTTGCACGGCTTGTGCGCCGGGGCGGCGACTATTTCATAGATATCAACAGACTGTTTTTTTCCCTTAAACTGTTGAGGCCCCAGAAATGAGCAATACTGCTCTTTGCAGGCAGGTGAAATGTCTGCAACAACGTCCCCGGTCAGCAGCGCCTGAAACGGATTGGCAATACCGCACAGCCTTGCAGCCGTATTCGCAACATCACCTACAACGGTGTATTCCCAGCGCATTTCATCACCGAGCACACCAAACAGGACATTGCCACTATTGATACCGAAGCCGACCCGACATGGCAACAGCCTGCCTTCATGCTCGGACAACAACCTGAGCAGTTCGGCGACACAGGCCACCGCACGTTCACTTTTGTTTTCGCCGGAAAAACAGGCCAGCAGACCGTCACCGAGAAATTTATTCACACTGCCGCCATAGGCATGAATGCTCCTCACCTGTATCGCAAGACTGGCATTAATGGAGGCATAGACTTCCCGCGGCTTGAATTGCTCTGCCAGTTCGGTGAAACCGCGCATATCGCTGAAGATAATGGTCATCTCCTGCTCCAGCGCCAGATCGTGAGGAAACCGGGCACCATAGCGATCTATCAACTCCACTGTCTCGCGCGGTAGAAACATTTCAATCGGCAGTGTGGCATGGCTGCTGCTCATATAAAACTCCTGAACTTGCTGGACAGGAGATGCTGAGCAATAGCTATGCCAATTCCAATCCAGCATGGAAGCAGATAGATTTCACTCATGCACACACAAACCATGCAGCACTCGCGATTCAACCGCAGCTACACAGTCACTGACACGGACCTGAATCATTACGGCACCATACATGGTGGACGACTGCTCACACTATGCGATGAGACCGCCTACTGCGCTGCCAAAAAACTTACGCGTCACATATGCCTGACGCGTGCTGTACACCGGGCCCGATTCCACCGGGCTGCCCATCAGGATGAAAAGGTGACCATTTCGGCAGTCGTGGGATTAACCGGCAACACCAGCCTGTGGGTTGCTGTCGAGGTAACGTCTGTTGTGCAGAAAGCCTGCATCATGGATGCCGTGTTTGTCTTTGCCGCAGTCAATGTGAATCGACAACCACAACAGGTGGTAAAAGTATTGGCTGAGAGCCCGGAGGAAACCATGCTGCAGGAGCAGCTTGTTGCGCTGCGCAATCAAGTCCTGAGCAACCCGTAAAAAGAAAAGGGCCCCGGCAGATGCCAGGGCCCAGTATCCGACGCGAAACACTAGGGAGGGGAGGGAGGAGTAGCGCCGGACAGAACGGACCTTAACTAGCCCCGGTTAATAAACGGGTTAACCATAAGTTAAAAGTCATTCATCTTGGCAGATGAATACTCCCGCAATCACCCAGCCTGAATAGCGGTAAGCGCGATGGTATAGACAATATCTTCAACTGTGGCGCCACGAGACAGGTCATTTACCGGCTTACGCAAGCCCTGCAACATCGGGCCGATACTCACCACGCGGGCACTGCGCTGTACGGCCTTGTAGGTGGTATTGCCGGTATTCAGGTCGGGAAATACGAAGACATTGGCATTACCCGCCACCCGACTTTCCGGCGCCTTGCTCTTGCCGACCGAAACAATGGCAACCGCATCATATTGCAACGGGCCATCAACAAGCAGATCCGGCCTGCGCTCCCGCACGATGCGCGTTGCCTGCCGCACCTTGTCAACATCGCTGCCGGCACCGGATTCGCCGGTACTGTAACTGAGCATGGCCACTCTCGGCTCCAGACCGAACCGTTTTGCCGAATCGGCACTCTGAATGGCGATATCGGCCAACTGGCTCGCATCCGGATCAGGGTTGATCGCGCAATCGCCATACACCACGACCTGATCAGGCAGACACATGAAAAAGATCGATGAAACCAGCTCAGCCGACTCTCTGGTGCCGATCAACTGAAAGGCAGGACGCACCGTATTGGCTGTCGAATGCAAAGCACCTGCAACCAGACCATCCACCTCATCCATCGCCAGCATCATGGTGCCCAGTACAATACGGGCCTGCAGCTGATCTTCGGCTATTTGAGTGGTCATACCCTTGTGCTGCCTCAAAGCCACCATCGGCTCGATATAAGAGTGGCGCACATTTACCGGATCGATAATGGTGATCCCTTCATCGAGCACAATACCCTGCGATGCGGCGACCTGATGAATTTTTTCCGGATTACCGAGCAGAATACATTGCGCGATATGGCGCTGCCGGCACTGGTAAGCGGCCATGATGGTGCGCGGCTCCTCGCCTTCGGGCAACACGATGCGCCGCATAACCTGACTGGCCTGTTGAATCAGCTGATAGCGGAATGCCGCCGGTGACAGACGCGGATTGCGTTCAATAGCACAGCGGGCCTTAAGCCAGGGCGCATCAAGGTAGCTGGCGACATGATCCATGGCCTGGTCAATCAGTGTAAGGTCATCAACCGCAACTTCCGTCGGCATATGAACCAGCCTCGCAGCGGTCTGGAAAGAACTGCTCTCCACCAGCAAAATCGGAATGCCGGTCTGAATGGCTTGCTCGCACAGGTTCAACACGCCGAAACTCGGCCGCAAGCCGCCGGTCAAAAGAATGCCGGCAATACGCACGCCATTCATGGCAGCCATACATGCCGCCACAAAAACATCATCGCGATCACCGGGAAAGATCAACAGCGTATGCGGCTGATATACACTAAGCGTATTGGCCAATGAACGGGCGCACAATTCCATGCGCTGCACACGACGCAACTGCAAGCCGCCTTCATACAGCACATCAGCACCAAGATATTCGGCAATATCACACATGCGCGGGGCATTCAGGGAGGGCTGCCATGGTATGCAGCCGATCAGGTGAAACGGCTTGCCAGCCAGCCTTTGTTGCATGGCCTGCCTGGCATCGCGCTCTTCACCCGCAACAGAGCTGGTCTGCAATGAGTCGGCCTTCAGCGTCTGTCGCGCCTCATCATCAGGCGCCCCCAGCTTGTTGATAATGATACCGATCAGTGCTGTGCCATTGGAACCACTGAATGCATTGGCTGCAATATCAACCGACTCTTCCAGGCCCGGCTCGGGCTTGCCAACCAGAATAACTTCCGCATCCAGCGCCCGGGCAATAGCAGTGTTAAGGCGCGTGGCGTAACCGGCATGGCCGTCAGCCACCAGCCCCTCGACGATCACCACATCGGCAGAGCTGGCGCACTGGCGATACAGTTCTATCACCTCCTCCATCAACAGCCCTTCACGCCCCGCCCCCAGCAGGGATTTCGCGCGACTCAGGCTGATCGGTTTGGGTGAAACCAGACCTGACATATGCTCAACCAGCAGGGTAGAGCGCTCGGGCCCATGATCGCTTTCATGCAACTGGGCAACCGGCTTGTAAAAGGCTGCCCGAATACCGAGGCGATCCAGCGCCTGCACCAGCCCCAGACTGACAGTGGTTAACCCCGCCCCGGAACCGGTGGAAACAAGTAAAAAGGCATGACTCATGAGACAACTCCATCCCTATGTAAAACTTCGCAGACATAGCGGGCGATCATTTTTTCTTCATTGGTGGCAATAACCAGAACCGGAGTGACAGCATCAACTTTGCTGATAAAACCATGCGATAGTTTGCCATGCAGGCTATTTCTCCCGGCATCAAGAGCGATACCAAGAATCGCCAGTTGCGCTACGGTTTTGGCCCGAATGATATCGGCATGCTCCCCGATACCACCGGTAAATACGATAGCATCGACATGGCCGAGTGCCACAGCAAGTGCTGCCAGCGACTTGGCCAGCCGGTAACAGAAAACATCCACAGCCAGAGAGGCCCGTTCATCACCGCTTTGTGCTGCATCGAGCAGTGTACGCATATCATTGCTGCGCCCGGACAGCCCAAGCAGCCCTGACTGTCGATTCAATGTATCGGTAATGCTTGCCAGAGACTCACCGCTCTGTCTGACCATAAAATCATGCAGTCCCGGGTCCACATCACCACTACGAGTGCCCATCACCAGTCCTTCCAGCGGAGTCATACCCATCGTAGTATCCACGCTGATTCCGCCGGCAATCGCCGTCGCGCTGCAACCGTTACCCAGATGTGCCGTCAGCAATTTGCAATCGCTAAACTCACGACCAAGAAGCCCTGCAGCCTGTTGGCCCACATAGTGGTGGCTGGTGCCATGAAAACCGTAGCGGCGCACACCATATTGCTCATACCAGTGGTAAGGCACGGCATACAGACTGGCATGCAGCGGCATAGCATGATGAAAGGCCGTATCAAAAACAGCGATATGGGGAATGGCCGGCAAATGGTGCATGGCTGCACGAATACCCAACAGATTCGCCGGATTATGCAGTGGTGCCAGATGTGACAGTGATTCGACACCTGCGATGACTGCATCATCAAGGAGCATCGGCTTGATGAAGCGTTCGCCGCCATGCACAACCCGGTGCCCGACTGCGGCGATACTCGCCTTGTCCACTTTGCAGAACAGGGCAGCGAGCATAAGCTGCATGGCACCATCATGATTTTCGCCGGCCATTTCCAGATGTTGCCTTTCGCCGGCAATATCCCAGCTCAGCACCGCTTGCGCATCACCCAGACGTTGCGCCATACCCTCTGCCAGCAACAACTCGGACGGCATATCCATTAATGCCATTTTGATGGAGGAACTGCCGGTATTAATGATCAGAATTTTGCTTTCAGACATCAGCAACCACCAGACTGAGTGGGCGGCTTGCATTGCATTAATATGTTCAACTTCACGAATTCACCTTTGACTTCAATCAAAACAGCTGTGAAAGAAAACACGACAACTATTTCATTGATCAGTTGGATACAAGTTTATTTGTTTTGCCATGATTGTACTAGGGTTAATTGCGCCATAGTGAGGCAATTGCGGGCAAAGGGGAAATGAATGGTTGATCTCTTCGGCCCCCGGCCCGGCCGGGGGAGCAGGATGACTCAGGGCATCCGTGCCCTTCGCCCCTTCGGGGCCGCCACTTTGTGGCGTCCAAATCGGCTTTCCTGCCGATTTGTCGACAATGATGCAGGAGGAGCACCATTGTACGCGTTAAGCGCTCTGCAAGGGTGGAGCACATGGATGTCGACATGAAAAGGCTATTCTACCGATTTACCCTCAAGGCATCTTGTTCTTACCGGGGGACCAGGATTACTCAGGGCATCCATGCCCTTCGCCCCTTCGGGGCCATCGCTAAAGCGATGTTCAATCCAGCCATCCTGCTGGATTGTCGAACCGGGCGCACTCTTCCTCAGTTCCAATTCAGACATAAAAAAAGGGCCCACAAGGGGCCCTTTTTTTATGTCTGGCTGGGGGACCAGGATTCGAACCTAGATTGACGGTGTCAGAGACCGCTGTCCTACCGTTAGACGATCCCCCAATGAAGAGGCGCGCACATTAATGATGCAAAACTAATTCGTCAAATATTTATCGAGCATTTATGCTGATGCTTCGCTGGAAACCACGTGTGCAGTTGCAATCAAAGCACCAAGAGCGCCAACAATGGCACCTCCGAACAGCAACGGCAGCAACAAAATCCAGATATTCAGATCCACCTGCATGGTGCTCAGCCAATCGCCGACAGCCAGTTTCACCGGCCACAACAACAACCATGCAGAAACACCGGCTCCCGCCCCCAGTACCATTCCTTCAAGAATAAAGGGGGTACGCACAAACCACTCTTTTGCACCCAGCAGGCGCATCAGATGGATCTCGTCGGCGCGTGCCAAAAGCGTCATGCGCAGGGTATTGGATATAATCAGAGCCATTGCTATGGCCAGAATCAGCGAGGCAAACCAGGCCAGTAAGCCCGCCTGCGTCAACAGATCATGCACCTGCGCCAGATTCACTTCATCTTCATTGACCTTGCCGCCAAAATGTTTGGCAGTATCCCGTATATCGGCAAACAGAAATTGTGATCGCTCATCTTTCAGCGACAGCTCAAAGGTAATGGGCAGACGTTTGGCCAATTCATCCTGCTGCAGACCGCCACCGGTCAGCCACTCCTGCATCCAACGCGCAGCCTCCTGCTGCGAAATAAGTTTCACCGATGCAACCTGGGGTATAGCAGCAAGCTCCTGCTCCAGTTGTTCGACATTGTCTTCCCTTTGCGTATCCAGATAAACGTGGATGTGGATATCATCCTGCCAACTGCCTACCCACTGGCCTGCAGTCTGCATGCCAAGCCACAACACACCCACGGCCCACAGCGCGATACAGACGATAATCAGCGCCAGAATCTGATGCACACCGAACGGCGGCAGGTTAAAACCGCCGGGAAGTCGCGTATTAACCCTGTCTGGAACGACTTCAGTAGCCACTGTAATCTCCTGCAAGTGAGCCTGCATGCAGCTGGACCACACGCCCGGGATGTGATTTGAGCAGGTGCAGGTCATGGGTTGCCATGATCACGGTTGTGCCCTGCTTGTTCAGATCCATCAGATAATCCAGCACGCGCCTTGCCGTTTCCACATCCAGATTGCCGGTCGGCTCATCAGCCAGAATCACTGCCGGATTCGCTGTCATGGCACGGGCGATAGCCACGCGCTGCTGCTCACCACCGGATAGTGCTTCCGGATACGACCACAAACGATCCTCCAGCCCGACGTATTGCAGCACCTTGCGCACGCGTGGAATCAGTCGCTCGGTTTTCCACCCCTGCACCCGCAAGGGCAGCGCCACATTTTCAAACACCGTACGGGCAAACAGCAGTTTGTGATCCTGGAAAATAATACCTGTGCGCCGCCTGATATCGCGGATGCGGCTTTCACTGGCCTGGCGCATATCGATCTGTTGCGCCATCAGCAAACCGGAACTCGGGCGAACACCGCCATAGAGCATCTTCAGCAGTGAGGATTTACCCGCACCACTCTCGCCAACCAGATAGACGAACTGCCCCTGCAAAATATCCAGCGTCAAACCTGAAAGTGCTGTTTTGCCGGTCGGGTAACGCAACATCAGTTGCTGCATCTGTATAAGTGGCTGATCTGTAGACATGCGGAAAACGGTAACTTCGAATCCAGTGAATGTCACCACATGCAATCAGAAACGGGGCGGATACTGGGCAGGGCAACACACACTACTGACAAACCATGTCCAACTATTCAACATGGCGGCCATGCAGATTCAATGCCCCCAGTGCCAACACCAGTACGACATCGAAACTGATAGCGCTCCCACAGCCCTGCTTTGCCATCGCTGCGGCCATGCATTCACCCCCTCAGATCAGGTTTTTACCCGGCAACTCCGGCTTTGGCATTACAGTGAACATGTTTTTCCGACACCGCCGTTTATGGCCACCCGTGATGCTGCGCATCAAGCCGCAGCAGACCGGCCAGATGATGAACCAGAGATGGCGGATATGCCGCCCCGGCGCAAAAGCGCACATATCTGGCCATGGCTGCTGGCCATGCTGATGATCACCATCACCGCCGGCTTCTGGCTGCAGCAGGAGCAGTGGCTGGATAACAGATGGTTAAGAAGCACCATGATAAATCTGAGTATACCCATGCAGCAGCGCGACAAGGACTGGCTTATTGTGCCTGAAAGCGTGCATCCTGAATGGGTAAGCCGCAACGATGGCGGCAAGGTACTGCTCATCCGCGGCAAGCTGAACAATCTGCTGGCCTGCGAGCTGATGGCTCCGGATGTGGAGATTACATTTTACGCGCTAAACCAGCCTGATCAGGTATTGGAGACGCAGCGTTTGCCGATCTCCATGCGGCCGGATGAGCATGCCATCAGGCAGATTCCGTTTATCAAGCCTGAAGCAGACAGCACACCCATCGGCCCGTTAAGCAGCCGTGAGTTTGTTTTTGTGATGGAAAAGCTACCCGATGGCAGCGGGGATTTCACACTGACCCCACGAGCACACTGACGCTTACGCCCGTTTGCTCTTCAGTGACAAGGCGAGCACAGCATTGAGGTTTTCGATATCCCATGGCTTGGCCAGCATCAGGGCCGGCTCTTCCCCTGAATCATAGAGTACCTGCTGTGCGTAAGCCGTCATAAACACCACAGGCAATTCACTGCGTATGGAACGGATATGGCGGGCAACCTGAACACCTGTCGACTTGGGCATCACCACATCGAGGATAACCAGATGCAGTGAACTTCCGAATTCAGCGAATTTCTGCATCACTTCCTCACCGTTGACCGCTTCAATGACCCGGTAGTTCGCACTTTCCAGAATATCGCACAGAGCACCTCTGATGCCTTCATCATCATCGGCCAGCAATACCAGTTCGCCGTGCCCCTTATGCACAGCGCTCTGTTTTATATCGTCGACAGCCGTTGCCTGCACCAACAGTGGCAGATAAATATTAAAGCGACTTCCCTCACCTGGCTGGCTATACAGATCAATGGCACCATGCAAGGCCTGAATATAACTCTGCACCATCGCCAGTCCCAGCCCCGTCCCCACACCTGTATCCTTGGTGGTATAAAACGGCTCAAAAACCCGCCCCATGACCAGACTGTCCATACCGATACCATTATCTTCAATAGAAATGCAGACCCACTGTTCCGGCTGCTTGTCAAAGGCCCAGCTGTCATTGTTCATCAGATGTAGCGGTGGCAGTGCGGCGGCGATATGCAGTACAATTCTACCGGCCGTACCTGCTTTCGATTCAATAGCGTGCGTCGCATTGACGATCATATTGAGCAGCGTCTGCTGCATCTGCACAGGATCACAGCAGACAATAAAGGATTCACCGTCCAGCCTGATATCGATATCGATACTTTCCGGCACCGAAACTCTGGAAAACCTGCTCAACTCCTTAACAAATGGCACCAGATCAACATTTTTTTGAATCAACCGCCCCCTGCCGGGCAAAACTGAGCAACTGACGGATCATGCCTGCAGCGGCATAACCCTGCCCTTCGACACCCTCTATACGGCGAAACATCTTCGGATCCTCTTTCAGGTGGCGTTTAATCAGATAGAGGTTACCCAGAATACCTGCCAGCACATTATTGAAATCATGCGCGATGCCACTGACCAGCATACCGACAGCTTCCATTTTCTGCGATTGTCTGAGCTTCTCCTCCATGAGTACCATGTCGGAAATATCGCGATGCACCCCTACAAAAGCGAGCGAGCCATCCTCATCACCAATCGGCGTTACGGTTGTCAGGGATTCATAGCTGCTCTGATCGCCTCTGAGCCGTTTGTGCCTGCCCGACCACGGCTGTTGCTGCTTGATACTGGCAATAAAACTGTCGAACTCCGGCCCGCGCTGCCAGAACCCCATAATGGAAGAGCCTGTCAGTTGCTCCAGTGGCAAACGGGCATTGCGGCAATAGGCCGCATTGGCATACTCAATCACGCCGTCGATATCAAATACGCAGACTGCTTCGCCCGAGCCTTTCAGGGCGCTGGCCCAGCGCAGGTTTTCCCGCTCCAGCGCCCGGGTAGCTGTCACATCATGGATCAGCCCGACCCAGTAATCCACTTTGCCGCCGCCACCCATGATCGGGTTCAGGTGCAGGTCATTCCAGAATGGCTCTCCGTTCTTGCGCCGGTTCTTCTGCAGCACCCGCACAGACCTGCTCTCCCGCATCGCACTGCGCGTTGCCGCAAGCGCCTCCTGATCCACATCATCACCTTGCAGCAGACGCGGGTTTTTGCCCACTATCTCCTCCAGCCGGTAACCCGTGATGCGTTCAAAGGCCGGATTAACATAAATAATCGACTGACCATGGCCATGCGGTCTGGTAACCACCAGGCCGGAATCGAGATTGTTGACCAGCGTATTGAACAGACTGTTCTGTTGCTTGGCCTGTTTCAGCGGACGGACTACCCAGAGATGAATCACAGCGGCAGCAATCAGACCGAGAAGCAGCGTATCCACAACCGTTTTGTGCAATGGGGAGAGCTCAACCGGAAGCAGATACAGCCCACCCATGATCAGCGCCTCGCTGAGCACGATACTCAACAGTACTTTGACGCTGATCCGCAGCGCTGCCGGAATCAGCAATCCCTTCATTGAGTCCATCCCGCAAATATCGCGTGTTTCTACAGAAACTGAATAGGGAAAATACTATTTATGAACAGTGTAAATCACTATTCAGGAAGAGAAACTGCGCAAATCAGAGCCTGACAAGACCCCAGATCAAAGCCAGACGGGCAAGCTGCGCGCTGTTTTTCAATTCCAGTTTTTTCATGATGCTGGTGTGGTGTGCGCCTACTGTTTTTGAACTCAGGTGCAACAACCCTGAAATATCCTGCACCGACTTACCTACCGCCAGCATGGTGAACACTTCAAACTCGCGTGCAGTCAACGCCTGCACCGGATTACGCTCACTCATGGTGCGATCCATCATCATCTCCTGCAGTCTCGGCTCCAGATATGGTCTGCCCTGACTGACAGCGGAAACAGCATCCAGCAGTTCGGTGTGAGACGCACTCTTGGAAAGATAACCTCTGGCTCCGCAATCGAGCGCCCGCAGCACAATGGAGGGTTCATCATACATGCTCAAGGCCAGCACTTTCGCCAGTGGATCACGGCTGATCACCCTGCGCAGTGTTGCCAGACCACTTTCACCGGGCAGATTGAGATCAAGAATCATCAGGTCAGGTTTCAGACGGAAATATTCGCCGAAGCCCGTTTCACCGCAGTCGGCTTCGCCGCAAACATCAATTGCCCCGCCGGACTCGAGCAGCTGACGAAATCCATCGCGCACCATGCTGTGGTCATCAACCAGTAATACAGAAATCATTGTCAGAGGCGCTCTCCACGCATTTTTCATGGTATGTTTTTCGAAGGCATTTCTGGAAATCACATCCTTGTGATTTTCAAACGCCATCAATGGCTGGTAAAGATACACTCTGCTCCCTTGCACCTCTACCGGCGGCCAATCATAAAGAAAAACGCCTTTTATTCTTTAAGGATATTCCTTCTTCTGGCCCGCCGGCAGCTGGCAAATCACCGTGGTACCCTTGCCCGGTTCGCTGAACATCTGAAACAGGCCATCCATAGCCTGCACCCGTTCACGCATTCCGACCAGCCCCAGACCGTGCGGAATCGAGGCCAGATCAAATCCGCATCCATTGTCACTGATTTCAAGGCGTATCTGATCCCCGGTAGCTTGCAGCTCAACCTCGACATGAGTGGCTTTGGCATGGCGAACAATATTGGTGAGCGACTCCTGCACTACCCTGTACAATGTCGTTTCAGTACTCTCGGAAGCTGCTCCATGTACACCATGTTTCGAAAAAATGATGTTGATACCGGTGCTGTGGCGCCAGTCGTTGATCAGTGCCCGAATCGCTTCCACCAACCCCATCTCTTCCAGATGGCCGTGCCTGAGTTTGCGTAACTGGTCGCGCACCGCATCAATCAGGCCACCGGTCATGTTATGCACTTCATCAATAGCCGCCATCGCCTCATTACAGCGGTGATCCTGACATAATTGCCGTGACAGCATGGCCTTAAGCTGAATAGCGGTAATCATCTGTCCGACATCATCATGCAGACAACGGGCCAGCTCCTTGCTCTCCTGCTCACGCACATCCATGAGCCCCCTGGAAAGGCGGCGCACCTCCTGCAGCAGTAGCTCCCGATCGACTTCAGATTGCCTGCGCTGAGTGACATCAACCAGATGACCGACATAATGCGTCAGCTTGCCGGAGCGATTCTGTATCGGTGAAACCGTAAACTTATTCCAGAACATGCTGCCATCCCTGCGGTAATTCCGGATGGTAACCTGGCAGGGGATACCTTCGAAGATCGCCTGGCGCAACTGTTCAACACCCGGCTGATCATCATCGTCATTATGCAGAAACCCGCAGTTGCGCCCAACCACCTCTTCACGGTGATAGCCGGTCAGCTGCTCAAACCCCCTGTTGCAATAGATGACCGGGTGTTCAATCTGACTCGCATCACAAATCACAATGCCATTCACTACCGAATCCAGAGCACGGTCGTGCAGATGCAACACTTCCATATCAGCAAGCCGCAAGCGGCGGAATCTGACAACAAACAGCAGAAACAGGATCGCCAGCAGGGAAGCAAGCAGTACGGAAGCCACCAGCCGGTTCCGCAGCGGTGCGATACGGGCCACTATCGTTTCAGTCGGAAACATGGCTACCACTTTCCAACTGCGTAGTCCTGTATCCATGAATGAATCGAGCTTCTGCAATTTATTAAATTCTGCAAATCGATGCACCGTGGCAAAGCTGACCAGACCACCTTCATATTCGACTTGCCCCTGCTCATCTCCGGCAAGTATTCCCCACAACTGCGGGTATCGGGTGGCCATACTGAGGTCATGACGATCCTCAAACATGAAGCCCCACTCCTGCCCCTGCTCCGGATGCACCAGCCAGTAACCCTCACTGTTAAGCAACATGGGCGGAGACTGACTCGGTGATGCGATACGCCGAAAGCGATCCAGCATAGTGATTGCCAGATAATTGATCACCAGTACGCCCATCCGTTGCCCTTGAAGATCAAATACGGGCATGGCAAAACGGATCACCGGTTTAAAAGGTATTTCAACGGCCCCGTGCTCAACATTGAGATCAAGTGGCGAGATGTACAGCTGACCAGGGCTCAGCCTGGCGGTCAATCTATAATAATCCCTGTCACTCCTGAGTTGCAACTCAGCCTGCGGCACAAGGTATGGCTGCCCGCCATTGTAATTGACCCGTATAATTTCCATGCCGGAGTTATCCAGCAGGCGGATCTGGTCATATAGTTCATTACTGTGCAGAAAGGAGAGTAGATCCTGAGAAAAGGAAGCCATAATCGCTGCTGATTCAAACGTGTTGTGGCGCAGTAACTGATCACGCAGAAAAGAGAGTGTATAGGCGACATGCCTGAGATCGTCCGTCAGCGTCGCAGCCTGCAATTGCACATGATGTGCGTCTTCCACGGCGACCGCGCGCCACTCCTGCGAGAGGCGCTGCTGATAATAAACGTAAGCAGCCAAAGCAATAAACCCTGTCAGCAGGCAAGATGCGACAATAAAACCTGCGACAGGTAAAAAATATTTAGGCCTATTCATGTGACTCCTATCCCTGAAGACCTACTCAGCAGCAAACAATGCTTAGACACCCTCTTCGGCAGCCCGTCCCCGGACTGCAAATGGAAAATGAAATATCGCTATGTATAGGGATGTATTCTGGTAATCATGGCAATGGCCTGTGCTGCCATACCTTCCTTGCGCCCGATATAACCGAGCCATTCGGTTGTTGTCGCTTTGACACTCACTTCATTTTCAGAAACGAACAGAATCCGGGCCAGATTGCGTTTAATTTTTGCAATATGCGGGGCAATTTTCGGTTCCTGCGCAATGACCGTCACATCAACATTACCAACCGCCCAGCCCATACGTTTCAACTGCCCCACGGTGAGTGATAAAAACAGCGTACTGTCGGCATTTTCATACTGCGGATCCGTGTCCGGATAATGAAAACCAATATCATTCAAGCCGGCCGCACCCAGCAGGGCATCACATAACGCATGCGTTAATACATCCGCATCAGAGTGCCCTACCAGCCCCTTGTCATACGGAATTTCAATACCGCCCAGTATCAGTTTGCGGTTCTCACCATATGCATGCACATCAAAACCCTGACCCACACGATAATTCAGCTTCATGGTTTTATTCCCCCTGCCGGTCCAATGCTGAGATTTTAGGATTAAATCCACTGAACCTCAAACTATCTGCCATTATTTTCACTGTTTCAGCTGCGCCTCAAGCCAGAGTATATCTTCCGGCGTAGTAATCTTGCGATTATTCACATCTCCCCGACTGACATAGACATCGAAGCCTGCCGCCTCCAGCAGTGAGGCATCATCCGTATGCAGGTGCAGTCGCTCTGACTCTATTTCAATGGCCCGTTCAAACCATGCCCTGCGTGCCACTTGCGGTGTCTGCACAGCACGAAGCAGGTCGCGCGCGGGCGTTTCCATGACCTTGCCATGTTCATCCACGCGTTTGATCGTATCGTTTACCGGCACACCGGGCACCGCCGCCCCATGCAGTTCAGCCATGGCAAAGACATCCGCCAACAACCTTGCCGACGGTAGCGGCCGCGCGGCATCATGCACGGCAACCAGATCGATATCGGCCGGCATTGCCTCAAGCCCGCGCCGCATGGAAATTGAACGCGCCGAACCGCCGACAACCGGTTCAAGCAAACGGAACGGAAAAGAGTGCCCTGCCACCAGCCTGGAAAACGTTGTGTCGCCTTCAGATACAACAGGTTGCACAACGCTGATCTGCTGCGCGGCCGCCAGGTGCTCCAGCGTGTAGAGCAGCAACGCCTTGCCCTGCACTTCAACATACTGTTTTGGAATCACCCCCCCAAAACGGCTGCCGGAGCCGGCAGCAAGCAATAAAACGCCAATATTCATAAGCAGAGATTGTGTCTGTTTCACAGGCACGGTCAATGGTCATCGATCACCTGTTAAACGCAACCTCGTTGCACTAGCGTTGTGCATCGGATATAACCCTGCCATCATGTGTTTATGTCCTACTCAACCTTCTTTATCCTCTGTTAAGGAAACAAAATGATTTCAACGATTCTTTTTTCTTCCGCCGGCCTGATTACGTTGCTTTGCGCTGCCATAGTCTGGCGTGACGCATCACAGTCACCGTCGGAGCGTGGAAACAGCGCCAACACCATTGTCGGACTGATGGCCGTCACCATTGCCATGAATATCTGGGCCATCCATCTGATTGAGTTGGTCACTTCCGAAGGTATCAATTTCACCCTCGCCACCGGTGCTGCCGTTTCCACCCTGATTGTACAATGCATCTACACCTTCGGTGTCATCCGCCACGGCATTAAGGGACTGGGACTGTTTCTCCTGCCGGCAACGGCCATACCGCTGTTTCTTGTCCCGATTCTGCCCGAAGCCCACACCCCCAACTGGGTACACACAACGTCACTGCTGGAAACCAGTCACCTGCTACTTTCGCTGACCTCCTATGCGGTACTGACACTGGCAGCCATCCATGCACTGATGCAAATACTGCTTGATCGTGCACTGAAGAAAAAACGCATGTCGAAAATGATTCAGGCCCTGCCTTCACTGGTCAGCATCGAACGCCATATGATGTCTCAGGTTAAAGTCTCCAGCATTCTGATTGCGCTGAGTATTTTAACCGGTCTGGTTTGGCAGTGGGTTGAGTATCATCACTTTGCCATCCTCAACCACAAGGTTTTGCTGGCAATTTTCACACTGGTTGTTCTGATCACACTGATCATTAAAAGGCAGAGGGCAAGCTGGCCAACGCGGCTGGCCAGTCGCGCCGTACTGACTGCATATACACTGCTGCTGCTGGCCTACTTCGGTGTGAAACTGATCACTTCGTGGGTAAACTGATCGTTTCACATGGACATATTTGGAATTCCTCTCTCATTTGCCATCGGCATACTGATTGTTCTGCTACTACTCTCAGCTTTCTTTTCAGGCGCTGAAACAGCACTGACACGAGCCCGACGGGCAAAACTGCGCGTACGCCAGGAACAGGGCGATTACGGTGCCCAGCAAGCCGAAAAGCTGCTGGATCATCCTGAACGCATGTTATCCACCATTTTACTCGGTAATAACTTCGTCAACATTGCCGCTTCCGCTCTGGCAACCACCATGTTTGTCGTCAAATTCGGCGAAGCCGGTATTCTCTATGCCACGATCGCCATGACGGCAGTCGTACTTATTTTTGCCGAAATTCTGCCGAAAACCATTGCAGTCGCTCATGCTGAAAGCATCGCCTGTAAGGTTGCCGGCCCCATGAGTATCACACAGAACCTGCTTTCCCCTCTGGTTACGCTGCTGATGGCTATTATCGTACAACTTAAACGAATTCTGCGTGTGCCGGACAAGGTGGACACACCTTTAACGCACAAGGAACTGGCCAGCATGATTGATATCAGTGCTGAATCGGGCGTACTGGATCAGGCCAGAGAGCAGATGCTCAACAACAGCCTCACCCTGCATGAAGTCGCCGTCAAAGCATTGATGACTCCGCGCAAGTCCATGCACCTTCTCGATGGTGCGCTCACTGTTGGCGAATCCCTGCGCAAGGTTTCAAAAGCCTCCCACTCCCGCTACCCGGTATATCTGGATACACAGGATAACCTGATCGGCATAGTTCACCTGCGCGATCTGCTAAAGTTGAAGAAGACGCCGCCCATGCGCCTGGCAGATGCGCTGATCTGGAAAACTCCGTCCTATATCCCTGCGACAAAAAATGCACTGGCCCAGCTGTTCGACTTTCAGGCCAATCACCAGCACATGGCGATTATTGTCGATGAATTTGGTGATCTTGAAGGGCTGATCACACTTGAAGATATCATTGAAGAAATTGTCGGTGAGATTCATGACGAATCGGATGTGCCGCCGCAACTGGATATGTGGCCTCAACCGGATGGCTCACTGGTAACCTCCGCAACCATGGCGCTGCATGATATCAATCAGGAAATCAACGCAGACCTGCCTGAAGAGAGCGCTACGACCATTGGCGGTCTGATCGTACACATTATCGGCGATGTGCCGGAGGGTCGTCTCTGCCTGACCATCGGCAATATGCGCGTTGAAGTATTGAGCGTAAAAGGTGACTGGGTTCATCGCGTGCGCCTGATTCCGATTAAAAACGAAACATAAAAAAGTTTATCGCGCATTGGCGGGAAACATGGCTGAAGGAAAACTTTTGATCCCCGTTAGATAGATACATGCAAAGCTACTACTCTGCTAAAGCAGAGCATTCCCCTTTCTTTAACATGAAATGATCCCGATTCAGATCGCAAGCATCCCTCAGCCATTGCAGGCTGCATAGCAAGCTGGATTTATAACAGGCTCAGGCCCGTTGAGGCATGTAGCCGAACTTAATCAGCGCCTTGATCCAGCGAGGCGCATTGCGTTTAACTGCCATTGCTTCGTAATCGACGGTCGAATCCCGGTAATGCTCGCCGCGACTGATCATGAAGTAGCATGTCCGCAAGAGTTTGTGAGCAAGCGCAACGATGGCGCG
>MNWZ01000128.1 GCA_001871925.1 Zetaproteobacteria bacterium CG1_02_53_45
ATCTGTTATTGTCGAAACAACCATTTTTGCAACCAAGGGCTGCTCATGATTTTAATGCGATTGCCCTGGCATTACTGCTTCCATTTCATTCAGAAATAACTCTCGGCGAGTCAGACGCTTCTTCGATTGATACTCAAGTTCTGCAAAACTCGACTGTTTACTCATGGATGAACCTCGGATGTTTGATCCAACGATTATCGCATATCCAGAGAATAAATCAGCATCTCCTTAACAATCTTTTTCGCCTGACGCGAGGCTGATATGTTGACCAGAACAAATTGCTTCAACAGCTCTGCTATCTCATCCGGAATTTTTATTTTACGGGCATTCACCAGACCGGTTACTTCCTTGACCTTGTTGGCGAGATGGTCCTGATGCGTGACGATATCCAGAATCCGTTCGCGCGGCATCGGCATAAACAGCGAATTAGGCAGTTGAAGGCGCAGGTCATGTTTCAGATCGTCGGCTTCAACCTCCAGCCTGTGAATTTCCCGTTCCAGAACGGTAACCTGATCGTAATCATTTGCGATCACAGCCGTGAAAAAAGCTTCGAGCTTTTTCACACACTCATGAACCTTGCCAATATGCTGCTGCAGAGGTTTTACCGGTGAACCGGCAAACATGTTTGAAATAGGACTTCTTCTAACCATGTGCTGCACTCCTGATTGATGACCCACTCCCGGTCAGCTTCCATGAAATCGCAATCATTATACATCTGTGTGTCCAGTGTACAAAGTCGGACTGTCTGCCTGAACGATAGCAACTTTGGGATATTTAGCGCAAACTTATAAACAGAGGTCTGTTGCCTCTGCGCGACAGGAAAAGCCCTAAGCCGGGTTTTGTTCTTCCGGTTTCTGGACGTTTTTTCGACCTCTCATTTCGGAAAGCAGGTGAATACCTTTCTCGCGCTGACTATGCACAATTTTCAATTCCTGTTCGAGAAACTTGCGCTCGTCCTCATCCATTTCAATCTCAATCTTGTGCTGGATATCCATCTCTTTGATTTTCAGCTTCTTCAACACACTGGAAAGACCATCATCCTTATCCTGCAGCTGCTTCTCATCTTCATTCAGATAGTCGTTTAATTTTTTCAGCAATTTTCTGAGTTTCATTCTTCCCCCGCTCCGGTCGAACTCCGGCACACCCTTATTTAGCGTTCTCTTCCAGCACAGAACTGATCTCATGATCTTCAAGTGCGATCATATGTTCAGCTTCCGTTTCCGCTCTTGCCCCGGCATGGAACAGGTTACTGCTGACAGAAATCAGGTTGCGAATGATTTCGTAGGAGTAGTTACTGTCATTAATCAGCGAAACGCCCATATCAGCCGTAATATGATGCGAGCGGATCAATCGTTCCAGCCGCTCATTAAGAATAGTAGCATTCTCTTCGAGCGTCAGCTTAAGTGCGTCGAGTGACAACACTGCGACATCCGGTTCATTGCCGGAGCCTATTTTGTCCAGCCGCCGAATCACCCGGATAATGCGGGAGCGAATACGATTGTACTCATCCCGGATATAGGCGTTATCCGAATTGATATACTCATTCATGTTCTTCTGCAGATGTTTGACGCCCTTGAGTACGGTAATGATATTCTGGTTGGCTGTGCGGATACGGGAAAGTTCGTGCGAAGACTGAACCTCTACCGGCACTCTGGTGCAAAAGGTGATAATAGCGCCATACAGGCTCTTGATATCCCGCTCATAAGCCGCATCTAAATCAAACGCAAGCGCTCTGCTATGCCGTTTGATCACATCTT
Organism: Zetaproteobacteria bacterium CG1_02_53_45; assembly: GCA_001871925.1. Lineage (GTDB taxonomy): Bacteria > Pseudomonadota > Zetaproteobacteria > Mariprofundales > Mariprofundaceae > Mariprofundus. The sequence continues at coordinate 1,758 of MNWZ01000128.1, forward strand.
CAATGGGTATTTCGGAAAACATATCAGACCGGCCCAGACTGAGACCTCTGGCGATGATTTCATGAGCATTGTCATAAACCCGCAACGTCTCATTACGCACCGCCTCAATCGCTGTATCGGCGAACGCCAGGGCTGATTCATTGAGGTAAGCCGGCACTGCGAACTGCGAAGGTGCGGCGCGAATGACCTTTTCCAGGAAATGCACCAGGCGACCGATCAAAGGCACCATAATCAGTATGCCGGCCAGATTGAACAGCGTATGGAATACAGCCAGCTTAAGCGTGTAATCAGACTCGCCAATGCCGACCATGGCGCTAATAAAGTCGACACCGCTCTTGAATTGATGAATAAAGAGAATCGCCACGAAACCTGTCACCACATTGAAAATCAGGTGACCGCCAGCCAGTTGTCTACCCTTCTCATTGGAGCCGAGCGCACCGAGAATCGCTGTAATGGTTGTGCCAACATTGGCACCGATGGCCAGTGCCAGTGCATTTTCATAGGTAATCTGCTGCGCTGCCAGTGCCGTAATGATAATCACCAGCGTGGCATGGCTGGACTGCATAATGACTGTGGCAGCCACACCGATCAGGGCGAACAGGAACAGGCCGGGGTAACCTGAGACCGCATATTCGGCCAGATTGATGGTTTCCCTGAAGGCTTCAAAGCCCTCTTTCATATAGTGAATGCCGAGAAACAGGAAGCCCAGACCGGCAAAAATATAACCGAGCCCCTTCAGTTTTTTCGCTGACTGGAATATCAGAATCACGCCGAACACCAGCATCGGCATGGCATAAGCTGCGATATTCACCTTCAGGCCAAAGCCTGCCACCAGCCAGGCGCCGGTAGTCGTGCCCAGATTGGCCCCGAAGACAATACCGAGCCCTTCCGAGAGGCCGATCAGGCCTGCGCTGAGGAATGAGATGGTAATCACACTGACCAGCGAACTGGACTGCATGATGGTCGTTGTCACAATACCGAAACTCAGGCTCTTCCACAGGCGGTTGGTACTGCGCTTGAGTATCTGTTCCAGTGAACCGCCGGTGAAAGCGCGAAAACCCTCCTCCAGCGCCAGCATCCCGAACAGGAATATCGCCACGCCCGCAGCAATGGCCTTGAAATCAGGACTGAGCCAGAAACCGTAAGCCAGAATAGCCAGAATCGTCGGCAGGACGATTTTACGTAAGACGTTGGTCAAGGTTTAATGTCCCTCATCAAGGCGCTAATCAGCCGATAAACTTGCCGCTCATCAGACGCTGGCGTTCCATATTCTCGATTTCACGCGCACCGGAAATCACCACCTGCTCATCCGGCACCAGATCCAGCTCCTTGTTATGTTTTTCATAATGTACGGCATTAAGAATCACCTTCAGGGCATTCAGACGGCAGAGATGTTTGTCCATTGAGCGGATCACAGTCCATGGGCCGGATGCAGTATGCGTGCGTTTGAGCATCTCATATTTCACATTGGTGAAATCATCCCAGCGCTCCTGCGCCTGCATATCCACTTCCGACAACTTCCACTGCCTCAAAGGGTCATTCTGACGACGGTCAAAACGTTTTTTCTGCACATCCTTGCTCACACTGAAATAGAGTTTGACCAGAATCGTACCCTGACGCACCAGCTCCTTCTCAAAACCGGTAACTCCCTTCATAAAGTTCTGATGCTCCTCTTCGGAACAGAAACCGAATACCGGCTCTACCATAGCACGGTTGTACCAGCTGCGGTCAAACATGACTATTTCGCCGCCACGGGGAAACTGGGAAATATATTTCTGGAAGTACCACTGGCTGGCCTGACGTTCGGTCGGCTTACCCAGCACAATCACACGGTAATGCTTTTCATTCATATAACGGGTCACCCGACGGATTGTGCCGCCCTTACCCGCCGCATCACGCCCTTCATAGAGTATAATCATACGCTTGCCGGTATCTTCCAAATGCTGCTGCAGATGAATCAGTTCAGCCTGATAGGGTTTGAGCTCCTCCTCCTGCAGATATTTACCCAGCACCTTTTCAATCACGTCATCATCCAGACCATGTTTTCCGGCCAAACCATCAAAACACCGTGCAGCTGCCGTCGGCTGCTGTTCGCTGCCTGTATCAATTTGATCGGTCTCTGAGTTTGACGTCGTATCCATGACCTAACGCTCCATGTCTGATGTTAGAAAAAACCGCCTGCTAAAAGCCAGTAAATTATACACAGACAAGTCAAAATTAAAAGACAGCTGCCGCAGCCATCAGATTGATGATTCGAAAAAAAATGCATGGCGATTCTTAACTCCCAGCGGCATGATGAGGCCATGGAGATCACCAACCTCATTGCAGACGATGACAGACTCAGTCACAGCGCTCTGGTCGCTGCCATTGATGTCGGCTCCAATGCCATGCGTCTTGGTATTGCCACACGCGACTCTACAGGCACGCCCACACTGATTCAGCGTTACAGGGAGCCTGTCAGACTGGGTCATGACGCCTTTACCACCGGCATCTTCAGTCAGCAGACCATGGATGATGCAGTCGAGGCATTCCGTCAATTCCGCCGCATTCTCGACCAGCATCATATTGATACGTTTCGTGCTACAGCAACCAGCGCCATGCGTGACTCCAGGAACGGGCCCAAGCTTGCCAAACGCATCTTCGATGAGACAGGCATTGACCTGCAGTTGATCAGCGGCGAGGAAGAGGCGCGCCTGGTTCACTATTCGATCAGCCGTCGCGTTGACCTTGCCGACAAGTTTGCCCTGCTCATCGATATGGGCGGCGGCAGTGTGGAGGTCACCCTCTGCGATGATGGTGAAGCAGTTTCCGCGCAGAGCTTCAAGATCGGCACAGTTCGCCTGCTGGAATTGCTGGGCGAAGGCGGTGATTTCAACACACTGCTGCTTGAATACCTAGACGGCACACGCAAAAAACTGCGTGAACAGATCGGCAGAAGAAAGGCCCATATCTGCATCGCTACCGGTGGCAATGCGGCAGCCATCGGCGAGTTGGCCTTTCAAATTCTGGGAACCCCGTCAGCGGCAAGCATCAGCCGCAAGCAGCTTGAGGAGGTGATTAAAAAACTGGCGGGTCTCAGCTTTGAAGAACGTATTCGCGATCTGGGCCTGCGCCCGGACCGTGCCGATGTCATCCTGCCTGCGGCCATGGTATTTCACGAGATCATGGTGCTTGGCGGAGCCAGACAGATGCTCATGCCCGATGCCAGCCTGCTTGATGGCATTGTCCTTGATATGCTGGACACGGAAGATCAGACCTTCCATTCACAACGCCGCAACCTGATTGCCTGGGCGTTAAGTCTGAAAAAGAAATACCATGTCGACCGCAAATACAGTAAAGAGGTTGCAAGGCTGGCATTAAGCCTGTTCGACCAGAGCCTGAATCTGCACAAACTCAACCACAGAGACCGATTGCTGCTGGAAATTGCCGGGCTGGTCCATGAAATCGGCCTGTATGTACGCGTGGGCGGACATCACCAGCATGCCGCCTATCTGATTTCGGTTTCTCCTCTTCTCGGTTTGAGCAAGGCGGAAAAAAATGTACTCGCACAAGTGGTCCGCTACCAGCGCAAAGCCAGCCCATCCGATGCGCACACGGATTTTTTCGAATCCGGTAAAAACACACAGCAGAAGATCCGGCAACTCAGTTGCCTGTTGCGTTTGGGTATTGCCCTGAACAAGGAGCGCCGTAACCGGGTCGATAACGTCAAAGTTGAAATTACCGGTGACACACTCACCCTGCATATGGAGGGTGAAACGGATATGCTGCTCGAGCGCTGGGCTGCCCTGAAAAATTCAGACTATTTCGAGCAGGCCTTCGATCTGAAGCTGCACATCGACCTCGAACAAACGGCCTGAGCCTGTGATCCCGAACCCGTCTGCTGCATGCGCCGCTTCAGGACACCACAAGACTTACTCTTTCAACGTTCCAAGCTTGCGCATCAGCATCAGCTGCGCGTTACTGGAGCGCGTTCGGCTCTGCACACGCTGATAGGAACCGTCACTGCGCAGATTCCATGTACCGGCATTGTCAGTCAGATACGGTGCCACTCCCTGGGCAATCACCTCTTTTTTCAAAGCCGGATCGCGTACGGGGAAACAGGTCTCCACGCGCCTGAGCAGGTTGCGCCCCATCCAGTCGGCACTGGCGCAGAACACTTCGGACTCGCCACCATTATGGAAATTATAAATACGTGTGTGCTCCAGAAAGCGACCCAGCACTGAACGCACACGGATGTTTTCGGAAACACCCTTGATGCCGGGGCGCAGACAGCAGATACCGCGCACAACCAGATCGATTTTCACACCGGCCTGCGAAGCTCGATAGAGCGCACGAATGATGTCGGGTTCTTCAAGACCGTTGATCTTGGCCCGGATTCTGCCTTCGCCCCCGTTGCGCGCGTTTTGCGCTTCGCGCTCGATTTTCTCGATCAAGCCTTTATGCAGGGTGAAGGGAGCGGACAACATGCCTTTCAAACGCATGGCCTTGCCCAGCCCGGTCAATTGCTGGAACAGTTTATGTACATCCTCACCCAGCTCGGGTTCACAACTAAGCAGACCGAAATCGGTATAGAAGCAGCTGGTCACCGTATGATAGTTGCCGGTGCCCAGATGCACGTAACGGCGCAGCCTTTTACCTTCCCGGCGCACAACCATCAGCATCTTGCAGTGCGTCTTGTAACCGACCACCCCGTAAACCACCTGCACCCCGGCTTCCGACAGGCGGTTGGCCAGTGCAATATTCTCTTCTTCATTAAAGCGCGCCATCAGCTCGATAACGGCGACCACTTCCTTATTGGCTCGTGCGGCGCGCACCAGCGCATCAACCAGCGGCGAGTCCGGCACCACGCGATACATCGTCTGTTTGATCACCAGTACATTCGGATCATTGGCCGCCTGATTAAGCAACTCCACGACCGGTGCAAAACTCTGGAAGGGATGATGCAGCAGCACATCGCCCTGCTGAATGATGTTGAACATATTCGAATCTTCGCCACGCAGTTGCGCCGGAACACCCGGTTCAAAGACGGGATACTTCAGGTCAGGCCTGTCGACCACATTGTAAATGGCTGCCAGGCGGTACAGGTTGACCAGCCCGTCCACGCGATAGAGATCATCCTGCTCCAGCCCGTACTGGTGCAGCAGGAAATTGGCCAGTTCGTCCGGGCAACGGTTGGAAACTTCCAGACGCACAGCCTTGCTGAAACGGCGCTCCAGCAATTCGCCGGCAACCGCCTGTTTCAAATCGACAACCTCTTCCTCATCAACCAGCAGTGTGCTGTTGCGGGTGATGCGGAACTGATGGCAGGCCTTGGCCTCCATGCCGGGAAAAAAATCACCGACATGAGCATGAATAATTGAGGATAGCAGTACAAAACAGTATTCGGAGCCGGTAATCTGTTGCGGCAAACGGATCACACGCGATAACGAACGCGGTGCCTGCACGATACCGTAGTGCGACTCACGCCCGAAAGCGTCCTTGCCTTCCAGTGAAACGATAAAATTCAGAATCTTGCTCAGCAGACGCGGAAAGGGATGGGCCGGATCCAGTCCAATCGGCGTTAATACCGGCAGCAGTTCGCGGCGGAAAAAGCGCCGGATCCACAAAGCCTGCTCTTCATTCCAGTCCGTGCGACGCAGAATCCGTATGCCCTGCTCCTGCATTGCCGGCAACAGCGATTCATTGAGCAATTGATACTGATCCTTCACCAGCAGATCAACCCGGCTGCGCACCTGAGTTAAAATCTCTCCGGCAGTCAGCCCGTCAGCCGCCGTAGAAAGCGACCCCATGGCCAGACGATGTTTCTGTACGGCCACGCGCACTTCGAAAAACTCATCCATATTGGTACTGCTGATACACAAAAACTTCAACCGCTCCAACAGCGGCACCTTGGTATCTGCAGCCATCTCGAAGACACGTCTGTTGAACTGCAGGATGCTCAGGTCACGATTCAGAAAGAGGTCGCTATGTTCGATCTGTGCGGTTGGCTGTTCTGTCAAAATATCACCTCAGGGCTGATGCTGGATCACAATCGCCGGCGAGCCTGCCCGATGAGCATGACACACCAATGACATTGTCATCAGGCTGACAATCGTTTGTCATCAGGGTGACATACGCAGGTTTCAGGATTCCGGCAGAGGAAATCACAAGACACATGTACCAGCAAAAACAGGCCGTTATTATTTCACAACACAGCCCTGCCTGCCATCAGTTATCCGGCCTGCTGAACAACCATGGCTGGAATACTACGCTGACTGATGCAAACAGCGGCTTCCATACCATCTTCAAATTAAACCCCTCCCTGTTTATCGCCGACATTGAGGCCCCCGGCTGCCACGGCATCGCTCTGTTACAGTGGATGCATAAATTCAATCCGGACAGCTGCACTACTGCAGCACTGTGCAGGGGTGGCAATACACCTGCCATGCGGCTGGCCAGACAAGCAGGCGTACATGGCTTCTTCTACCTCAATGCCGGCGGCAGTCTCGATTACCAGCGCGGATTGACCAGGGAACTGCAGCGTGAAAATAAAAATATCCGCAGATCTCACAGGCAGACACATGCATCAGCCCCGGGCACCATTGTCACGGCGCTGTCACTTTCCTGTCATAACAATCACACAATCGACTCCTACGCTTCCCCACCTCACCATAAGGAGGAACAACATGTTTAACGAAGATCTCGACCTGGCCAAAATCATGAAATCCTGTGCTCAAATGAATCCGCACATCCCGCATTCGGAAATTGCCTTTCTTATGGATATGCCGGGCGAGCCGGAAATTGACTACGAAGAGAGCTTCGTCTTTGACTGAGTTTACGGCGGCAATAATCCTTTATTGACCACGCAGTGAAGCACGACACAATATCCGCGTGCCCACAACATCTGCCACGATATCTGATAACGCCGTTTTATCTGTCACCGAACTGACAGCCCGCATCAAACAGGTGCTGGAACAGGGCTTTGCCCGTGTGGAAGTAAGCGGTGAAGTATCCCGGCTGACCAGACCATCCTCCGGCCATCTCTACTTCACCATCAAGGATGCCCACGCAGCGATCTCTGCGGTGGTATGGCGAACGACGGCCCAGCGCTTGATGCACCAACCTGAAGAGGGCGGTGAATTCATCTTCTCCGGCCACCTCAGCCTGTATGAACCGCGCGGCAGCTATCAACTGGTCGTGACCCGCATTGAATCGGCAGGCGCAGGCAGACTGGCAGCCGAATTCGAGCGCCGCAAATTGCTGTTTGCCCAACGCGGCTGGTTTGATACGCAGCGCAAGCAGTCCATCCCTGCCCTGCCCTCACATATCGGCATCATCACCTCACCCACTGCTGCCGCCTTTGAAGATGTCAAAAAAGTTTTGCACACACGCCCGGCCTGGCTGCAACTCACACTTGCACCCTGTCTGGTGCAGGGCAGCAGTGCGCCCAAAAGTATCGAGGCAGCCATACTAAATATTTCGGCCATGGCGAACCCGCCGGATATACTGTTACTGGTGCGCGGCGGCGGCAGCATTGAAGATCTCTGGTGTTTCAATGATGAGCTGGTGGTCAGGGCGATAGTCGAGTGCCCGATACCGGTTATTTGCGGCGTCGGCCACGAAATCGACACCACACTGGCCGATTTTGCTGCCGATGTACGTGCCGCCACGCCGTCGAATGCTGCGGAAATCTGTTGCCCCGGCCGGGATGAACTACGCGAGCGTCTGCCGCGCCTGAGTTCGCTGTCGCGCATGCTCAGCCAGCAGCTCGACCGGCTCTCCCGCAGCCGTGAAAACCTGCTGCAGCGCCAGCAATCGACCTGGCAGCGCCAGAGCGATGCCCGTCACTACCGCTGTGAACAGGCGGAAGCTCGCCTCAGGCATGGTGCCCGCATCAACATCAACCGGCTGCGCCAGCCTCTGCGCCAGATTGAAAAACGGCTGGCCCCCATGCAGCCGGGACAACGCCTGCAACAACAGCGCTGGCACTGGTCAGACAAAAAACATCAACTAACTCAGGCGCTGCAACTGGCCCTGCAAAACCGGCACAGGCAACTGGATTACGCCATGCAGAATCTGCATGAGCAGCGCTGGCAGCTACAAAAAGTGCGCCAGCAGTTTGCCCTGTTATCGGGTAAACTGTTTGAACTGAGTCCGGAAAAAGTATTCGAACGCGGTTATAGCCTGAATTACGCCGCCGACGGTCAACTCATCACCCGGGTTGCACAATTGGCTGCAGGCGACACCATGCAGGTACGTTTCCGTGACGGCACGGCCCACACCAGAGTTGAATCCATCGAAGAGGAAAAAATATGCTGAAACTGATCACTGTTATTTCTACCCTGATGCTCTTTTGCAATCCGGCCGCCGCAACCGAATGGCAGGCTACCCAGGGTGATGTCGTGAAAGTTGAAACATCAGCAGTCGGCTCCCGAATGACCTTGCAGTGTTTCGGCAGAAACTGGCCGGTCAAACAGAACAGTGACGGGCAGTGGCGCGGCTGGATCGGCGTTGATCTGAAAAAGGATCCGGGTGTTTACAACATCACCTGGTCGAATGCTGCTGCGACTGTCGGCAGTGATCAGCTGCATGTGAAAAAGGGTGAGTTCCGCATCTCGCACATTCAGGTCGAAAAAAAGATGGCCGAGTTTGATGCAAAAACACTGGCGCGCATCAACAGGGAAGCCAAAGCATTGAAAGCCACCTATGTCACCCCTGTGGATGCCAACCCTGAAGTGCATATGACCGGCCGCCCCGTTGAAGGCATTGAATCCACACCGTTTGGAGCCCAGCGCTATGTGAACAATGAACCGCGCTCGCCCCACTCGGGCATCGACATTGCTGCCCCTGCCGGCACACCGATCATCACGCCACTGGCCGGCACCGTGCTGTATGTCGCCGACATGTATCTCAATGGCAAAACAGTAGCCATCGGACACGGAAATGGCTTAGTCTCCGTCTACTCGCATATGCAGTCGACCGCAGCCAAACCGGGGCAGTGGGTGGTAACGCATCAGGAGATCGGCAAGGTTGGCGCCACAGGCCGCGCAACCGGTCCGCATCTTCACTGGGGAGTCAGGTTTTACAACGCTCGCGTGAATCCGGAAACCCTGCTATAACCAGATTGGTGTTTTTTTCAGCAGAGCAATGTAAAATCAAGCCTATATATGAGGCTTTACAGCGGCACAAAGCTGATAAAGGGGAGACAGATAGATGGAAATGAAGGTTCTGATCATTGATGATGAAGATTCAGTTCAGAGTATTCTGGCCGCCTTTCTCAATCGTTATGTCAGCGAAAAAGGCATGCAGAGTAACATTGTCAGCATGAGCGATCCGGTGCAAAGCCTTTTTGAACTCACCTCGCATGGCGCTGATTACCAGTTGATCCTGCTCGATGTGCGCATCCCCAAACTTAGCGGTGATGAAATTTACAGCTCGCTGGAGCAGGTAAACCCGGAAATTCTGGACCGTATTATCTTTGTCACCGGTTACCCGGAAGACCTCTACGACCGCATGCCGGGCAAAACCTTCAACGTCCTCCAAAAGCCGTTTAGATATAACAGTTTCGCAGAAAAACTGGACAGCCTGCTTGGCGCCTGACTGCTGATTTATGTCGGAACCAATCAACTGGCACGCCTCACTGGCTGAGCATCGTACAGCATGGACGTTCTTCTTCTCCTGCCTGCTGCTGATTGCCATCGCTGTAGTCAAACCGGATATTTTTGACCTCAGCTCATACTCGACTCCGCCTGCCCGGCAACAGACTGTGGTAGAAAAAGCAGTCAGCCCCCCTCTGCCGCAGGTTGAGGAAGAAACAGAGGCTGAACCTGTCATTGAAGCCGAAACTGTCACAGCGCCGGTAAAACCGGCAGTTATTGATGCCGCAGCAAAAGTTAACACTAAAGCAGTAGTGGCAAAAAAAGCTACCCCTGTTGCTCCGGCGGAAAACCCTGAACCGGCCTCTTCTGCGCCAACTGCCGGCTATTATGTACAGCTGGGCGCATTCAGTGATAAACCGCGCGCGCAGGGGCTGGTTGATCAGCTTGGCCGCTCCGGCTTGCATGCCATAATCAATCAGAAATCGTCTGCACTGTTTGCCGTATGGGCAGGCCCTGAAAGCGAGCGAAAGTCCGTCGAAACACTGCAAAGAGCTATCGAAAGCAAAATGAAGATCAAAGGTTTTATCATTCACCACACTGGCTCATGAGTTCAGGTAAAGGCAAAGGAGCTGTTGCTGCAGGTCATCCGGCCACAGCCGATGCCGGTGCTGCCATACTCAAGGCCGGTGGCAACGCCGTGGATGCGGCGATTGCCGCACTGGTCACATCATTTATTGCTGAACCTGTTTTAACTGCAGCCGGTGGCGGCGGCTTCATGCTGATTGCCGACAGCCATGATCACGCAGCCCTGTATGACGGTTTTGCCCGTATGCCGTTGGGAAAAATGCCGGCCGGAATTCCACCGGAGTTTAAACCGGTTATCATCGACTTTGGCGATACTGCTCAAACCTTTCATATCGGTCAGGCCTCAGTCGGCACGCCTTCGTTGCCGGCCATGCTGTTTGCCGCACACCGTGATCACGGCAGATTGCCTCTGGCTGAAGTCCTCGCACCGGGGCTCGATGCCGCCAGAAGCGGCATCCGGCTGAATGAATTACAGGCCTGCTTTATCGGGCTCTTACGCCCCATTCTCACCGACACTGAAGCAGCACGGGCGCTGCATCTGCCGGTCAGAGCCGGCCAGTCTATCGGGGAGTTATGGCAGCAGGGAGAATCTTTCCGCAATCCTGATCTGGCCAATACGCTGGAGATGCTGCTTTATGAAGGGATCGACGAGATGTATCACGGTGATCTGGCTCGTGAAATCGTCAAATCATGCACCCCTTACGGCCTGCTCGGCATGGAAGATATGCGCGCCGAACAGGTCGCCATCCGCAAACCGCTGCGTAGCAATGTATTTGGCGGCACCCTGCTGACCAACCCTGCCCCCTCATCCGGCGGTCTGCTGATCGCCTTTGCCGCCAACGTTCTCAAACGCTGCCAGAGTCTGAAAGAGGCCAAAGGAGCGCCCCACCCTATATTGATGGCCGAAGCGTTAAGAGCCGCCAGCCGGATTCGTCAGGATGGGCTGGATGCCGAGATTTATGATACCGGCATAGAAGACAAAATTCTCGATGACACCCATATTGAAGCCGCCGTACAGCGCATACGGCAGCGACTGACAGGTTTGAACAGCGACAACCCGATCGAAGCGAAAAACCGCCACGGCAGCACCACCCATATCAGTGTCGTCGACAAAGACGGCATGGCCGTATCGATGACCACCAGCAATGGCGAAGGCTCCGGCATCGTGGTGCCCGGCACCGGCATCCACCTGAACAACATGCTCGGCGAAGCGGATATCAATCCGCTGGGCTTCCATGCCCTGACCGGTGGCGCCACACTCTCCTCCATGATGGCACCTTCGATTTTTCTTGAGCAGGGCAAACCTGCCCTCGTGCTCGGCAGCGGCGGCTCCAATCGTCTGCGCGGCGCCATCCTGCAGGTGCTCTCCTCGCACAGGCTGCTGGGTACGGATATCGAAAGCGCAGTACATGCACCGAGGCTGCACAACGAAGGCAATGCGCTGGATATCGAGCCGGGTCTGCTGAACGACCATGAACGCCATCTGCTGATGCAGTTGGGCTGGGATATGCGCGAGTGGCAACAGCAGAGTCTCTATTTCGGTGGCGTTCATGCTATCACGCGCAATGCACTGGGGCAGTTGCATGGTTGCGGCGATCCCCGCCGTGGCGGCAGTCTGGCATTCGCTTGAAAACAGTATTTATTGCGTTTGGAGGCAATCTTGGGGATGTGGCGGACAGTTTTCACAAGGCACGCGCAGATATCAATAAACTGCCCGGGACATCTGTGAGAAGCTCATCCCTGCTCTATCGCACACCTCCAATCGGCCCGGCAGGACAACCCGATTATCTCAATGCCGTTATTGCGGTGAAAAGCGCACTGGCTCCATTAATATTGCTCGATGCATTGCAGGCCATAGAGAAACGTTATGGACGCGAGCGCCATGAACACTGGGGCGCTCGCACGCTGGATCTGGATATTATTGCCATTGAATCGGAAACCATCAGCGATGAGCGGCTGACTGTACCGCACGCACACATGTTTGATCGCCAGTTTGTATTACGTCCGCTTTGCGATCTGGCTGCACAGTGGCAACATCCCGAATCGGGAGAAACGGCAGCAGCCAGACTGGAACATCTGATTGCCGCCGGCGAAACACCATTACCTGAGGGGGAAGCATGGTAACACTGATGGATAAACGCTTTGGCAAGAGGCCACTGGATCAGTGCCATATAGCGGTTGAAGGCGCTATCGGTGTCGGCAAAACAACACTGACGCAAAAGCTGGCTGACAAACTCGCCATACCGACCTTCTTTGAACAGGTTGATGATAATCCGTTTATCGAACTTTTTTATCGTGATCCTTCGCGACATGCGCTTTCAGTCCAGCTCTCCTTCCTCTTTTCACGCCTCAAGCAGTGGCAATCGCTCAGCCAGCAGGATCTGTTCACGCAAGGTGTAGTCAGTGACTATATTTTTGCCAAAGACCACCTGTTTGCCACCGTCACCTTCTCCGATGAAGAGCTGGCCCTGTATGAACAGGTCGCCAAGCTGGTCTCGGTGGACATCCACAAACCGGATCTGGTGATTTATCTGCAGTCAGACCCCAAGGTGATTATGGAACGTATTCGTGGCCGCAATCGCCCGATGGAGCGCGGATTGAATGCCGAATATCTGCAGAAGGTCATGACCGCTTATGATCAATATTTCTTTCATTATCAGGAAGCGCCACTGCTGATCGTGCAGACTGACCGCATGAATTTCGCCGACAACGATGATGCGATCAATGCCCTGGTTGCGCGTATCGGCAAAATGCAGTCACATCATGAATTCTGGGCCGATTACAGCTGATAAAAGGATAATCTAAAGCATTTTACCGCAGAGGACGCAGAGGGCACAGAGGAAAACCCGGATTCTGTCTTTACGTATGAACCCGCTTCACTGTCACAAAACAGCCCTGCAGACGAGGTTTGACTACGGCAACCGCTGACGCAACCAGGCCTCCTTCAGAGCCATAAAGATAATTCATTCTATTCCGGTTTACCCTGCGTCCTCTGCGTACTCTGTGGTGAAAGCTTTTATCTCTGACAGGCAAACAAATTAGCCATTCTTCACAACACGTTATATGATGCGCGCATCCTGAAAGACGGTACCCCATTCTCGACAAGAGACGGACCGAAGCAGAAAGGAATGAGATGACACTAAATAAACCTGTCACTGCAGCGACGCTGTTGCGCGCCAAGCAGCATGACGAAAAAATTGTATGGCTGACGGCTTATGATGCCGCATCAGCTCAGATTGCCGAAGCTGCCGGAGCCGAAGTGCTGCTTGTCGGCGATTCGCTCGGCATGGTTTCGCTGGGCTTTGACTCCACCCTGCCCGTCACCCTGAACCATATGATCCATCACACCGCAGCGGTTGTACGCGGCCGTAAGTTCGCATGGGTCGTTTGCGACCTCCCTTTCGGCAGCTACCAGAAGTCCAGACAGCAGGCCTTTGAAACATCGGTTCGCGTACTGCAGGAAACCGGATGTGATGCGGTAAAAATCGAGGGTGGCGAACACATGGCAGAAACCATCCTGTTTCTGGCCGAGCGCGGCATTGCCGTGGTCGCTCATATCGGTCTGACGCCGCAATCGGTGAAAAAGTTCGGTTCCTACGGCAAACGCGGCAAATCCGAAGCAGAACAGAATCAGCTGACCCGCGATGCCAGAGCAGTGACAGATGCCGGAGCCGTGGCACTGGTGCTGGAAAACATTCCTGCAGAGTTGGCCGCATCCATCACCGCACATGTGGAGATCCCGACCGTCGGCATCGGCGCCGGAGCCGATTGCGATGCGCAGGTACTTGTATGGAATGATCTGCTGGGCATCTCCGAATTCAATCCGCCCTTTGCCCCGGCCTATGCCAATGTAAGGCAAGTCATGACTGAAGCCATATCCCGCTGGGCTGCCGATGTTAAATCCGGTTCTTTCCCGCAATGAGGGTCGCTCGCACCAGCGCTGAAATCCGTCGCCAGCTCAAACCGCTGCGCGCCGGTAAAACCATTGCCTTTGTGCCGACCATGGGCTGCCTGCATGAGGGCCATTTAAGTCTGATCAAAAAGGCCAGGTCTGCCGCTGATATCGTCGTGGTATCGATCTATGTCAATCCGCTGCAGTTCGGCCCGAATGAGGATCTGGATAAATACCCGCGCACCTATGATGCCGACAGCAGACTGTGTGCTGACGCCGGCGTCGATTTTATTTTTCATCCGGAAACCCTTTATCCTGCCAATGGCCCCAAAGTGACACTGAAGGCTGAAAAACTATCCGACTGCCTCTGCGGCGCATCGCGCCCCGGCCACTTTGACGGTGTGGTGACAGTGGTCAATATCCTGTTCAATATTGTGCAGCCGGATATCGCCATCTTCGGTGAAAAGGACTGGCAGCAACTGGCCATTATCCGTCGCATGGTCAGTGATCTGCAGATGCCGATTGAGATTATCGGCGCTGAAACCGTTCGCGAAGCCGACGGACTGGCAAAAAGCAGTCGCAACCGATATCTCAGTGATGCTGAGCGGGCATACGCAGTGGCAGTGTCACAGGCACTGCTTGCCATGCAGAAACTGGCCGAAAGCGGTGAAACAGATATTGAAGCGCTGAAAAATGAAGCCAACAGCATTCTGCTTGCTGCCGGAATCGCTGCCGAATATCTCGATATTCGCAACCCTGTGTCACTGAAAAACAAACGCAAACTGAATCAGCAACCGGCACGCGCCTTTATAGCCGCAAGAGTCGGTGAAACACGTCTGATCGACAACATGCCTGTCCTGACGGGCCATGCAAACACTGAGGAGTCCCTATGAAACTCACCATGCTGAAATCAAAAATTCACCGCGCCAGTGTAACCCATGCGGAACTCCACTATGAAGGTTCATGCGCCATCGACCTGAACCTGCTGGAGCAGGCCAACATCCTGCCGTTTGAGCAGCTGCATATTTACAATGTAAATAACGGCGAGCGTTTCACCACCTATGCCATCACCGCTCCGCGCGGCTCCGGCACCATCGGTGTGAACGGTGCGGCTGCGCACAAGGCCAGTCCCGGCGATCTGTTGATTATCTGCACCTATGCAGAACTGGAAGCCAGGGAAGCTGAACATTTCAATCCGGCGCTGGTCTATGTGAATGCGGATAATGCCATCACCCATACCAGCCACGGTCATCTGGCTGCGGTTTAAAGGCCTGATCGTTTGCTCTATGCTGTCAGCAATTTCCCGGTTGAACTCAATGATCATGACGATGACGTCGCTGCGCGGCTGATCGCATATCTGGGCATCGGCAACGAGCAGTTGATCTCCAGTACCTGCGCCCGCCGTGCGCTGGATGCGCGCAAAAAATCACATATTCATTTTGTCTGCACCTATGAAGTAGAGCTTAAAAGCCCGCTTGAACAGCTACCTGCTCAGGTACGCCTGCTTGAGCAATCATCGCTCAAACCGGTGTGTCCCGAAATATTTGGCCGCAAAACTTCCCGGGCCACTCATGTTATCATCATCGGTGCCGGTCCGGCAGGACTGTTTGCCGCACTCGCCCTGACCGAGGCCGGTTTCAAGGTGACCCTGCTGGAGCGCGGCAAACCGGTGGAGACACGCATGCGCGACATCGGGCGTCTGCGCTCACGCGGTGAACTGGATGCGGAAAGTAATATCTGTTTTGGTGAGGGCGGAGCCGGCACCTATACCGATGGCAAGCTGTATACCCGTATCAAACACCCGTTTCTGCGCTGGGTACTGCACAGCTTTATCCGCTTCGGCGCCCGGCCCGATATTCTTGTCGATGCTCACCCGCATCTGGGCACCGATAAACTGGTGCGCATCGTGCGCAATATGCGCCATCATCTGATTGAACTGGGCGCCGACTACCGCTTCGAAACCCGTGTTGATGATCTGCTTATTACAGATGGCAAGGTTCACGGCGTACGCATAAACAGCGGTGAAGAGATCAATGCCGATTGTGTCATACTGGCCACCGGCCACTCGGCCCGTGACACATTCAAACGCCTGGATGAGCTGGGCATTGCCATGCAGGCCAAGGACTTCGCCGTCGGCGTGCGCGCAGAGCATCCACAGGCATTGATCAACTCCATCCAGTTCGGTAGTGCCGCTGGCCACAGGAAACTCTCCGCCGCCGAATATTCGCTCACCCATCAGGTGCCCGACAAACACCTGGGGCAGCGTGGCATATACAGCTTCTGCATGTGTCCGGGTGGACTGATCCTGCCCTCTCCCACCGAAGCCGGCGGCATGGCGGTCAACGGCATGAGCAACGCCAAACGCGGCGGCTTCTGGGCCAATTCCGGCATTGTTGTTCAGGTTACGCCTGATGATATCAGCCGCCATGGCATCAAAGCCGGCCCTCTGATGGGCATCGACTTTCAGCGTCAACTTGAGGTGGCCACGTTCAAGGCTGCGGGTAATCAATACGCGGCACCCGCCATGCGCCTGACCGATTTCGTCAACAAAAAGGCCGGTGGCACACTCGCCCCCACCCGTTTCAAGCCTGAAGCCACCCCGACCGACTTGTGGCAGCTGCTACCGCACTGGGTCGCGCATCCGCTGGCGGAAGGATTAAAGGGGTTTGATCGCAAGATGCGCGGTTATATCACCGAAGAGGCCAACCTGCTGGCAGCCGAGACCCGCACCTCGTCGCCGATTCGTATCGAGCGCAATGAGCAGATGCAGAGTATCAGTCTGCAGGGCCTTTATCCTGTCGGTGAAGGTGCCGGTTATGCCGGTGGCATCGTCAGTGCCGCTGTTGACGGCCTGAAAGCTGCAGCGGCCATTATTGAGCAGCATCACAGTTGCAAGTAATGACCCTGATAGTATCGGCCAGATGAAAACCAGCCTGAAATCTGCAAAGCGCCTGTTTGTCGCTCTGATATTTGTCGCTCTCGGCAGTTGCAGCATCGCCCACTCCGGCGATGGCCACAGCCTGAAAGTGACTGCCAGCGCCTACAACTCAGTAAAATCACAGGCGCACGGCAATCCCTCCATCGGTGCCTGGGGTGATCATCTCAAACCCGGCATGAAAGTCATCGCTGTTTCCCGCGACCTGATCAAAATGGGCCTGAAACACAACACTCGCGTAAAAATCGACGGCCTGCCCGGCACATATCTGGTGAAAGACAAGATGGGCAAACGCTGGAGCCGCAAGATCGATATCTACATGGGCACCGATGTCAAAGCCGCCCGTCGCTGGGGCAAACGCACCGTCATCATCCGCTGGTAAGCCTTTCAATCAGGCTGCTATCACAATCAGCAGCGGCCTCTGCGGTATAGTTTACCGCAGCTCAGGCTCTTCGCAGAGCAAGTTATGCAGAGGTTGCAGATGCTGACGATAATGTTTCCAGATACCGATAGAGTTCGCGTTTAACGGCTTGCGCACCTGCACCGCACTGGCGGTTTGCACAGCATGTCCGGCATGTTGAAAGTCCATGCAACGCTCACTCCACTCCAGTCGGCATGCCGCCAGCAACGCACGCAGCTGCACTTGTGGCTGAGCAACCAGTTGCTCATATGCGATGCCATGGATGATCTCTGCAGGCAGTACGCTGTGCCAGTAGTCCATCAACTGCGCAGTGGCAGCATAATACCGGGCCAGCGCGGATAAATTCGAGCCATACGCAAAATGTGTGCCCTGCAGGTTGCTTTTATAGATCGACAGACAGGTATCCAGCGGGTGGCGTTGCACATGAATGAACAGCGCATTCGGCAATGCCCGTCGAATCAGACCGATCAGACGGGTATGACTCAGTGTTTTATCGGTATAACAGGGTTGCTTGCCACAGGCATGCTGAATCCGTTCGATATAACCGTGGCCAATACTTTCGCACTGCTCACGCGATAGACTGTTGAGCAAGACAGGGTCCATCACCCCTGCTTTCCCGAGTGTCTCAGTTATGGCTGCCTCAAAGTGGCCACTTTCACCGAGGCTGGTGACATCCGGATGCATGGCCAGCATCTGTTCAACCAGCGTTGTACCCGAACGCGGCATCCCGACTACAAAGATAACCGGCGGATGCGTGAATGCTGCGGCATCAGCCAACACCTGTGCATTGCAAACCGCTGCCACTTCATCCATTCCTGCCAATAAGCGGTCAGCCTGTCCCGCATCATGGCGCAGGTTATTCGCTTCAGCGAGCAGGCTAAAAGCGCGATCATACTGGCCCAGATCATCCATAACCTTGGCCAGAGTAAATGCCATGGCCATGCGCATATCCGACCCGGCCGGGCACTGCTCATAAAGCATCTGCATGGCAGCGGTTTCATCATCTTCCTCTGTATAGCGGCGAAAATCAGCCAGTGCCCGCCAGGCATCTGTCTGAAAAGGGTTTGCGTGAATGCAGTGACGGATAAACCGTTCACTCTCCTCCAGCTTACCCTGCTCCAGCATGAGGATTCCCATACTGTACAACGCTTCAGCATGATCCGGCTCACGCACCAGAATAGCCTGAAGATGCTGCTCTGCATCAGCATAACGGTTGACCGCATGGCAGGCCTGAAACAGTCCCAATCGCACACTGATATCGCCGGGCTTGCGTTTTCTCGTCTGCTCCAGCCAGTCAATGGCCTGCTCATACTCATGCTGCGCCATCAGGGATGCCGCCATCCCCAGATGTGTGGCAATATCGTGTGCGTCCACCGCCAGCGCCTGCCGGTAACAGTGCTGGGCAGCTTCAACAGCACCGGCCTGAAGGTGCAAATTACCCAGGCTGGCAATGATATCCGCCCGCGCAGGAGCTGCCTGAATGGCCTGATTGATATAACCGACTGCCTGCTCCAGCTGAGCTTGCCCCATGGCCATCAGGCCGCGCAGATGCAGTACATCCGCATGAGCCGGATAGAGCGATTCAATCTCATCGCAGGCTGCGCTGCAGGCAGAAAAGTCTCCCTGTTGCATGGCAAGTCCGGCCGTAGCCAGCAGCTGGCTGATACGACGTTTTTTATTATTCGACAGCTTGATCCGCTTGCTCATGCATAAACCCCAACTATTCCACTGTGCACACTCTGTTGTCCTCCCATGTAACAGGCAACAGCTGAACAGCGAGTACAACGCGTTTGCAAAACGTACCATAACAAAACGAAACAACATGACCTGAAACCATACAATCATAAATATCATTATATCATCAAACATTAATATATATTAATATGAACTTAACTGGCAGCTAATCCCAGGGGTCTAATGTTCGTCCTGTCCGGAGCGGACACCCTCCCCTCCCTCCCCAGTTCCTCTGGACATAGTTCAACAAAGGCCCCGGTTTTACCGGGGCCTTTTTTTCTATTGAGTCGACATGAAATCGTCCCATTATCTTGCAGCAGATGACATTCGCTGTAACGCTTGGCTCATGTATGACACTGGATTCCCCTGCGCGGCCAACCCTGATGCCAGGGTTCTCATCCTTGGCTCCATGCCAAGCCGAAAATCGCTGAAAAAGGCAGAGTATTACGGACACCCACGGAACGGGTTCTGGCCAATAATGGGGGAGCTGTTCGGCTTTAATTCAGAGCTTGATTACAAACTACGGCTTACACAGCTGCGTGAGGCAGATGTTGCCCTGTGGGATGTGGCTTTTCAGTGCGTACGTCCGGGCAGCATGGATAGTGCGATTGAACTGGAAACCGTGGTTGCCAATGATTTTGAAACATTTTTTCAAAGACATCGAAAAATCCACGCCATCTTTTTTAACGGGCGCAAGGCTGAAGAGCTGTATCGCAAGCTCGTACAGCCGAATCTGACATCGGAATTCAGGCAGCTAGCAACGCATCTGTTACCCTCCACCAGCCCGGCCAATGCCGGCATGAACCGGTCACAAAAACTGGAACAGTGGAAAATTGTCCGTCACACCCTTGAAAATGGTTAGGCCCGTCCCTATCTATTCACTTCACAGTAACTACAGTGCTACAACAGCATGACATGCCTTCCCTCTGCGTACCTCTGTGTACTCTGCGGTGAAAGCTTTTGATTTTGATTCATTTTGAGGAGAACACATGACTGCAACAAAAGAGACCCGTGCCTTTCAGACGGAAGTAAAACAGCTGCTGGATCTGATGATCCACTCGCTTTACTCGAACAAAGAGATCTTCCTGCGTGAATTGATCTCAAACGCATCTGATGCTGCCGACAAACTGCGCTTTGAAGCCACAACCGATGATGCCCTGTTTGAGGGTGACTCCGATCTGAACGTATTTATCGCTATCGATAAGGAAAACCGCACTATCACCATCCGCGATAACGGCATCGGCATGAATCGCGATGAGGTGATCAGCAATATCGGCACCATCGCCCGCTCCGGCACCAAGGAGTTTTTCGGTCAGCTGACCGGTGACTCGGCCAAGGATGCCCATCTGATCGGCCAGTTCGGTGTCGGTTTCTATTCCTCTTTCCTCGTGGCCGACAAAGTCACCTTGACCACACGCCGTGCCGGTGTTGAAAAAGAACATGGCGTGCGCTGGGTATCCAAAGGTGACGGCGAGTATGACCTCGAAACCGTGGAAAAAGAGACGCGCGGCACAGAAATCATTCTGCACCTGCGCGAAGAGGCCGGTGAATACCTCGATGACTGGAAACTGAAATCCATCATCCATAAATATGCCGACCATATCCCTTTCCCGATCCGCATGTTGGGCGCACCTGTCGCGACAGAAGAGGATGAAGAGGTCCAACAGGCTGAAGTTGAAACAGTAAATCAGGCCTCCGCCCTGTGGACGCGTCCGAAATCGGAACTTACCGACGAGGAGTACAACAACTTCTACAAACATATCGGCCATGATTTTGAAGATCCGCTGGCACGCCTGCACCAGAAGCTGGAAGGCAAATATGAGTATTCACTGCTGCTCTACCTGCCAAAACGGGCGCCATTCGATCTCTGGCAGATGGAGGCCAAACATGGCGTCAAACTTTATGTGCGCCGCGTATTCATCATGGAAGCCAATGAAGAATTGCTGCCACGCTACCTGCGTTTTGTGCGCGGCGTCATGGACACCAATGACCTGCCGCTGAATGTATCGCGTGAAATCCTGCAGAAGAGCCCGGCCATGGATGCGATGAAGAAAGGCGCGACCAAGCGCGTAATCGCTATGCTCGAAGAGATGGCATGCGATGAAGCGGAAGACTATGCCACATTCTGGTCCGAGTTCGGCAACTGCATCAAGGAAGGTGTGATCGAAGATGCTGCCAACCGCGACAAGATTGCCTCCCTGCTGCGCTTTGCCACGACTGAAACGGATGAACAGACCGTTTCACTGGCGGATTATGTCTCCCGCATGAAGGAAGGCCAGGATACAATCTACTACATCACGGCTGAATCACTGCCTGCCGCCAAGCACAGCCCGCATCTGGAAGTGTTCCGCAAAAAAGGTATCGAAGTGGTACTGCTGCATGACCGCATTGATGAATGGTTGACCAGCCATCTGCATGAATTCGAAGGCAAGAAATTACTGTCGATATCCAAAGGCGAACTGGATCTCTCCAACATCGCTGCCAACGCTGAAGAGGCTGAAGAAGAGAAGAAGGTCCATGAAGAGAAAGCCAAAGCAGCAGAGCCTGCTGTGGAGAAGATCAGGGAAGCACTGGGCGGCAAAGTGAAAGACGTGCGCATCACAGACCGTCTGACTGAGTCTCCGGCATGTCTGGTAACAGACAAGTTTGATATGAGCTCCAATCTTGAGCGCATCCTCAAGCAGGCCGGCCAGGATGTGCCGGACATGAAACCGATTCTGGAAATCAACCCGGATCATGAACTGATTCAGCGTCTGGCAAAAATGCGTTCGAAAGACAAAATCAGCGACTTCTCCAGCATCCTGTTCGATCAGGCCGTGCTGGCTGAAGGTGCCCTGCCCGATGATCCGGCCGGTTTTGTACGCAAGATGAATGCACTGCTGACCCAGTAACAGACCACGCTGCCCCTCCTTCCGGAGGGGCAGCGTTTTATTTCCAATTCGGCCAATCGGATGTTTTTCTGGCACCCGTCTTGCGTAGAGAGAGCTGATCATATTGAATAACCGGTGTTGGAGATACTGTGAAGCCGCTACATTTATGCTGGATTAGCCTGCTGAGTTTTTGTTTGCCGTTCGCCGCTCATGCCGAACGGGCCGTCCTGTCGTGGGCCGATGCCGGCTGGCAGCAGATTCAGCAACAGGACAGTTCCGCTGCATTGAGTATCTGGCAACAGGGTGTAAACACGCTGCCCGACACACAGTTGCTGGGCTCACTGGGCACCTTCTCCAGTTTTGCCAATGCGCTTGATACCGTCAAACGTGCAGGCCGTGAAGAGAATGTCTTTATCATCCGCAAAGCCGGTCAGAGTGGCTGGGTCTATTGCGCACTAACCGCACAAACCATCACAAGAGATATCGAAATCCGACAGCTGGAAATGGCTGCCCTGAAACAACGTGTCGGCATAGAGAGCAAACTGCTGGCCAATGAGGCTGCTAAATTCAAGCAGAAACCTGCAATTGACTATCTGATTGCCTTAGAGCCAGCAACATCCGGACAGAGTGCCAAAACCACTGCTTTGGTTGCTGAAAAGAACCACTCAATCCGGAGCCACGCAGCAAAATATCAACCGATCATGGCTGTTGCAGCCAACTCTTTCACCATCAACAGCTTTGAAGTCAAAGGCAATAAACGCGTCTCTACGGACACTATCCTGCTGAGCTTGAGAGACTACTATGGTTCTGAAAAAACCAGCTCCGAATTCAAGGATATCAGGCGCCAGATTATTGATATATACAATATGGAGCGCGTTTATAACGTGAAGGTCAATACGCCCCGCTTCATCGAAGACGATACGGTGCTCATCAGCATTACTGAAATGTAATGCCTCACCTGCTCTAACAGGAAACAGGACCAAGCAGTCGAATACGCATCTTGATGCCGGGGGCAAACGCAGATTTCTGACTGCAAGCCAATAAACCAGCATCGCCTCAGGATTACCAGGGCAATCGCATTAAAACTGTTACTTTCCCATTAGCAGTTTTTCCAAATAATCATTATCCCATCCAGCTTTAAGCCTTCGATTCTTAATGCCGATTTTGGATGATGTATCGGCTTTGATCAGATTCAAAGCAATATGCCGAACCACTGCCATATTTGCCGCGCTATTTCCTTTTCGTGCACGGTTGGAATCTTCATCAAAAGCATAATCCAGCACCCAATGCAGATTGTTTTCAATACCCCAATGTGCCCGAACGATGTAACC
>MNWZ01000118.1 GCA_001871925.1 Zetaproteobacteria bacterium CG1_02_53_45
TGGGCGACCCATGCCGCCAGAGTAATCATTCAGATGCTCTTCAATCCGGATAAGTTCAAGGATGGTCACAAATTGCTGCTGCTTCTCAGTCAGCGGTCCAAGCTCTTCCTCTAGCCATGGAAACAGCGATCCTTGAATTATTAGCCAGCTCTGTGATAATCCCTCTCGAAGATGATTCATCTTTGATCTCCTTTCTGGTTTGGTTGTCGTCGATGACTTACCCTACCAGAAGGGAGTTTTTTCGCCTCTTCTCAAAGGCTGAATTCAGCAGGTTTGAAGACTTTTGCAAGAGGCTCTAGAGAGGGTTGTTTACACCGCTCCTGAACGCAGGCTTCGCATTCACGCATCTTTAAACAGTCACCCGGAGAACACTTGAAAATCATCGTTGCCGCACTCTATCACTTTGCCACGCTGGATGATTACCGGTCCATGCGTGAACCGCTGCAGCAGTTTTGTATCGAACACGGCATTAAGGGCTCACTGTTGCTGGCCGACGAAGGCATCAATGGCACGGTGGCAGGTTCTCGTGAAAATATCGATGCGCTGCTTGTTCATTTGCGCAGTGACGCGCGCCTGCAGGGACTCGAACATAAAGAGTCGACGGCCACGACATGGCCGTTTTATCGCATGAAGGTGAAACTGAAAAAGGAGATCGTCACGCTCGGCGTGGAAGGGGTGTCACCGACTGTCTGTGTGGGTACCTATGTGGAGCCGCAAGCGTGGAATGCCGTGATCGCTGATCCTGATGTGCTGGTGATTGATACGCGCAATCATTACGAATATGAAATCGGCACCTTCAAGGGTGCGCTGGATCCGAATACGACCGCTTTCCGCCAGTTTCCTGCATATGTGCAGGCCCATTGCGATCCGCAGAAACATAAAAAAGTGGCGATGTTCTGTACCGGCGGTATCCGCTGTGAAAAAGCCTCAGCCTATATGTTGCAGCAGGGTTATGAAGAGGTGTTTCATCTCAAAGGCGGCATTCTGAAATATCTCGAAGAGGTGCCTGAAGATGAGAGTTTGTGGCAGGGCGAGTGTTTCGTCTTCGATGACCGGGTGACCGTCAAACATGCGCTGGAAGAGGGTGACTACGAACTCTGCCGTGGTTGCCGCTGGCCATTGGCTGAAGCCGACAAGCAGTCTGAACATTATGAAGAGGGCGTCTGCTGTGAACGCTGCCATGATGTTTTGACAGCTGACAAGCGCAGTCGTCTTGAGGAAAGGAAAAAGCAGACCCGCCTGGCCAAAGAGCGCGGTGTGGCGCATCTGGGCATGTCACTGCCAGAGGCGAGGCAGCGTAAACGTGCCGCCAGGCTGGCACAGGGTGCAAAGGTGGCGAAGCATCTGCTGGCTGAACCTGATGCTGGCAGCACAGTCTGAACGGGAAATGTTATGCATGCTGAGATTGGAGTGTTGAAACAATGAAATGGTTTTTGATGATCGTCGCACTGTTACTGCTGGTTGGCCTGATTGCATATATCACCATGGCGATGCAGTCGCACAAAACACCTGAAAATCTGGGGTTGCAGCAGGGCTTGCTGCGCAACTGCCCGGCTTCGCCCAACTGTGTCTGCAGTGAAGACCACAGTCAGGCCAGTGCGGAGCATGCCATCGCCCCGATCAAACTCTCCGCGGTCAGCTGGGAGCGAATGAAGCAGGTTATCACGGAGCAGGGCGGGGTGATTGTGCAGGATGACGGGGTTTACCTGCACGCCACATTCACCACGCCGGTGTTCCGCTATGTCGATGATGTTGAGCTGCGCCTGGATGCAGGCAATGGCCTGATTCATATCCGTTCGGCTTCGCGCGTGGGACGCTCCGACTTTGGCGTGAATCGCAAGCGTGTAACCGGGCTTATGCAGGTTTTATAAACGCATCAAAACAACTGTCCGGCAGGGCACAGCTTTTCCATTTTCCTGAGTTCCGATAACAATATGCCTGACAGCAGCAGTCCGGCGTAGGATGCATCATGCACAGCTGGCTGCTCCAAATATACTGCGTTTTTTTCGACGTATATACCCCTACATTTAGATGGCTGGCATTAAACCGGCTGCCTCCTTAGTGTGCGCCGCGATTTGACGGGCAGGCAATATGAAGGCTGCTGCATCATCCCTGAGATATAGGAAATCATAAAGGGAAGATGGGTCACAGAGCAGGATTGCATGCATGGAGCAGACATGATTTCAACGTTGATAAACAAGCTGAAAAAAATCCCCATCGATCTGGGGCAGGAATCCGTTGCTGATATAACCGAGGGCAAGCAGATTGCCCTGCGGCACGTGATGCCGGGGCAGGGGAAAACCGCACTGGATGTCGGCGCGCGTATGGGTGAACAGACCCGCCTGCTTCGCCAGCGCGGCTACACGGTGACCTCTGTTGATGTTGAACCGCAATTTCATGAGTGTATGAAGGTGATGCCAATCAGCCATTGCCGTTTGCTGATGGCCAGTTCGACCTGGTCTGGTGTTCCGAAGTGATCGAACATCTGGAAAACCCCCAACACTGTATTGACGAATTCCGCCGTATCACGCGCAGTGGCGGCAGGATTATTATGACCACGCCCAACAGTCGCGCCTGGTTTTTCCGGCTCTTCGCCCTGTTCGGACTGCCGCCGCAGCGTTTGCAGCGTGACGACCATATTCACTTCTTCGGGCTGAAAGATATCCGGAATATTGCTCCGGGTGCTGATATCTATGGTTATTTTCCTTATATTCTGATCAAACGCACGATTCGAAGCGGTCTGGACTGGCTCACACCGACCTTTGTCATTATCATCAACCAATGATGACAGGACTTGCCAAACAGATTATTGAGCGCCCCTGGCTCTGGCTAATCGGTCTGGCTGCTGTCCAGTTACTGTTTATGCTGGGCGGACACACGTTCTGGGATATTGATGAACCGATCAATGCCAGCTGTGGCCGTGAAATGCTCGAGGCATCCAACTGGCTGGTGCCGATGTTCAATGGCGAGTTGCGCAGCGGCAAACCAATTCTGACCTACTGGTTGATGCTCTCCTCCTACAGTCTGTTCGGTGTCAGTGAATTTTCAGCCCGTCTGCCATCGGCCATATGTATCACCCTGCTGACGCTGGTCGTAACATATTTCGGACGTCGTCTGATCGGCGTAAAATACGGCCTGCTGGCCGGACTGATGTTCATTACCAGTCTGCATATGGTTGTCATCGGCCGTGCCGCTTCACCGGATGCCGTATTTCTACTCACCCTCTGCACAGGCCTGCTGGCCGGCATGACCTATTGTGTTGAGGCGTTCCGGCCGAAAAAGATGCTCTGGCTGGCCTATGCCTGTTTTGGCCTTGCCATGCTGGCCAAGGGCCCTGTGTCGCTTGCCATGCCGGGCATGGTTCTGTTTGCCTGGTTGCTGCTGACAGGCAACTTCTCCCGCTGGCGCGAGTTTCACCCATGGCGCGGCGTCATGCTTGCGCTGGCTCTGGCTCTGCCGTGGTATATAGCGGTCTGGATACAAACCGATGGTGAATGGGTGCAGCGATTCCTGCTCAAGGATAACGTCGGGCGCTTCCTCGCACCGATGGAAGGGCATCGCGGTTTTCCCGGATTTTACCTGCTGACCCTGTTGCTGGGCGTGTTTCCGTGGACCGGTGTGCTGATCGGGGCACTGATGCATGGGCCATGGCGTCCGGCGCGCTTGAAAGAGCAACCGCTGCGCGCCTTCCTGATCAGCTGGATTGCCGTATTTTTCATCTTTTTCACCATCGCCCGCACCCAGTTGCCCAACTATATGCTGCCGGTATTTCCGGCACTGATGCTGTTTATGGCGATGTGGTTGCGTGATACGGCGCGCCAGAGTGTTGAGCGTTACCTGTTATGGGCGGCCGGAGTGCTTTCATTCATTCTGCTGATCGGCGGCGGCATTGCACTGCAACGCCAATGGCCGGGCGACTGGCCTTACGCACTGAGCTTTTTGCCGCTGTTGATCGCTACCGTGGTGGCATGGCAGCGACGGCAACTGATGTTCCAGTCGTTGACTGCGGGCATGATGGTGATGGTGTTGATGCTGGCAGGCTGGGTTCTGCCCGGTTTTGACAGTCATAAGGCGAGCCGGACGCTGGCAGAAAGTGCTACTGCTGCCGGTTTTGCAAAAGGCAAACTGGCCGGTTACCGCTTCTTCCAAGAGTCGTTGCTTTATTATCACGGCAATAATACGTTGCCGGTACTGTATGATCCGCCGGAGCTTATATCCTGGCTGGAGAATGACGGTGTTGCGGTGATCCCGCAACGCGATATGGATCAACTGTCAGCTGAAGTCACCGCGCGTCTGGATGAGCTTAATCGCGTGCACGGGTTGTATGCCCGTCAGGACCTGATACTGGTCAGGTTGCGACCCGAACAGAGCAGCACTCCGGCATCAACCCCGGGAGAAGTTACAAAATAACTCTGCACTCACCGTGTAGATTCCTGCCTGCAATACGATAAAGTACGTATCCGAGGCACTCCGGAGGTTTTCATGGCACAGATTCAGATAGGTACACCACTCTCCCCGTCGGCAACAAAAGTGATGTTGCTCGGTTCCGGTGAACTGGGTAAAGAGGTGGCCATTGAGCTGCAGCGCCTCGGTGTCGAAGTCATTGCCGTCGACAGTTATGCCCATGCGCCGGCCATGCAGGTGGCCCATCGCTCACATGTGATCAATATGCTTGATGGGGCGGCCTTGCGTAACCTGATCGAGGCCGAAAAACCGAATCTGATCGTGCCGGAAGTGGAAGCCATTGCCACCGGTACGCTGGCCGAACTGGAGGGTGAGGGCTTCAACGTGATTCCGACCGCCCGTGCCACGCAACTGACCATGAACCGTGAAGGTATACGCTGTCTTGCTGCAGAAACGCTGGGACTGGCAACATCGCCTTACCGCTTCGCCGCCACGCAGGATGAGTTTGAGGCGGCTGTTGAACAGATCGGTTTGCCCTGCGTGGTGAAACCGATCATGAGCTCATCTGGTAAAGGACAGTCGGTGATCCGCGAAGCCGCCACAATTGAGAAAGCCTGGGCTTATGCACAGGAGGGTGGCAGGGCAGGCAAGGGCAAGGTGATCGTCGAAGGTTTTATCGATTTTGATTACGAAATCACCATGCTCACCGTTCGCCACCCCGACGGCACATCGTTCTGCCAGCCCATCGGCCATCTGCAGGTCGATGGCGACTACCGCGAATCATGGCAGCCGCAGGCCATGTCTGCTGCAGCACTGGCAGCGGCCCAACATATTGCCGGCAAAGTGACGGATGCTCTGGGCGGTTACGGTCTGTTCGGGGTAGAGCTGTTTATCAAGGGTGATGAGGCGATCTTCAGCGAGGTATCACCGCGTCCGCATGATACCGGACTGGTCACACTGATTTCACAGGATATCTCCGAATTTGCCCTGCATGCGCGCGCGATCCTGGGTTTACCGATTCCCAATATTCGTCAGCATGGCCCGGCAGCCTCATGCCCGCTGGTCGTCGAAGGTGATTCCACGCAGGTCGCTTTCGGCAATCTGGAGCAGGCTCTGGCTGAACCGGATACGCAAATCCGCCTGTTCGGCAAACCCGAAGTACACGGCAAACGCCGCATGGCAGTGACGCTTGCTCGTGGTGGCAGCGTAGAGGAAGCCCGTCAAAAAGCCGTAGCCGCAGCCCATAGCATCACAGTCTCACTTTAATCTGTTTTACCGCAGAGTACGCAAAGTTTCGCATAGGGAATACTCAACAGCCGTCACAAATTGATAATGCCAGCTCACTGCTGTCCGGTTAAGCATTGATCAGGCTCAGTTGGTTTAAATTTCGGGTTCGTTGCCGTTTTGGCAGGGGCGAAAGTTTCATCACTAATTCGAGGATGTTTCTTCGCTGCATGACACTGCTGTCCGGTTAAGCATTGATCAGGCTCAGTTGGTTTAAATTTCGGGTTCGTTGCCGTTTTGG
>MNWZ01000109.1 GCA_001871925.1 Zetaproteobacteria bacterium CG1_02_53_45
GACGGGCGTCTTGAGATCGACAACAATGCCGCAGAACGTTTCATTAAGCCATTTGTCATCGGCCGCAAGAACTGGTTGTTTTGCAACACTGCACCCGGCGCCACGGCCAGCGCTGTTATCTACTCACTGCTGCAGTCGGCCAAGGCCAATGAGCTGCCGCTGAACGAATGGCTGACATTTGTGCTGGAGGAGCTGCCTCGCTGCACCACCGATGATGAACGCCGGGCCCTGCTGCCACATAATTTTGATGTTCAGAAGCTGAAATTGGCATAGGTGGAAGCGTTAAACCCTTCCTTTGACGCTTACTTGCCTTCAGTCCTGACGGTTTGTCTGTATTGTCCGGCAGCTGGGATAAAACAGCCAGGCTGTGGGACGTTGCATCAGGTCAAGAGCTGCGCACATTCGGCGGCCATACAGGGCTGGTCAGTTCAGTAACGTTCAGTCCCGATGGAAGGTTCGCCTTGTCCGGCAGCTGGGATGCAACGCTTAAGATGTGGGATGTGGCAACGGGCAAAGCGCTGCGTACATTCGGTGGTCACACCAACCATGTTACCTCCGTCTCTTTCAGCCCTGACGGCTGGTTTGCCGTATCGGCAAGCAGCGATCATAACCTGAGGTTCTGGGATATCGATCTGGACTATTTATAACAGGGTAGGGCGGCATGGAAGCCGGTAAACCATATCCGGTGATTCAGGTTTTATGCTCACTGGCCTTGAGCCAGATGCCTTCGAGCAGACTGGCATCCACTGCCACCAGTTCATCATAATTCCAGCGTAACATCATCGCCTCGATGATGGCGAGTCCGGCAATAATCAGGTCGGCGCGTCCGGCTTCGATGTTGGGGATGGCAGCCAGCTGCTCCTGCGTCAGTGCAAGCAGGCGGTCGCGCAGGGCAAAAAAGGAAGCCCTGCTCATGCGGTGGTTGTTAATCTTCTCCGCATCATAGGCCGTGAGCCCCAACTCTGTGGCAGCGAGTGTGGTTACGGTTCCGGCAGTGCCCACCATATATCGGGGCGGCTTGCGGTCAGGCCAGCTGTTTTCTACCACTGCCAGATGTTCATCTGCAGCAGCCATCACGGCCCGGTAGTCATCGGGTGATGGCGGGTCGGAGTGCAGGTGAGCCTCGAACAGTTTGACCACGCCGAGTTTGCGGCTGATGGCATCCCGCTGTGTTGCGCCACGGGCACGAATGAACTCGGTACTGCCGCCACCGATATCAAAGAGCAACATGTCGCTGGCGATCTCTTCATCGAGCACGGCACAGGCGCCTTTCAGTGACCATGCAGCTTCCGTGTCACCATCAATAATCTGAATCTGAATACCGGTTTCCTGTTTAACGCGGGCCACAAATTCAGCGCCGTTTGAAGCCTCACGAACCGCAGCCGTAGCGCAGGCCAGCGTATGCTCCGGTTTCACATCATATGTTGCCAGTGCCTCGGCAAACTCCCTGTAGGCAGCAATGGCGCGCAACATGCCTGCTTCCGAAAGTTGGCCGGTGTGATGCAGTCCTTCACCGAGACGGGTGATGCAGTGGCCATAATGAACGATGTGCCAAGGCTTTGATCGGGATGAGGGTTCTGCAATCAGCAGACGAAAAGTGTTGGAGCCGCTGTCGATAGAGGCATAGGACATCTCAGCCTGCTTTGTGGTTTCTGGCCACTTCAACGTAGTGGGCGGCTGAGCGCTTGAGAAAGATTTTTTCTTCTGCAGTCAGTTCACGCCGCTCTTTGGCAGGTGAGCCTGCATAGAGATAACCGCCTCTTAATACCTTGCGCTCAGTGACCAGCGACCCTGCCGCCAGAAAACAACCTTCCTGGAGGACCGCCTGATCCATGATGATCGAGCCCATGCCGACCAGACAGAAATCCTGCACCTCACAGCCGTGCAGGATTACACCATGGCCGATGGTGACATCATTGCCGACAATACAGGGCGAAACATTGGTGCTGGTATGCAGTACGCAGCGATCCTGAATGTTGGAACGATCACCGATTTCAATATCATGCACATCACCGCGCAGTACGGACTGATACCAGATGCTGGAGTCGGTGCCGATTTTGACACGCCCCATGACATCGGCGGATTCGGCGATAAATGCCGATTCGGCGATTTCAGGAAACCAGTGCAGGTATGATTTGATCATGGCTTTTGCTCCTTTGGCAGATCGCTTTGCCGGGAACCGGTGGTGGAAATCGGGACTTCGATACTGCCTGTTTCTCTCCCTTCATGATTGATCAGGGTAACGGTCAGGCGTTCCGGCTGCCACTGTTGTGTCCACACCAGCGTATCTTCGATAAATTCCTGGGATGTCATTTCAATTTTATAACTATCCTTGCCCTTTTCATTGCTCAGAAACAGGACATTGCCATTGCTATCGGTCACAGAGAATTTCAGATGGCCGATAATCCAGCGCGGATAGTTGTCACCTTTGACCAGAATCAGCTTGTAGCTGATCAGGTTATTTTCTTTCCAGATAAACTGGGGCCGGAGAAAGTGAACACCCTGTATCTTTCTGGCTGCCAATACATCGTCAAACACTTCCAGCCGTTGCAACAGGGAGACCTTTTCATTACGCTGGAGTTGCATCTCCTGCTTCAAGCCTTCGATCTGACCATCGCGCAGTGAGAGCAGGGCTTCGGTTTCCGACAGTTTGCCACTAAGTTGTTTCTGTTCATGTTGAAGCTGGGCAAGTTGGGGGAGCAGCGTGGTATGTTTCTGCTGTGGCGCAAATGAACGGCCGGCCATAGCCGCGCCCAATAGTAGAGACAACGTGACGATGATTATCACGACAGGTCGTATGCTATAAACGCGTTGCGGGATATCCGGGCCCTTATCGATGCTTATCCGAAGCGGCTTGATCAGTGCTTCTACAGGAGAAATCACGAATTAGCTTGGCTTATGGCCAGAGAGCATGTCTGGCAAGTCCGGTCGTTTCATCGAAGCCGAACATCAGGTTGGCATTCTGGATAGCCTGGCCGGCAGCCCCTTTAAGCAGGTTGTCGATACAGCTGACCACCACCACTTCATGGTCGCTCAGTGCACAGACACCGATATCACAGCGATTGCTGCCTGAAACACCGGCAGTCGATGGCATCGCACCCTGCTTGAGTACCTTCACAAACGGCTCATCGGCATAGGCCTTGATCAATATATCCAGCCATTTGTCTGTATCGCGGCCGCTCAAATGCATGGTGGTCAGCATACCCCGATTCATGGGCAGGATATGGGGAACAAACCTGATTCTGGTGTCGGCGTCAGCAAAACCCCTGGCCCACTCTTCCATCTCCCATGCATGTCTGTGGCGCGGAAAACCGTATGCTTTGACCGATTCATTGATTTCACAGTAGAGCAGGTCGGTTTTGGCACTGCGGCCGGCACCGGATGTGCCGGATTTGGAATCCACGATGATGGAGGTGGTATCTACAACGCCTGCTTTGAGCAGCGGAATCAACGGTAATAACGTTGAGGTGGGATAACAGCCGGGATTGGCGACCAGCCGTGCCCCGGCAACATCATGGCGGGCATACTCAGTCAGGCCGTAGACCGCTTCATCAAACAGTTCCGCATGCGGATGATCGGCGCCATAGGCTGCTTTATAGGTGGCGTGGGTTTTATGACGGAAGTCGGCGGAGAGGTCGACCACCTTTTTGCCGGCTTCAAGCGCTGCAAACACACTGGTTGCCGCGGCACCGTGCGGCAGGGCGGTAAAGACCAGTTGCACTTCTTCGGGCAAGGCGGCATCGGCTGATGCCAGTGTCATGGCGGCAATCTCGCCGGCGCAACCGGGGAGCACATCGCCGGCCAGTTTGCCGGCCTGCGAATGGGCAGCAAGATGCGCGACTTCAAAATGCGGGTGTGAATCAATGAGCCTGATCAGCTCTGCACCGGTATATCCGGTGGCTCCAAGTATGGCGACGGCAATATTCATAGTGCAGCCATGCTACGCAATGCATCGCTGCCTTCAAATGATTTCAGCCATCATTGCATATCGGATGTAAATATTGAGATTCCGCAACCCTGCATTGCAGCACTTTTGCTACTGCTATAAACTGCGAAGAACGTCTTGCGTTGCATCCGAAATTCATATCAACACTTCAGGAGTATCATGTTACCCACTGGGAGGAAGTTCAGGTGATCAGCCTGAATGGTTTATTTAAAGTGACCCGTCCTTTGCTGGAGGCGTTGCGTGACCTGGCCCCGATTATTCTGGTGATTCTGTTCTTTCAGGGCTTCGTGCTAAAGCAGCCGATTCCCAATATGGAAGAGATGCTGGTTGGCATGGTGTTTGTTCTCGTCGGACTGGCGCTGTTTGTGCGCGGTCTTGAAATCGGGCTGTTCCCGATGGGTGAGGGTATGGCGCATGCTTTTGCCAAAAAGGGTAATATATTCTGGCTGCTACTGTTTGCCTTCCTGCTCGGATTTGCCACGACAGTAGCCGAGCCCGCCCTGATTGCCGTTGCCGGCAAGGCTGCCGAGGTTGCTGCTCAGGGTGGCCTGATTGAAACAACAGCAGAGGCCATGAGTGATTATGCCTTTGGCCTGCGTATGACGGTGGCCCTCTCGGTCGGTACAGCTATAGTACTCGGTGTCTTGAGAATCCTTGTCGGCTGGCCGTTGCACTTCTGCATTATCGGCGGCTATTTTCTGGTGGTGGCCATGACCTGGTTTGCACCGCAGGAAATTATCGGTATTGCCTACGATTCCGGCGGTGTGACGACATCCACCATTACCGTACCGCTGGTGACGGCGCTGGGTGTGGGTCTGGCGTCATCGATTCGCGGCCGTAATCCGATGCTCGACGGTTTCGGGTTGATTGCCTTTGCCTCACTGGTGCCGATGATCTTTGTGATGCTCTATGGCATGCTGATGTTATGAGTATGTTGGAAATGTTTAGCGACACCTTTGTCAGCACGATGCGCGATGTTCTGCCGATTACGGCCGTACTCGTCGGTTTTCAGCTGCTGGTGCTGCGTCAGAAAATCGCCAATGTCTGGCGGGTGATACGCGGCTTTGTCTATGTGCTGATTGGTCTGGCGTTTTTCCTGATGGGCTTGCAGGAGGCGATTTTTCCACTCGGTGAGCTGATGGCATCGCAGCTGACCAATCCAGCCTTTGTCTACAGCGAGCTCTATGCGCAGGGCATCACAACGATTCAAACGGTACGATGGGATGATTATCTCTGGGTTTACGCCTTTGCCTTTGCCATAGGGCTGGCTACGACACTGGCGGAACCCTCCCTGATTGCCGTAGGCATGAAGGCGGAACAGGTTTCCGGTGGTGCAGTGTCCGCCTGGGGTTTGCGCCTGGCCGTATCTCTCGGTGTGGCCATCGGTGTATCGATCGGCTGCTACCGCATTGTCACAGGTACCGACCTCTGGCTCTATATTGTCGTGGCTTACATCATCGTGATTGCCCAGACCTTCAGAGCGCCATCGATGATCATTCCGCTGGCCTATGATTCCGGCGGGGTGACCACATCGACCGTGACGGTACCGCTGCTGGCAGCCCTCGGGCTTGGCCTGGCAGCAACAATTCCGGGCAGGAGCCCGTTGATTGACGGCTTCGGCCTGATTGCATTTGCCAGTGTTTTTCCGATTATGAGTGTGATGGGTTATGCCCAGGTTATTCGCTGGCTTGAAAAACGGCGGGCACAATTCCGCAGGACAGCGGAATTGGACGAGCTTTAGCTCGCCCATCGGGTGAAGGGCATGGATGCCCTGAATCACAATCCGGCAGGAGCCGGATTGGACGAGCTTTAGCTCGCCCATCGGGTGAAGGGCATGGATGCCCTGAATCACAATCCGGCAGGAGCCGGATTGGACGAGCTTTAGCTCGCCCATCGGGTGAAGGGCATGGATGCCCTGAATCAATACAGGGAGGAAAGTGATGCGATTTAAACTGTTGATAGCGTTGGTGGAAGATACAAAGACGGATCAGATTATGATGGCTGCGCGTGAAGCCGGTGCGACAGGTGCAACGATAGTGGGCGATGCGCGTGGCGAAGGATTGAACCCGAAAAAAACGTTTTTCGGGCTGACGCTGGAATCGCAGCGGGATATGGTGATGTTTGTGGTGGAAGAGCACTTGAGCCGCAAAATTCTCGAACGCATTGCCGAAGAGGCCGGGTTTGAAAAAAAACCGGGATCAGGCGTAGCCTTCCAGATCGATGTTGAGGATGCCATCGGTCTCGGTGGTCAGATTATGTGTCTGATGGATGAAGTGGAGGACAAGCTATGAGTGAGCAAACAACACTGGTCACCGTCAAGGATGTGATGAAAGAGAATTACGATCTGGTCGAGGGTATTGCAACCGTACGTCAGGCGCTGGAAGTGATGCGTTATGTGGAAACCAAATGTCTGATTGTTGACAAGCGGCATGAGGCTGACGAATACGGTATCGTGGTGATTTCCGACATTGCACGCGAGGTGCTGGCAGCCAATCGCTCTCCGGATCGGGTCAGTATCTATGAAGTGATGACCAAACCTGCGGTGACTGTGCATCCGGATATGGATATCCGCTATGCCGGCAGACTGTTTACCCGCCTCGGACTCTCACGTGCGCCGGTTGTGCAGGACGGGCGCGTGATCGGCATTGTCAGTCAAACCGATATGGTCATGAAAGGGTTGCTGAAACTGGTTTGAAACAGGTCACACTCGCATGAGCCTGTTACTTACCAAATCACTCTCGCAACTGCTGTTGCCACCCGGTGGCCTGATCCTGCTCGCACTGCTGGGGCTGCTTTTTTACCGCCGCTTATGGGGGAGATCTCTGATCTTTCTCGCTATGGCAGCCTTCTGGCTGTTATCGACGGAGCCGGTGCGGGATATGATCCTCTCCCCGCTGGAAAATGCCTACCCGACACTTTCCATGGCATCCGGATTTGAAACAGACCAGACGGCCATCGTGCTGCTTGGTGGCGGCCTGTATGAAAAGGCGCCGGAATATGGCGGCATCGACAGCTTGTCGGATCATGCCATGATGAGGACCCTGTATGCGGCAAGACTTGCCCGCCAGAGTGGTATGCAAGTGTTCACCAGCGGTGGCGTTGTACTCTCTGCAACCACGGAGCCGGAAGGTGTGGTGATGAAACGCTGGCTGATCGAGTTCGGGGTGCCGGAAAGCTCGATCAGTGTTGAGTCTCTGGCTGCTAACACCTGGGAAAATGCCGCCAATCTGAAAGTTTTATTGCATAAACAGGGCATAGGTAAAGTGGTGCTGGTGACCACGGCCTGGCATATGCCGCGATCAGTGCGGGTGTTTGAGATGCAGGGGCTACAGGTGATTCCCGCTCCCTGTTATTATGTGGTAGAGCGCGAGCCTTACGATTTGCGCAGTTATCTGCCGCGCTGGACTGTATTCGGTGAAAGCGGTGACGGACTGCATGAGTACCTGGGGATGTTCTGGTACCGTTTGAAGTATTGATGCAGGACTCGCAAGTCCATGACGCAGATGTCGAGATTCCATATTGTGTCCCAGGGCAATCGCATTAAAACTGTTACTTTCCCATTAGCAGTTTTTCCAAATAATCATTATCCCATCCAGCTTTAAGCCTTCGATTCTTAATGCCGATTTTGGATGATGTATCGGCTTTGATCAGATTCAAAGCAATATGCCGAACCACTGCCATATTTGCCGCGCTATTTCCTTTTCGTGCACGGTTGGAATCTTCATCAAAAGCATAATCCAGCACCCAATGCAGATTGTTTTCAATACCCCAATGTGCCCGAACGATGTAACC
>MNWZ01000009.1 GCA_001871925.1 Zetaproteobacteria bacterium CG1_02_53_45
AAAAAAGATGTCCTTGAGCTCGTGTCGTTTCCGTCTTTCAATGCGTGGGTCTTCAATAGATGAGAAATGTGAGATGATGGATGTGGTTGGAATAGTGAGTGTTTTCATGTTGTCAGGTTACCACAAAATGATGTATAAAGCATTGTTTTATAATGATAATTGTTATATTCGTGAAGACAAATTTCGACTAAGAAACACTCACTCCGTCTTAACCAAATTTAATCTGTTATTGTCGAAATAACCATTTTTGCAACCAATGGCTGCTCATGATTTTAATGCGATTGCCCTGTGGGGTATGTCGGGATATTGCCTTCCTGCGCTTCCTGATCAAAATGCGCCGGAAATTTTCAGGAGAGATCAAATGAAACTTATGGTTCGGCAAATCGTTCAACATCGCGTTTTCGAATATTTTATTGTGGCGGTTATTCTGCTGAGTGCCGCGCTGATCGGCATGGAA
Organism: Zetaproteobacteria bacterium CG1_02_53_45; assembly: GCA_001871925.1. Lineage (GTDB taxonomy): Bacteria > Pseudomonadota > Zetaproteobacteria > Mariprofundales > Mariprofundaceae > Mariprofundus. Next base: position 458 of record MNWZ01000009.1, read on the forward strand.
ACATCCGATGCTCTCATGGCCGGCTACGGCGACTGGATCAGATGGGGTAATAATCTGGTGCTGTTTGTTTTTATTGCAGAAGCTGCCCTGAAAATATTTGCAGTTGCACCCAGAACAGGTGACTATTTTAAAGATGGCTGGAACGTTTTTGATTTCACCATCATTGTATTGGCACTGGTTCCCAGCACCGGTGACCTTGCCATGCTGGCACGAATGGCGCGCTTATTGCGGGTACTGCGTCTGATCTCCGCCATTCCGGAATTGCGCCTGATTGTCGCCACACTGATGAAGTCGATTCCGAGCATGGGCAATATCATGCTGCTGATGGGTGTGATCTTTTATATCTATGCCGTAGCCGGGCAACAACTGTTTCATGCCCATGATCCGCAGCACTGGGACAATATCGGCATCTCTCTGTTAACGCTGTTCCGTATTGTGACGCTGGAGGACTGGACCGACATCATGTACACAGCCATGGAGATGCATCCGTACAGCTGGATCTACTTTGTCAGCTTTGTCATTATGGGTACGTTTGTGATCATCAATCTGTTTATTGCCGTGGTGCTGAACAATCTTGATGAAGCCAAAGCCGAGCGTTTGAATGAGTTGCGTCAGCCGCCAACGCGCGATAATTTACTTAAAGAACTGGATCAGACCCAGAAGGCTCTGGCTCAACTGCGCCAACAACTGACCGATATTGATTCGGCAGCCTTGCACAAGGATTGATACAGGCTTATGCCGTGTGTGAGGGAAGATCCGTTGATCCTCATCACACACGGCCGGGCTTTAGGGATGCTCTGAAAAGCTCAGAGCATCCGTGCAGGCCATGGATGGCCTGCCACAATCCGGCAGGAAAGCCGGATTGGACGGTTCCACCGCCTTCAGGCGAACGGCACGATGCCGCGAGTCAAAATCATGCGCTGGAAGCGCATGATTTTGTGAGCAAAGGAAAAATCACATTTTTGCCTTTGCGTACTGAAAAGCTACAAGGATGTAGTTTTTCAGAGGTTCCTTAGAATGATTTAGTCGTGGTCTCTGTGTTTTCTCTCATGTTTGTTATCACGCTCATGGCCACCGTTGTCATGATGGCCACTGCGGTAACCGCCGTCATACAATGGATCGAAATAACAGCCTGTCATGACCGAGCCCATCATCAGCACTAACAAAGCTGCGAGTATATTTTTATACATAAAATCTCCTCAACTACGTTTCTCTTCTCAATCTTCCTGAGAAATCCGCTATGCGCTTAAGAGGACCAAACAGAAGAAAAGGACTGTTCAAGCTACATGGCGGATATGTATGTGTCGAAGCTACTATAAATCCGTCAGCGTAAATGTGACGAAATGCACACTGGTGCTACATGCTGTGGTCGGACTGATATAGCCCGTTCATGCGGCGGATAATCTGTGGCAGCACATTCATGCGATTGCGGTCCAGGTGCATACGCAGGCGCGGCAGGTGCGCATAACACTTGTCATCCGATTTCGGCCAGTGGAAGACCTGCTCGATCTTGCCTTCACTGAGCACATCGGAGAATTCGGCATTCAGGCTTAACAGGGCATCGGCAGAGAGCGGGTTGAGGATGCGCAGCAGGACGCAGGTGCCGACATAACGGAAACTGTGATAATTCAGGTAGAAATCGGTGATATGGGAAACAGCCGATTCGATGGTGTCGGTGTGAAAGAGCAGGTTGTCATCGGATGCATCAATCAGTCCGTCCTTGACCAGACGGCGCATCCACGAATGCATGAATGGGCCCCAGTAGTCGTCACCCGGCGCTTCCAGCAGCACAACCGGCACCGGCGGGTTACGCCCGGTCTGCAGCAGGGTCAGTGTTTCAAAGGCTTCGTCGAGTGTGCCGAAACCGCCCGGCGTGAGAATCACCGCGTCGCTCTCCTTGAGGAAAAACAGTTTGCGGGTGAAGAAATACTGGCAGTAAAAATGGCGCGGCGAGCCTTCCATAATCGGGTTGGGCTGCTGCTCCATGGGCAGGTTGATGTTGATGGCAAAGGAACTTGTTTCTCCCGCCCCCTTGTTGGCTGCCTCCATCATGCCGCCGCCACCGCCGGTAATGACCATGAACCCCTTGTCCCTGAGTAAACCCGCACAGTTCATAGCCTGGATATAGCGCGGGTGATGCGCAGCCGTGCGGGCAGAGCCGAAAATGCTCACCTTGCGTACCGTCTGGTAGGGACGGAATACATTCAGGCCGGTGCGCAACTCGGCCAGCATCTTGGCCAGCATCTTGATGTCGGCAATGTCGTTACCGTCGCTAATCAGGCGCAGCGCCTCAATGATGAGGGCCGACTTATAGGGGGAATCGTGCTCATATATTTTGACCAGCTGCATGACATGCTCACGAATGTTTTCCGGAAGATCTTCCAGGCCGGCAAGTGCATTCATCAATGGCAGTCCGGAGAGGCTATGACGGACCTACCGGGCCGCTGCATTGATCACGATATCAATGCGGCGATTCATGGCACGACCCTGCGGGAATGCATTGCTGGCGATAGGACGTACTTCGCCGTAACCAAGTGCCTTCAGGCGGGCACCATCGACATTGGCTGCGATCAGGTACTCGCGTACGGCCTCTGCACGCTTGAGCGACAGGATCTGGTTGGATTTCACTTCGCCCTGATCATCGGTATGGCCTTCAATGCGTACATTGCGTTCGCTATAGAGATCCAGTGCGGCTTTCAGTCTGCCCAGCATATCGTAATACTGGGTATCAATTTTACTCTTGGACGAGTCGAACTGCAGGCTGACCAGACGTATCAGCAGTGAACCGTCCAGATTGATCAGGATGTCGGCTTCACCTTTATTGAACAGTGCCAGCAGTTTTTCCTGGCGTTTTTTCTCATAGGTCTCGCGCTCCAGTTTGGCGCGGAACGCCTCTTTCATGTCGGCGAGCTGGCTCTGCTGTGCCTGTCTGAGCTCATCGGTCTGGGCGGTCAGACGCGATTGCAGCTCTACCTGATGCAGGGCTTTGAGATCTTCAACCTGTTGCTGGTGGGCCAACCGTTCGGCAGCCATATCCTGTTTCAACTGTTCCACAGCGCTGAGCAGTTCCCGGTTGGAAACGGTGGAGAGCAGGGCGTTGCTGCCGGGTTCAAGCCCCAGCACTGTCGCCATGCGCCTGTTGAAGTCCTTTGACTTCAGTACCAGCTCTTCATGGCTGCCGTAATCCTTGCGCATGATTTTGATGTTTTCGGTCAGGTATCTGGCTTCATGGCCCAGCTGCAGTGCTTCGCCGGGGTGATGCGGCGGGATATTGCTGATGCCGTCGATATAAGCGCGAATTTCGGACAGCCTGTCTTTGGCTGTCTGATAGGTGACCGGAGCATATTTGCGCGCGCCGTCTGAAGCCGCTTCGCCGATTTCAGATGCTGCCATTTCAGACAGGCGTGGGAGTGATGCGTTGAGCGCCTCTGCATAGCCGTTTTTAGCCCTATCGAACAGTTGCTGTGTCTGATTCAGGTCGCCGCGTTCGCGGGTTTGAATAGCCTGATCGAAAGATTCGTCGGCCTTGTTGAGCAAACGCAGTGAAATAGAGTAATCACTGCTCTCGGCCTGCCCCGGTGCGGCAATCATTTTCACGCTCTGCTGCGCATCATCACGCAAGTCGAGCAGCTCCTGATACTGTGAGCGAATATCGCTGGCCGTGCGTTTTGCTTCGGCCAGTTTTTCATCGGCAACGGTTAGTGCCGTCTGTATATCATCATCTTTACCCTGTTCTGCAGCCAGCCTTGCCGCCCCCAGATATTGCTCGGCCCGGCGCATGGTTTGCGGCGAAAAGATATGGTCGCCGGTGCGTTTGAATGTATCGATGTCCTGTTGTACAGCATCGATGGCGCGTGCCGTTGAGAGGGCAGGCAGGGCAAACACGAGGGAGAGCAGTGTCAGTAGTGATAATAAAAGAGAACGGTTACGCAAGGTTCAACATCCTTTCCAGAGCCAGTTTTGCCCAGCGCTTCTGCTCATGAGGCACCTTGATCTGATTCGTTATCTGTCCGTCACGAATCGAGGTCAAGGCAGCACAGAGGTGCTGGGGGTCGGTCCGGAACATGGTAGAGCACATGCATACCATTGGCGAGAGGAACCAGATCGGTTTATCCGGAAACAGGATGCGCAGGCGGTTGACCAGATTCAGTTCAGTGGCAATGGCAAAGGATGCCCCCGGCTCAGCTGCGGCGACATGTTTGATGATCATTTCAGTCGAACCGACAAAATCGGACGTTTCACAGACGGCGCGGGAACATTCCGGATGTGCGAGGATTTCGATACCCGCATGGTTGCGGCGCATGGTCTCGGCATGTTCGGGCTTGAACAGCTGGTGCACCGAGCAGAAACCTTTCCAGAGGATCAGTTTTGCCCGTCCAATCGCTTCCGGACTATTGCCGCCCAGTGGCAGGGCAGGGTCCCAGATAATCATGTCGCTATCGGGCACACCCATGGCAACGGCCGTGTTTTCGCCCAGATGCTGATCGGGGAAGAAGAGAATCTTCTCACGATTGGACCAGGACCATTCGAGGATCTGTTGCGCATTGCCCGAGGTGCAGACAATGCCGCCATGTTCGCCACAGAACGATTTCAGTGAGGCGGTGGAGTTGATATAGGTGACCGGTGTAACGCATTCGTCCGGGTTGAGCACTTCGGCGAGCTCTGTCCAGCAGCGAACCACCTGCTCGTCATCGGCCATATCGGCCATGGAGCAGCCGGCGGCCAGATCAGGCAGCAGCACGACCTGATGATCAGCGGTAAGAATGTCGGCTGTTTCAGCCATGAAATGCACGCCGCAGAAAATGATATAGGGCGCATCGGTTTCCGCCGCCTGTTGCGACAGTTTCAGCGAATCGCCGGTCACATCGGCAAAGGCAAAGACCTCTTCGCGCTGGTAATGGTGGCCCAGAATCAGCACCTGATCGCCGAGTTCGGCTTTCAGTGCGTTGATCTGTTCCAGGATGTCGGTTTCGGGTGTGTCGTAAAGCTGCGTAAGCAGCGCCTGTGCATTCATAAGCGAAAGTTTCCGGTGCGACTCAACCCTTGTCAAATACTCCCCCCTATTTTTCACCGCAGAGGACGCAAAGGACGCAGAGGAAAGGCATTATCTATTCCTGTTTTTCCGATCAGGGGGAACCGTTATTGCTTTGTCTGCGCTTCATTTTCATCAGCATACTCCGGCAGCCACTCCATTTTTTTCACCACAGAGGACACAGAGGGAAAATCAATATAAGGAAAAAGGTAACTATTCAGCAAAATAAATCTTGACAGGTTTTTCGGGGGAAAGTTGTTGTTTTTGGTTCCGGCAGTTATTTCTCCGGGAGTGCTGCCATAAGGCATTGCAATGGCCGCCACCTTGTTTTCATGTGGTTTTTCCCGATTGGCTACCGGTAAAATATTCAGATTGATCTGCTGCCATTATGTGGCGAAAAAATCGGGGTTGAAAAGCTGTGTTATGATTCCCCCATGAGTAACATAGAGATTGAGCAATCGATTCAACAGGCCCGCGAA
>MNWZ01000004.1 GCA_001871925.1 Zetaproteobacteria bacterium CG1_02_53_45
GATAAAAAAGATGTCCTTGAGCTCGTGTCGTTTCCGTCTTTCAATGCGTGGGTCTTCAATAGATGAGAAATGTGAGATGATGGATGTGGTTGGAATAGTGAGTGTTTTCATGTTGTCAGGCTACCACAAAATGATGTATAAAGCATTGTTTTATAATGATAATTGTTATATTCGTGAAGACAAATTTCGACTAAGAAACACTCACTCCGTCTTAACCAAATTTAATCTGTTATTGTCGAAATAACCATTTTTGCAACCAATGGCTGCTCATGATTTTAATGCGATTGCCCTGCTACAGCACATCCTATAAGTTGACCCTTACAACACTGGCTATAGAGTGCCCACGCACTCCGTTGTCGGTGTGACAACCCTTCTTTCGGAGTGATAACTACTATGCCTAAGGTTTGGATTGCAGACAAGATGAGCCAGCGCGCCATTGAAGTATTCAAGGCACGCGGAATTCTGGTGGATTATAAACCTGGCCTCTCTGATGAAGAAAAACTAGCCATAGCCGGTGATTATGATGGCATCGCAGTACGCTCCTCGACCACACTCAAGGGTGATCTGCTCGATGCGGCCAAACGTGTTAAAGTGATTGGTCGCGCCGGAATCGGTGTCGACAATGTTGATGTGCCCGGCTGTTCACGTCGCGGTGTGGTGGTGATGAATACACCGTTCGGCAACACTATTACCACAGCTGAACTGGCCGTGGCGCATATTGTCGCTGCAGCCAGACAGATTCCCCAAGCCACGGCCTCCACGCGTGCTGGCAAGTGGGAAAAGTCCAGTTTCATGGGCATGGAGTTGACCGGTAAAAAGGCCGGTGTGATCGGTGCCGGTAATATCGGCGCGATTGTCTGTGATCGTTTGAAAGGTCTGCACATGTCGGTGTATGTCTACGATCCGTTTATTTCCGACGAGCGTGCAGCAGCCATGGGCGTGACCAAGGTTGAGACCGTGATGCAACTGGCCGAAATCGTTGATGTGCTTACGATTCATGTGCCTCTGCTGGATGTAACCCGTAATCTGATCAATGCAGAAGTGCTCGGTCGCATGAAAAAAGGTGCGATTCTGGTCAACTGTGCGCGTGGCGGCATTGTTGATGAGAAGGCGCTGTATGAAGCATGCGCCTCCGGTCACCTCAGAGCAGCAGCTCTCGATGTGTATGAGAAAGAGCCGGCGCGGGAAAATCCGCTGTTTGAGCTGGATAATGTCACGTTTACGCCGCATATCGGTGCCTGCAGTGATGAAGCGCAGGAAAATGTGGCAGTGCAGATTGCCGAGCAGATGTCCGACTACCTGCTACATGGCACCATCTCCAATGCCGTGAATGTACCTTCATTGACACAGGATGAGCAGCGCCTGCTCTCTCCATACCTGCTGCTGGCAGAACGTATGGGCAGCTTTATCGGCCAGACCATGAAACCGGGTTATTCGAAAGTGAATGTCAGTTTTGAAGGTAAAGCGGCGAATCTGAATCGTAAGCCGTTGATCAACGCCATGTTGCAGGGTCTTCTTTCCCAGAGCATGGAGGAGGTCAATGCGGTCAATGCCGGTATGCTGGCCAGGGATCGCGGCATCGAGTTGAAGGAATCAGCCAGCGATTCCTCCGATCATTTCTCCACCCTGATCCGGCTCGAAGTGACCGGTGATGAAGGTCTGCGCAGTGTGGCCGGAACCCTGTTTGATGATTCTCGCCCTCGACTGGTGAACCTCGACACCTGTGAGGTGGAAATTGCACCGGTTGGTAACCTGATTTACTTCCAGAATGAAGATAAACCGGGTGTGATTGCAGCCATCGGTGCCGTGCTAGCAGATGCGGGTATCAATATCGGTGATTTCCGTCTGGGTCGCCGCGAAGATACCGGCAGTGCCGTGGCACTGATTCAGGTGGATACACCGCCGGGTGCTGGAATTCTATCGCGCATGTCTGAACTGCCGCATGTGCTGGCTGTTCGTTATGCCGAACTGGGGAGTATGTAATGCCATCGCATAAACCGATCATCGGACTGGACGATGCTTTTGGCTCGCGTGCCAAAGCACTGCGTTCCATGCAGGGGAAACTGCTTTCCCTGTTTGCAGACTCAGGTTATGAAGAGGTCATTCCTCCGATGCTTGAACGTCCGGATGCATTGAAGTCCGGTGCCGGCCGTTTTCTCGCCGACCAGACCGTGGTCTTCTCTGATCCGGCCGGTGCCGGAACTCTGGCTATCCGCTCAGATATGACGCCGCAGATTGCCCGTATCGCCGCCACCAGACTGCGCAGTGAAAAGGTGCTTAAGCTCTGTTATTCAGGCACTGTGATGCTGGCTCGTCCCGATGTGCGTGGCGGTTCACGCCAGCAGTGGCAGACCGGCGTGGAGTGTCTGGGTGTGGCCGGAGCCGCCGGTGATATCGAAGTGATGCATCTGGCTGCACGTTCCATGCTGGAAGCAGGTTTTACCACGCCTGTGCTGCAGGTTGGCCATATCGGCTTGTTAAAAGCACTGGTTGCCGGCTGTCATGCGTCACTGGATCAGTGGACAGCGCTGCTGGCGCGACGTTCACCGGATGATCTGGGTGCTTTGATGCATGATGAGCAGATGAGTGAGACGGCTCAGGAAGCACTGCTGCAACTTGCTTGCGGCAACAGTGGAAGAGACTGGATTGAAAGTTTTACCGGCAAAATCAGTGCTGATTTTGATCAGGCTGCGGCTGAGTTGCTGGCGCTGGTGAATGAAGTGGGTGGCATGATGGAAGGCAGTGTGTCCGTGTATGCGGATGCTGCGATTATGCCTCGTTTTCTCTACCATAGTGGTATCCTGTTCGCCGGCTTTGCCGATGGCGTGCCGCAGGCGCTTTTGTATGGCGGCCGCTATGATGCCATGATGAAAGCCCATGGCCGGGATATGCCCGCAACAGGTTTTTCCTGCGATTTATGGGCGTTGATTGACGCAGTTTGATTGAGCATGATCTTCATCACGAAGATCACGAAGGTAATAAAGATTTACTACTGAGGACGCAGAGAAGACAGGGAAAAGACGGATGCATGAATGGGCTCATTGCCGGTTCATGGTTTTTTTTCTCGTGAGCTTCGTGAACTCCGTGGTTCAATAATTGGGGATGAACATGACAAATACAGTTGCAATCGGAATCCAGTGGGGAGATGAAGGAAAGGGTAAGATCGTTGATCTTATGGCTCCTGATGTCGATGTGGTTGCCCGTTTTCAGGGTGGCCCGAATGCCGGTCATACGCTGGTGATTGGAGACAAGAAGACTGTATTGAATCATATCCCGTCCGGTATCCTGCATGATGATACGCTCTGCCTGATCGGTAACGGCACGGTTGTAGATCCGTTCCGCCTGGTCGAAGAGATGGACATGCTGCTGGCCGCCGGTATTCCGGTTGTCGAGCGATTGAAGATTTCCGAGCGCTGTCAGTTGATTCTGCCGTATCACCGCGCGCTGGATGCTGCCCGCGAAGCCGCCAAGGGCGCCGGCAAAATCGGTACGACAGGCAAGGGTATCGGCCCGTGTTATGAAGACAAAACTGCACGTCGTGGTATCCGCCTGATTGATCTGACCTCTGCTGATCTGAATGATCGCATTGAGGCCAACCTCGAATATGTAAATTTCATGCTGACCCAATATCTCAAGGCTGCACCTGTCACGCGTGCTGATGTGGATGAAGCACTGGATCTGGCCAGAGCACGCCTGTTGCCGCTGGCCGCCGATGTGCCGTTGATTCTGCAGAAACGGATCAAGGCCGGAGAGAGGATTCTGTATGAAGGTGCGCAGGGCTCGATGCTCGATGTTGACCATGGCACCTATCCGTTTGTGACCTCATCCAATACCGTAGCCGGTGCCGCACTTGCAGGGCTCGGCGTTGGCCCCGGACAGGTCGATGCCGTACTCGGTATCTGCAAAGCTTACACTACCCGCGTGGGTGCAGGCCCTTTCCCGACCGAACTGTATAATGCCGAAGGCAAGTGTGATGCAGAGAATGCCGGCAAACATATGGCGGAGAAGGGTAACGAATTCGGTTCAACGACTGGACGCCCGCGCCGTACAGGCTGGTTTGATGCCGTTGTCGTTCAGCATGCGGTGCGCATCAATGGCGTGACCGGTCTCGCCATCACCAAGATGGATGTGCTTGATGGACTTGAAGAAGTGAAGCTGTGTGTGGCGTATGAGCTCAATGGCGAGCGACTGGAATCTGTACCTGCCTGTTGCGCACAACTCGAAGCAGCCACGCCGGTTTACGAAACATTGCCGGGCTGGAGTGAAAGCACTTTTGGTGCCACGGCGCTGGATCAACTGCCGGCCAATGCACTGGCGCTGCTGCGCCGTATTGAAGCCGTATGCGATTGCCCTGTTTCCATGCTCTCTACAGGTCCGGATCGCAACCACATCATTCACCTGTAATAAGGGTTCTCCTTTAAACTGTTAACCGGACGTGCCGCTGTCAAAAGCGGCACGTTTATTGCTGCTATACTTTTAGCCTGTGATCAGGTCTGGAGCCGGTGAGTCTTATGAGATGTTGGCAGTGTAAAGGATTTGCAGAAAAAATGCGGTTAATCATCGGCCTGATGCTGAGCCTGATGGTTCCTGTTGCATGCTTCGCAGCCAGTGACATGAATGACTCCTATATCGGCAAAACCATCATTGTCGGTAGTGAACTGGATTATCCGCCTTATGCAACAGTGGATGCAAACGGCAATGCCGACGGTTTTTCGGTGGATCTGATCAAGGCGGTAGCCAATCAGGTGGGTATCAAGGTCAAGTTTAAAGTCGGCCCATGGAACGAAGTAAAGGCGGAACTGGAGCACGGTGAAATCGATGCTTTGCCGCTTGTGGCATACTCAGCAGAACGTGATAAATATTTCGATTTTTCCACGCCTCATATTATCAGCCATGCCGTGGCATTTGTGCGTAAAGGCCAGAAACGGTTTCGTGCGATAGAAGATTTGCGAGGCAAAGCGGTGATTGTCATGCGCTCGGACTCGACGCATGAATATGTCCTGTTCAGTCATATCACCGATAACATCACATTGACCGACACAGTTGGAGATGCATTCAAACTGCTGGCATCGGGCAAACATGATTTTGTCATAGCGCCGAAACTCTCCGGTCTGCTGCTGCTCGACGCGTTGGGGCTCGACAATATCGAAGTGTTTGGCGAGCCGCTCGAAACGTACGGCAAGGGCTATTCGTTTGCAGTGCATGAGGGTAATGCGCAGTTGCTGGATTTGCTGAATCGCGGTCTGGCGCTGGTCAAAGCCAGCGGTGAATACAACCTGATTTACGACAAATGGTTCGGTCATATTGCGCCCCGGGAAGATTATACAGAAATGATTCGACAGCTGTTGATTGCTGCAGGCACTGCCTTGTTGATCATTATTATTATTGCCCTGTGGAATAGGATTCTGCGACGTCAGGTTCTTATTCAGACCGCGGCGCTGAAAGAGAGTGAGTTACGTTTTTCTGCCACATTTGCCGAGGCTGCTATCGGCCTGGCCCATGTCGGGACAGATGGACGCTGGATACGGGTGAACCAGGCACTCTGTGATATGATCGGTTACTGTGAAGAGGCGTTACTTGAATTAACATTTCAGGATATAACTCATCCGGATGATCTGGATACAGATGTGCATTTTGTTGAACAAATGCTGGCAGGAAAAATTAATTCCTATGAGCCACTTGCAAAAGTCTGAGATAGATTGAAGGGCAACATCTCAGCAGTTGGATTTACTGTTTCAACTTTTGTTTCACCCGCATATTTCTTTCAGGAGTAGTCGTTTCCCAGCGTTTTTCGGTTTTCAGGGCGAGCAATGCGATGGCATTCATATCATGATGCCTTTTGACGCTTCGGGTTTGGTGTATAGGCAGGTCATTGAATCATGCGCATAAACTGATCTGCCGTAAGAGCCAGAATGCCGAACATCAAATGACACATCGCCT
>MNWZ01000008.1 GCA_001871925.1 Zetaproteobacteria bacterium CG1_02_53_45
ATCCCTCACGACTTGGTTACATCGTTCGGGCGCATTGGGGTATTGAAAACAATCTGCATTGGGTGCTGGATTATGCTTTTGATGAAGATTCCAACCGTGCACGAAAAGGAAATAGCGCGGCAAATATGGCAGTGGTTCGGCATATTGCTTTGAATCTGATCAAAGCCGATACATCATCCAAAATCGGCATTAAGAATCGAAGGCTTAAAGCTGGATGGGATAATGATTATTTGGAAAAACTGCTAATGGGAAAGTAACAGTTTTAATGCGATTGCCCTGCGATAATCACTGCAACTTATTGACTTCTTGCTCCCACAGGCGTAAAAGGAGTTAACTTACGGCTGAAGCTATTGCAGGCGGAGGAGGTTGTATGCCGAGAAAATCTCGTTTTGCACTAAAAACCTGGTTTCGTTTAATCACCAGTCTGCTCTTCTTTATGCTGATCCCGCACAAATCAACTGCTCTGGAGCACCAGCCGGCGCGTGGCCTTAAAGCCGCAACGACAGGAAAAAGTCACCTTCCAACGATTCGGGAAAGCGCCGATTCAGACATGCAGCGTATGCTTGAGCAACGCATTGATTCACTGCACCTGACCAAGGCGACACATGATAAGAGACTGGCCGTTGCCCTTGTCGATGTGACTGATCCCGCCAATCCAAGCATGGCTCAGGTCAATGGTGATGAGATGATGTACGCCGCCAGCCTTCCGAAAATTGCCATCCTGTTGGCCGCCTTTGAACGCATATCCGAAGGCAAGTTACCGCTGAATGAAAGCTTTCGTAAAACCATGACAAATATGATTCGTAACTCATCCAATAAAGCCGCCACGGAGGTGCTTAACAAAGTGGGTGGTGAATATATCAACACAGTACTCAGTTCGCCGAAATACCGCCTTTATGATCCGCAGCACAATGGAGGTCTGTGGGTCGGCAAGGAGTATGGTAGCGGCAAAGCCTTTCACCGCGACCCGCTTCACCACCTGTCGCATGGGGCCACCGCCACACAGGTTGCCCGCTACTATTACCTGCTCGAAACCGGACGTTTGGTTTCTCCGAAATACTCCAGCCAGATGAAAGAGATCCTTTCCAAACCGGGCATCAGCCACAAGTTTGTTAAAGGACTACAAGCTGACTATCCGGATGCGCAGATGTACCGCAAATCAGGCACTTGGCGAGAGTTTCATGCCGATAGCGCCCTGATCGAGCATGATGGGCGCCGCTATATTGCCGTTGCGCTGGCCAATGACCCGAAAGGCGGCGAATGGATGAAAAAACTGATCCATGAAATGGATGAGATTATTGTTGCGATGCATGAACCGGATGTAACGATTGCATCAGTGCATGCAGCCGTGTTGCCAGAGTCTGGTGCGCAACGGCCGAGTTCTTCTTCAGAACATTTGATGTAACTGTCACCATATAGTGTAGCTGTGGAGCTCCGGCCGGTGACTCGATAATGGCTACCGAGTTCATCAGGTTGAGTTTATTACCCTGATATTTCCTGCAGACGAATCCATATTCAGGCCTGCATTTGTAGAATGAGCCGGACTTGAAATAGACCGCGGCATCCTTCAATGCCGGAGATGAAGCATAGCGTATGCGGCGTTCAGTTATATATATCAGCCGTTTGATCTGCAGGCTGGACCACTCATCCACCAGTTTCCCCTGCGCCATAAGTAACAGGTAATGCATCAGTTCGCGAGTCGTACAGACGCTGCTGCCACCGGGTACGCGCCGTTTTCCCTCCTTCGAAAAGAAACCGCCCTGCCTTAATTTCTCCGGATCAAGACCATTGCGTACCAGTGGAAACTGAAGCGCTGCCATCAGATCATGACTCAGCTCTTTTTTTGAAGTCTGACTGAAATATGCCTGCTCAGAGGCTGCGCTAACCGGATAATCACGTCCGAAGTGACGCAGCAACATCACATGTTTGAACACCATGCTGGCCGCAGCATTCGAACTGGCCGACAACATCCAGTCCAGATAAGTCCAGTAGTTGGCAGCATCACCCTCAACCAGCTTTCTCTTCTGCAGACGCATCTCCCCGGGCAACCAGAATGGCACCCTGTGATGATCAGAGCGGATAAATTCATCCGCCACAATAATCGTATTCCGCAACAACCGCTCACGAGCAGCTATATCATCCGGGTAGATATCGGCCAACGCCTGAAACAGCGCCAGAGCTACAACAAGCTTGCCCACACTGCCGGGGTTGCGTATCCGGGAGCCATTATGTTCAGCATAACGGGGATGTGCCGGATCACTGAGATCAAGCAGACTGATACTGTAATCATCAGCCTCACTCCCCAGCAGTGCGATAATTTTTTGCGTCAGTTGTAAATCAGGCGATTGCAGCGGATCTCCAGCTACGCCTTCAACCCGCAATATAACCTGCGCCTGCCTCAACTGTGCCCCTGCTGTGAGTTTATTACCCGGCACTTTGTCCTGCTGGGCAAGCCGATATCCCTCCAGACGACTGATACCGGTCTGCTCCGCCCCATCCAGCGGGTAAGAAACCGCCACCCACGGCAAGGCGGACACACATAGCAAGAGCAACAACAGTCGAATCATGGCAAAAAGTCCTCTGAAAGTGGCGCTTCGCCAAGGTCAACCCGCTTACCTGAAAATCCTGCTGACTGCCGGCCCATGGCAATCAACACTTCACTCTGTCTTGCTCGCCGACTCTCAACGAAGGGACGTAACTGGAAGAGGACAAGCTTCCCCTGGGCAAAACCGAATTCGACATCTGCCGCCATCGGCTTACCGGTTTCATCCCGCGGCAGCGGAAAGCGTTTCTCAACATCGGCAGCAAACAGGCGTAACTGCTCTATCTCGGAAGCGGAAAGTAACTGTTCACTACCGCTGGCGGCAATCTTCTCGCCACCGCCAGTGGCAAGCAAATGCAGTTTGCGCGGCGCTGTTGCCTGCGCCATCAGGCGCACCCGGCCTGTCTTGCGCTCCACCCTGATCTCTTCGGCAGCCTGTCCATCCACGGCACCGCCAACCCCTTCACTGACAGCGATGGTAAGCCAGTTACGGTCCCCACTATCCACATCAGCTGTGACCATGACACCCGACTTCTCTGACGCAAAACTGCGTAACAGCAGAACCGCAGGATAAACATGTTCAGGATGACTCATATGCGCCTGGCGCCAGGCATAAGCACGCTCGGAGAACGGCGAAGCCCACACCTGCTGTATCGCATTCACCAACGCTTCCATACCCACCACATTAGGTACAGTCAGGTTTAACCCTGCCCCGCTGAAGCCGGGCAGATCTTCAACATTGGTATCGCTACGCACAAACACCCCCTCATCGTGATGTGTTCCCAACACGCGACCGTAGGTAAAGTGCAGTTGCTGGCGGAACGCTGCCCCCGGATCAGTGGTAGTGATCCATTCGCGCAATCGACTCAGGAAGGCAGTTGTCTCCTTTTGCCTGAGCACTGTGTCGCTGATTTTTTTCAGGCGTCCGTACTCCGAACGCATCCTGTCGAATACTGCCGGCCCGCCTTCATACAGCGGTTTGTTCAGATGATTGCGAAACACCGCGAAGGGAATCACCAGACCGGGAGAAACCATGTCCGGGTAGTAGCTGCGCAGCTCCCCCAGATTAGCGGCTTTCGGGCCCACAATACGCCCGGAATCATCAGCTCGCACCCGACGCAGCGCGTACATCGCATGGTTACGCAGGTTCAGCCTGTTCATATCCGCACTGATTTTCACATTGTCAGCAGCAGAGGCGGCTCCGAACACCTTGTCCCACTCAGGGCTATTCTTCTCAATGGCCACCGAACCACGACGACTGACCGCCAGCACAATGGATTCACCAATCTGGCCTCTGATTGCCAGCAACAGCTCCTCATCCGCGACAAGATTGGGAATACCCATATTGCGCGCCAGCAACTGGACATGAGAAAGAGAGCTCCCCTCACCGCTGGTAATAATGCCCGCCACCGGTGGCAACTCCTGCGTTGTTGAAGGCAGTATGTATATACCATCGCTTCTGAATGGCTTTCCATCGGATGGAGGCAGCAGCAATACACCACGACTCAGGCCCGGGTTAAGTGCCCGCAAACTGCTGTTAATGCTGCTGCCGAAGACCTTGTGCCTGATACCGGTCAACCGCCCTGCATCAGCCAGAAGCTGGTCCAGCACACGTGAAAATGGCAACAGCGGACTCTCGCGCAAGCGATCGGGCACCAGATGCCCTGTTAGCGGTGTCAGCACCGACCAGCGCTGCACTGCCTCGGAAAAGTGGAACTCCAGCGAGCGCTGCGCCCACTGCGAAACGCGCGTCAGATAGTGCAACGCGGCATGGTAATCAGACGCTGCAACTGTTGTATTACCAAGCAAGCCGGCCATTTCAGTCTGAAGTGCCTGCCACTGCCGTTCGGAGATCAATCCTGTGCCATACAGCGCTGTCGCATAGTGGCGCAACCAGCCCAGACAGGCCAAACGGCTGGCCTGCGGCAAAGCCTCAGCAAGCCGGTTACCGCGCACAGATATTTCCCGCTCGAGAATCAGCGAGGCCTGCAGCATCCGCAGACGATCCAGAGGTGAATATCTATTCCTGCCCTGCAGTAACTGCCGCCAGGTACGCATGCTGCTGGCTGCAGATGCAAATGCGTGTTCATCGTCTTCACCTGCAGAGAGTGCTTTCACAACCTGCTCGATCTGATTGTCAAAATCACGATTCGATGAGTCTTTCGCCAGTTGCTTCAACTGCACCACACCGGTCAGCGGAGCGTAAAGTTCATCCAAAAGCATCGCCAGATGTTCATATCCTTCCAGCAGCAACTCTTTTCCGGAGGTCAGGGCATAGCCCCTGACGCGCGCCGGATCCTGATCATCCGGCATACTATGGATTTTTATACGCAGGCTCTGAAAATCGGCATCCTTTTCGCAAAGCTCTGTTGCCACCTGGCGTACCCTCGTTGAAAGTTGTGACTCACCCGTCAACGGCAACATGCGCACAGCTTCACGCAGCAGCAGGAATCGCTCGGCAGATTGCCATGCCGGATCGGCAAACATCGCGAGCAGAATTCTCGATGTGGAAGCCTGCTCATCTTCACTCTGCAGTGAACCCCGATAAAGGAAGCGGGAGCGCCGGAACACCCAACCGTCATCAGCCCGGACAAGAAATTGCTCGAGCATAATCTGGCGCAGATCATCCAGTCGCGCCTCATCTCCGACAAACTGATCCGCTTCCAATGCAGCCAGAACATTGGCAACCAGGTAGCCCTGTTGCCGCATCTGCAAAACAGATTTTTTCCAGTCGCCATGTTGCCTGCCACCGCCATGGTTTCGACAAGCACTTTCGATAGGCTCCAGCACAGCACCATCTTTGCAGAACCAGCGAATGCGCTCAAAAGGGCCATGATCAGACTGCTTGAACTTCTCGACCCAGCCCCGCAACTGCACCGCATCAGCAGCTTCACCGGGCTGTGCGCCGGCGTTACCCGTCAAGGCAAGCATCAGCAGACAACTCAGCATCGTTCGCACAATCATGCTGATCAGTATAGATAACCATCTACTGACATTCCACTACTGCAATTGGCGCGTCTATGTTTTCTGCCCCCGTTCTTCTAAAACTCAGTCGCTAACGATCATCGCGCGAGTCGCCCCCCGTATGATGAAATGTAAGCTTCATGGTGGAAGGTGACGGTTAGAGACTGCGCTTTATTTTGGAGCCATAGAGCCCGACAGCTAACGTAGCCCGCCTTGGATGACTCGTACCCCGGATTGCCTCTATAAGAGCGAATGTTAAAAGGGCCGTTGGCGATTTCACATTGCCCTCAGGCTGATCATCCTGGCAACCGCCACCTTCCAATCTCAAGGATAGCGAGAAGGAGGAAAAATGGAACTCAGAGCGATATACAAGCGCGTAATC
>MNWZ01000143.1 GCA_001871925.1 Zetaproteobacteria bacterium CG1_02_53_45
TGGGCGACCCATGCCGCCAGAGTAATCATTCAGATGCTCTTCAATCCGGATAAGTTCAAGGATGGTCACAAATTGCTGCTGCTTCTCAGTCAGCGGTCCAAGCTCTTCCTCTAGCCATGGAAACAGCGATCCTTGAATTATTAGCCAGCTCTGTGATAATCCCTCTCGAAGATGATTCATCTTTGATCTCCTTTCTGGTTTGGTTGTCGTCGATGACTTACCCTACCAGAAGGGAGTTTTTTCGCCTCTTCTCAAAGGCTGAATTCAGCAGGTTTGAAGACTTTTGCAAGAGGCTCTTTACTTTATGTTTTCTTCGTGAACTTCGTGTTCTCTGTGGTGAGTATTGATTTTAAGGAATGAAAAATGAGTGAGTTTAAACCAAAAAATATGCTGGTGACAGGCGGCGCAGGCTTTATCGGCTGCAACTTCGTGCGTTATATGCTGAAGAGCGATCCGGCAGTAAAGATCGTGAATCTCGACCTGCTCACCTATGCAGGCTCACTGGATAATCTGAAGGACCTTCCTGACGCGAGCCGTCATACGTTTGTGCAGGGAGATATCTGTGACCGGGAACTGATTGACCAGCTGCTGCGCGAACACCAGATCGACACCATTGTCCATTTTGCCGCCGAGTCGCATGTGGATAATTCCATTTCCGGCCCCGAAGTGTTTGTCAAAACCAACGTACTGGGCACCTTCACCCTGCTTGAGGCGGCACGCCATTACTGGCTAGGTGGTGGCGCGTCAGATGTGAGGCGCGAGATGACGGATGGGAAACCAGACACATCTCACATCGAACATCTCACATCTCCCGGCTCTTATCGCTTCCACCACATCTCCACCGATGAAGTCTATGGCACGCTGGATAAAAGCGATCCGGCATTCACGGAAAGCACACCCTATGCGCCGAACTCTCCCTATTCGGCCTCCAAGGCCGGCTCCGATCACCTGGTGCGTGCATATTTCCATACCTATGGCCTGCCGGTAACGACAACCAACTGCTCGAACAACTACGGGCCGTATCAGCACAGTGAAAAACTGATCCCGACGATAATCCGCAACTGTCTGAACGGCACCCCAATTCCGGTGTATGGGGATGGCTCGAATATCCGAGACTGGCTCTATGTCGAAGATCACTGCTCGGGCATCGATGCAGTCATTCGCAGAGGTGTGCCGGGAGAGGTGTATAATATCGGCGGCATCAATGAGTGGAGCAATCTCAATATCGTAAAATGCATCTGCGAGCTTATGGATGAGGCAAGGCCGTTAGATGTGAGACGTGAAACGGAAGATGAACAATCAGATGCATCTCACGCTGATCTGATCAGCTTCGTTACCGATCGTCCCGGCCACGACTGGCGTTATGCTATTGATGCCACAAAAATGGCTCAGGCGCTGGACTGGAGCCCTGCAGAGACCTTCGAGACCGGTATCCGCAAGACAGTAACGTGGTATCTGGAACGTGTGACAAAATAAACTGGCCACGAATACACACGACAACCACGAATTAAGACATGGCTGGCTGGTAGAAGAAACCGTGAAGAGCGAACGATGGTTTAACTACAGATGAGGCTTGAAGCATGGTGGTGGCTTGTTGGATGCTATCTTCAATACAGCAAGACAATTCGTGTCAATTCGTGTCAATTCGTGGAATCAGTGGCTAAAGGTTTTTGAGATGTTAACTGGCATCTCACGATTTATAGTCTACAATAAGATATTTTTTGGAAGGGGTTCATTTTGAAGAAAGCATTGATTACCGGTGTAACCGGCCAGGATGGTTCATATCTGGCAGAGTTTCTGCTGGCCAAAGGTTACGAGGTGCATGGCATTAAACGCCGTGCCTCATCATTCAATACCCAGCGCGTGGATCATATTTATCAGGACCCGCATGTAGAGCATAAACATTTTGTGCTGCATTACGGCGATCTGTCCGATTCCTCGAACCTGACCCGTATTATCCAGGAAGTGCAGCCCGATGAGGTGTATAACCTCGGTGCGCAGTCACATGTGGCCGTGAGTTTCGAGTCACCGGAATACACGGCCGATGTTGATGGCCTTGGTACATTGCGTCTGCTCGAAGCGATTCGCCTGCTGGGCATGGAAAAGAAGGTGAAGTTCTATCAGGCCTCTACCTCCGAATTGTTCGGAGAAGTGCAGGAGATTCCGCAGAAGGAGACCACGCCGTTTTATCCGCGCTCGCCTTATGCCGTGGCGAAAATGTACGCCTACTGGATCGTGGTCAACTATCGCGAGTCCTACGGCATGTATGCCTGTAACGGTATCCTGTTCAACCATGAATCACCGCGCCGTGGTGAAACATTCGTGACCCGAAAAATCACCCGTGGCCTGGCCAATATCGCCCAGGGGCTAGAGTCCTGCCTCTATATGGGCAATATTGATGCGTTAAGAGACTGGGGCCATGCCAAAGATTATGTGCGCATGCAGTGGATGATGCTGCAGCAGGATCAGGCTGAAGATTTCGTCATTGCCACAGGTGTGCAGTATTCGGTGCGCCAGTTCATTATCTGGGCGGCGGCAGAGCTTGGCATCACACTGCGTTTTGAAGGTGAAGGCCTGGAAGAACAGGGCATTATTGAATCCATTGAAGGTGACAAAGCACCTGCTCTGAATGTTGGTGATGTGATTGTGCAGATTGATCCGCGTTATTTCCGCCCTGCAGAAGTGGAGACATTGCTCGGTGATCCGAGCAAAGCCAAAGCAAAACTGGGCTGGACACCGGAGATTACTGCGCAGCAGATGTGTGCTGAAATGGTCGCCGAGGATCTGAAAGTCGCCCGGCGTCATGCACTGCTGAAAGAGCACGGGTATGAGACCGCCGTTTCAATCGAGTGATTGAAGCAGCGATGTGAGATGTAATACGTGAGATGGGGACGAGCGGGGCTCGCTGACGGATGAAAGACGTGAGGCGTGAGATGCAGTTTGTAAGACGTGATATACGCATGGGGGGATTTTGTGGTCGAAATTTTCGACCACAAAATTTGTCAGTCTTGTCGAGGGTTAAATGAGCTTGCCGAGGTTTGGATCAGTGAAAGAGAGCATCGGCGGAATCTATGAATTGGTGGAAGCCGCTCGCCAGTACTGGCTCACGGAGTTAGATGGAAGACGTGAGATGGGTGCGAGCGGGGCTCGCTGACGGATGAAAGACGTGAAACGTGAGATGAAAAGGGCACATCATGATCTACAGGTTTGGCAGCTGGGCATGCGGTTGGTGAAGGATATCTATGCAATGACCCGGACTTTTCCCGATAGTGAGCGTTTCGGGTTAAGTAGCCAGATGCAGCGGGCTGCAGTAAGTATCCCATCGAACATTGCAGAAGGCGCAGCACGGACAGGCGACAAGGAATTTCTACAATTTCTGTCTATTGCAAGAGGCTCGCTGAGTGAACTGGAAACGCAGGTTATGATTAGCAAAGAGCTGGGATATATTCGGGATGATAAAGAGGTTTTGGAATTAATGAATGAGTTGTATGCAAAAATGACCGCACTGATCACCTCAATTCGCGCCAAAGGAGTGAAGTGATGCGCTTTTGCCATCTCACATCTGACGGTGCTTATCCATCTAACATCTCCCATTTCCCATTTCCCATTTCCCATTTCCCATCTAACGGCTGTTTTACGGTGAAACCATGACATCTCCCATCTCACGCCTCCCATCTAACGGCAGTAATCCATCTTCCATCTTACATCTCACATCCGGCAATACACTTTCGCCAGAGGCGAAAGTGTATGTCGCCGGACACCGTGGCATGGTCGGGTCTGCCATTGTCAGGCAGCTGAAGGAAGCTGGGCACGAGAATCTCCTCCTGCGCACTTCTTCTGAGCTGGATCTGACCGATCAGGCGGCGGTGCGCGCTTTTATGCAGGCGGAGAAGCCCGATGTGGTGATCGTGGCGGCGGCGAAGGTGGGGGGTATTCATGCCAACAACACCTATCCGGCCGAATTCATCTACGACAACCTGATGATCGAGTGTAACCTGATTCATGAGGCCTTCAAAATCGGTGTGCAAAAGCTGCTGTTCCTCGGCTCCTCCTGCATCTACCCGAAGCTGGCAGAGCAGCCGATGCGAGAGGCAGCACTCCTCACCGGCACGCTTGAGCCGACCAACGAGCCCTATGCCGTCGCCAAGATCGCCGGCATCAAACTCTGCGAAAGCTACAACCGCCAGTACGGTGTCGATTACCGCTCGGTGATGCCGACCAACCTCTACGGCCCCGGCGATAACTACCATCCTGAAAACTCACACGTCGTGCCGGCCCTGATCCGCCGTTTTCATCTGGCCAGACTCGCCCAGGATGGCGATCTCGATGCACTTAATACCTTTGATCAACAGAGCCCCATCCCCGATGAAGCCCTGTCCGATCTGGCCTTGACCCGAAACGCCGAAGGCGCCATCTCGCATCTCGCATCTTCCATCTCACCACCGCAGGTGATGATCTGGGGTAGTGGAAAGCCGTTCCGGGAATTCCTGCATGTCGATGATATGGCCGCTGCGTCGCTGTTCGTGCTGAATCTCGACAAGGCAACCTATGATGCCAACACCCGGCCGATGCTCTCGCATATCAATGTCGGCAGCGGCTCGGAAGTTACCATCGGCGATCTGGCGCTGCTGATCGCCGAGGTGACCGGCTTTAAGGGCAAGGTCGGCTTCGACGCCAGCAAGCCTGATGGCGCGCCGCGCAAGCTTATGGACAGCTCGCGCCTCGCCAATATGGGCTGGCAGGCTTCGATCTCGCTGCGCGACGGCCTTGCCGATGCTTACGCCTGGTTCCTTGAAGCCGAGGGTGAAGTTCGAAAATGAGCACTAAGTCTTTAGCCCACACTCCTGAGGGCTTGGTTATGCCTTCTATGTCAAATCAGTTAAAAAAACTGAAAGAGGCGCTGGCGCCCGCTATCGGGGATGCCGAGCGGGGAGTTTATGCCGAATATTCATACGAGCAGCTGATGCACGAACTGGATCGAAAATGAATTTTTGGTGCTTCACATCTAACATCTATCGTGTCACGCCACTGCTGCTGATCGCAGCAGTTGGCGCTGCCTTCTATGAATCGACAATGCCGCCGACGATCAATGACAAGGTGAATGCCGTGTTCGGCAGAGAAGGTGCCCTGGGGTACAGCGTGATCCCGCATCTGGACAAGATCGCCCACTTCTTCACATTTGGCCTTATCGCCTTGCTGATTTCGATAGTCTTGTCGCATCTCACATCTTCCATTGGACGTCTCACAATAGCGATAACAAGCCTTGGGCTTGCCACGCTATTAGGCCTCGCCAACGAATACATCCAATCCTTTTCGCCAGGCCGCGCCACCGAGTTGAATGATGTGCTGGCCGATATGGCCGGCGCGATTGTGTTTCTGACGGTTTGGGCAATTGTTCGCATGAGAGTTGGTGCGGATTGGAAGGGTGGATCAGTAAAGATGCAAATGGTGGGGAAATGAATATATCCGCGAAACAAGACCTTGTATCTCGTGAACGCCGACAAATGAGGCATCATTTGTCGGCGGCGAGGCAAGCTCTGTGATTCAAGCCTGTGCGTTGAGCACTGGGGTCAGAATGGGCACCTCGGCTTTATCGAGACAGTCTTGAAAGTATCCTGGGTTTCAAATCCTGATGGGCAACAAGGTTAGACGTTCGGTGGAGTTTGAGTACCTCGTGAGCACAACACTCAGGAGGTGTTTTATGGGATGTTTTGTTGGTATTGATGTAGGCAAGAGCAGGCATGCTTATGCGGTAGTGGATGCGGCTGGTGCGGAGCTGGCATCGGGTGAGGTTACTGGCACGGCTGCGGGTTTCGAGAAGCTGAAGAGGGTACTGGTTCGGTTTGATGTTGAAGTGATCGGCATGGAAGCGACAGGTCACTACTGGCGCAACCTGTGGTATGCTTTGGTTCATGGTGGCTATGAATGCAGATTACTCAACCCCGCCTCGACGGTTTGTTATCGCCGGATGAGTCTGACTAAACACAAGACCGATGCGTTGGATGCCTTGTGCATCGCCCGCTATCTGGCGGCCGTCCGGTCGGATAGGCGGGGCCTTGATGTGCAGTCCCAGGAGGGGCTTCGCTCTCTTGCCCGGGCACAGGCGGCGATTGCCGAACAGATCACCGAGGCGGTGAATCGCCTGCATAAGCAGCTGGATTTGAGCTTTCCCGAGTTCCCCAAACTGGTGGGCAGACTGGATTCTCCCAAGGCATTGATGCTGCTGGAGCACTACCCGACAGCATCCATGATGAGCAGAGCCAGAAAGCTTGCCGACAGGAGATATGGTCAGCAGAACCATCGGATCGGAGTGCCGCTGGCACAGCGTCTACAGGATGCGGCACGCAGCAGTTTCGGTTGCGCACAATCGTCAAGCGATGCGTTGCTGATTCGGCAGAGTGTCAGTCATATCCGGCTGCTGCATGAGCAGAGCAAAGAGCTGATCCGCGAGATGGAAACGCTGGTCGCAGAGCAGGATCAGGATGCGGCGAATCTGCTGAGCGTGCCGGGCATTGCGATCAAGTCGGCAGCGGCGGTGATTGGAGAGATCGGCGACATCACTCGCTTTGAAACAGCCAAGAAGCTCACCGGTTACATCGGTGCACATCCGCGCTTCCACGAATCGGGCAATAAGTCGGCGCATCCACGTATGAGCAAGGCAGGCAACAAACGCCTGCGCCGTATTCTATGGTGTCAATCAGCGTCCAATTTTGACGTGCGCCGTGGAAAGGCGGCGATATCCCAGTGGGTGAAAGTCCCACCCGGCAACTTTTGCTCCAGCCGGAAGCAATCAGAGCAGTCATGGAGGTAACGAAATGGCTGAAGCCTCTGGTGTAGAGGGTCACATAGGTGACTTGGCGAGTGTGCAGGCCGTAACGTGAGTAAACGCTGAGCAATCCTCGAAAAGGACGATGCACAGGCCGACCCGTCCGCCAATGCGGGGAAGGCTGGAACGTCTGGTGTAGCGAGCAA
>MNWZ01000071.1 GCA_001871925.1 Zetaproteobacteria bacterium CG1_02_53_45
AACATGCTGATGGGCCTGGCTAACATCTATATGTTGCGAAGAAAGTTGACTTCTTGAGGGACAACTCCATCCGTATTTTGCCAATACGGACGGATAGGTTAGATAAATGGCAAAAAAGAGGATTGGAGCCGAACAGGATTTCAATTGATGGCCCTTTGCTTACCTTTCAAAAGGTGATCGCAGAGGAATTTGGCAATAAATCAGCATCTCCCTAACTATGCTGTTTTCCCGTGCGTTGCCTGAATGTAGTGTTACGGCACTCAGGAGATCTTTATGCCTATTTACGAATACCGCTGTCTGGATTGTGGCAGTCAATTTGAAAAACTGGTTCGCAACAGCGCTGAAAGTATCAGCTGCAAACAGTGTGCCGGCAGCAATCTCCAGAAGCTGATTTCGGCGCACGCCATCGGCTCGGGAGCCCCTGACACTGCCTGTGGATCAGCCCCCTGCTCCCCTGCACCGGCTTGCGGCGGTGGACGCTGCCCTGCATTAACCAGCAGGGCCTGATGCGCATGTGGACGCGATCTCTCATCACCATTGCCTGCATACTGCTGATCACCGGCTGCTCTTCTCAGGACGGCGCCGACAGCAAGCCCCGTTATCAGGTCGCGGCTGAAAATGCCGCCAAAGGCACGGCATTTCTGCAACAAAACGCTGGGCAGCCGGGTATTGTGGTTCTGCCCAGTGGCCTGCAATACAAAATACTCAGAGCAGGCAGCGGTCCGTCAGCCAGAATCGACAGCAATGTGACAGTGCACTACCGCGGCACCACCACGGAAGGTCGCGAATTTGACAGTTCCTATGCGCGTGGCAAGCCGATCATATTCAGGGCTGACCGGGTTATCCCGGGCTGGACAGAAGCGCTGCAACTGATGCACGAAGGGGCTCACTGGCAACTGTTCATTCCCGAACAGCTGGCTTATGGCGACAGGGGCGCAGGCAGTGAAATCGGCCCGAAAGAGACGCTCGTGTTTGAAATTGAACTGCTCAAGGTTCATTAAAACCAGGAGGGTCAATTGTGACACCATTCTTGGCAGTAATCTTGCTGCCTGCCAGCTCATGACAAGCCGATCCCAGTCCGCCATATCGATTCAACTGCCCGACTGGTCAGCCGACCTGATCGCAGGCACTGACGCGATATTCCCAACGCCTGAATCGCGTATGCATCTGGCTATCCGTTTGGCCCGCATGAATATTGAACATGGCACCGGAGGGCCGTTCGGCGCAGCCGTTTTCGATATGGACACCCATGCACTCCTGGCCATCGGCATGAATCTGGTTGTACCGTCCAGCTGTTCGATGGCGCACGCAGAGATGATTGCCATCAGTTGTGCTCAGCAGAAACTGGGCCGGTTTGATCTGGGGGGCACACCATCACGCTATGAACTGGCCACCAGTTGCGAGCCCTGTGCCATGTGTTTCGGCGCCATCCCCTGGTCCGGTATCCGACATCTGGCTTGCGGTGCCCGCGATGCGGATGCACGTGCCATCGGTTTTGATGAAGGGCCGAAAATGAGTGACTGGAAAGCGGCATTGGAAAGTCGGGGCATTACAGTCGAAACCGATATCTGCAGGCAGGGGGCCGCTGATGTTTTACAACAGTACGCAAAAGCCGATGGCAACATCTACAATGGCAGGCATGCCTAAGAAGCAAATCCCGCGCAGCCACATATTTGCCCTGCTGGCACTTGCCGCTTTATGTGCCGGTTTTCCTATACCCTCCCACGCCTTTTCCAGCACCAACCTGCAGCTGCTCTACGGCAGCAACTTCCACGACAACTACTACGGCAACAACACCTCCAACGGCAAAATGACCACACTGACGCTGGAGCACTTCAGCACCTGGGATTATGGCGACAACTACTTCTTCGTCGACCTTCTCTCCGGCGACTTTCTCAATTTCGCAGGTCTTCCTTCCGGCAGCCGATCCCGCATCTATAGCGAATGGGCGCCGCGATTAAGCCTCTCCGCCATCTCCGGCCATGATCTGGCTGTCGGTATATTTAAAGACTTTTTTATTGCCGGCCAGCTCAACCGCGACGGCGAAGGTTTCCATGCTGAAATGATCGGGCTGGGCACCGATCTTGCCGTGCCCGGTTTTAATCTGCTGAGCACCCATCTCTATCTGCGCAAGGATAATTTCAACAGACCGACCTAGCAGAACACCACCGTCTGGAATATTCCGCTCGGGAAATGGTTATCCCTTGAAGGCTTTATCGACCTGTATGGCTCGGACAATAACGGCGTGGAAATATCCGGCCAGCCGCAGCTGCTGGTTCACCTCGGCGAACTGGCCGGCCAGAATTTTAACAAACTGCAGGTCGGTGTGGAGTGGTATTACCACCACAACCGCAACCTTAACAGCAATGCCCTGCAAGCCATGCTCAAATGGATATGGTAAGTTCAGCCATGCGCTCTAATCACTCCCTTGTGGGCTCACTACTGTTGTTTGCCCTGCTGTTGCTCAATCCGCTGCAGGCCGCTGCGCATGGTGACATTACCCTGCAACTGAAGTGGAAGCATGCCTTTCAGTTTGCCGGTTTTTATATGGCAAAGGAAAAAGGTTATTACGATGAAGCCGAACTGGATGTCACCCTGATCGAGGGTGGCCCCGGCAAAAATCCGATAGATTACGTGCTTGCCGGCGATGGCCATTACGGCATAACTGATGCCGGCATTATTCTGGCCCGCGCCGATGGCCAGCCGGTCAAGGCACTGGCCGCCATATTCCAGCACTCCCCGTTGGCATTGGCCGTAAAAAAGGATTCCGGCATCAAAACATTTGCTGATCTGCGCGGCAAACACATCATGATGCAATCGGGCAGCATGGATGCCGTGATTCTGGCCGCCCTCAACAAGGCCGGGCTGACCCATACTGATTTCACCAGGCAGGACACCTCCTTTAACATCCACGATCTGATTAATGGCAATACAGATGCTTTCAGTATTTACACCACCGATCAGCCCCACCAGCTCAAAGAGATGGGAGTACCCTATCGTATTCTCCACCCCACCGAATATGGCATTGATTTCTATGGCGATCTGCTTGTTACCTCCGAAACAGAGATCAACAATCATCCGGATCGTGTTGAAGCATTCACGCAGGCAAGCCTTAAGGGATGGAGCTATGCCCTTGAACACATCGACGAAACCATCGATCTGATCCGGACAAAATACAACAGCCAGAACCTTTCTCCCGGTCAGCTCTACTTTGAAGCAAAAACCACCACCGACATCGTACTGAAAGATGTCGTACAGATTGGTTACATGAGTCAGGCGCGCTGGCAGAAGGTCATCGATACATATGCAGAACTGGGACTTATCCCGGAAAGCATCTCTGCCGATGAGCTAATCTATAGCAAGGAGGCGACATTCACCGACCTTCTAAAGCAGTATCAGTGGCAGTTCGTTGTCAGCGCCCTGATCACTCTGCTGTTGATCTTCGCCCTGCAAACCATGCTGCTGCGTCGCATGGTGAAGGGGCGCACCGAGGCCCTGGAAGAGAGCGAATCCCGTTTCAGAACACTGGTTCTCAATATCCCCGGGGCAGTATACCGCTGCCGGCCGGATGCGGGCTGCAGCATGGAATATATCAGTGCCGAAGTCGAAAAAATCACCGGCTACCCGACATCAGATTTCCTCAACAACCGCGTCCGCTCTTACCGCAGCATTATCCATGATGAGGATAAAGCGCAGCTGGTTAGCTCTATTCGGCAAAGCATTGATAACGCAAAAGCCTACACGCAGGAATATCGAATCATCCGGGCTGACGGTACACAGCGATGGGTCGTCGAATCAGGGCAGCCCGGAGACCACAAATCCGACCAGTCACCCTGGATCGATGGCTGCATTTTTGATATCACTGAACGTAAACGCTCCGAAGAGATGAAAAAAGCAATCTCGGGCATTCTTGAAATGATCGCCGGAGGTAAAAACCTGAGCCTTACCCTGGCCAGCATTATTGCAGTTTTTGAAAAGCGCCACCACAACATGCGTGCATCCATTCTTCTGTATAAAGACGGCTACCTGTATAATGGTGCCGCCCCCAGTCTGCCGGATGCCTACAACGAAGCCATCGAAAAACTGGAGGTTGGCCCCTCGGTAGGTTCTTGTGGAACTGCTGCCTATTATAAAAAACGCGTTATCGTCGAAGATATCGAACACGATCCGTTATGGGCACCCTTCGCTGAGCTTGCCCTCTCCTTTGACCTGCGCGCCTGCTGGTCGGAGCCCATTCTCAGCTCCAAAGGTGAAGTGCTGGGCACATTCGGCATGTACTATGATCACCCGTGTGCCCCCGAAGAAGAGGAGCTGGCGGATATCTCCACCGCGGCCCAACTGGGCGCCATTGCCATCGAACGTGATCAATTCATCAAAAACCTGCATAAATTTTCACAGGCCATTGAACAGACTGCCGAGGTCGTCACCATCGCCAATGCCGATGGCATTATCGAATACGTCAATCCCGCCTTTACCGCCATCACCGGTTACAGCAGCGAAGAGGCAACCGGCAAAACACCTCACCTGTTCAGGGATGAGTCCTACCGGCAACAGGCAGCAGAGATCCGCAAGGTCATCGCCAGTGGTGAAACATGGCAGGGCAAAGTTATCGAGCGCAAAAAGGATGGCACCACATATCCTGCCATGCTGACCATCTCCCCTGTGCGTAATGAGGAGGGGGAAATCACCCATCATGTCGGCGTCCATGAGGATCTGACCAAACTGCAGGAGATGGAGGAGAGGTTCTACCAGGCCCAGAAGATGGAGGCGATCGGCACTCTGGTTGGCGGTATTGCGCACGATTTTAACAATATGCTCGCAGGCATTACCGGCAACCTCTATCTGGCCCGTGAAGCTGCAAAAAGTCAGCCTGCAGTCACTGAAAAACTCGGCCGCATCGAAAGCCTGACCGGCCGCGCTGCTGACATGATTAAACAGCTGTTGACCTTTGCCAACAAGGACATGGTACAGAAACGCAGTGTTCCGCTAACACCGTTATTAAAGGAGACCATGAGGCTGCATCAGGTCTCAGTGCCAGAAAATGTCGAGCTAAGCCTGGATATCATCGACAACCTGCAGGTTTCGGCAGATGTCACCCAGTTGCAACAAGTGCTGTTAAATCTGATCACCAATGCCCGCGATGCCGTTGCCGGCGTAGAGAAGCCGCGCATTGGGATCCGCCTGGAGCAGTTCATCGCTAATGCCGCATTCCGGAAAAAGCATGAGCCCTGTAAACACAGTGAATATGCACACCTAAGTGTAACTGATAACGGCTACGGCATCTCCGATGAGCATATGGCCCACATATTCGAGCCCTTCTACTCAACCAAGGGGGTTGGCAAAGGTACTGGCCTGGGACTGGCGATGGTATTCGGTTCGCTCAAATTGTCAATCAGCGTCCAATTTTGACCCCCTGTCAGCGTCCAAAATTGACCCCCCTAAAGGTGCCCGAAATCATGCTCGATTGGTAAACCTCCAGCTCTGATTTCCGGTCTCAATAATGTCGCAATGATGGGTGATCCGATCGAGCATTGCGGTTGTCATTTTGGCATCGCCAAATATCTGGGACCACTCGCCGAAACTGAGGTTGGTCGTAATGATCAGTGACGTAACTTCGTAGCAGCCGCTGACAAGATGGAATAAGCGCGCTGCGCCAGCCTGTGA
>MNWZ01000123.1 GCA_001871925.1 Zetaproteobacteria bacterium CG1_02_53_45
TTGGAGCGGTTGAGAGATTATGAGAATGATGCGCTACGTTTCATGGATCGACCAGATGTCCCCTTTACCAACAATCAGGGCGAAAACGATCTGCGCATGACCAAGGTGCAGCAGAAAATATCCGGCTGCTTTCGATCAATCGATGGTGCTGAGGCATTTTGTCGATGCAGAAGCTACATTTCCACATGCCGAAAGCAGGGGCTTTCTTCCAGCCAGGCTCTGAGTCTGTTGTTTGACGGCAAGAACCCTGACTTTATGATCGGTGCTGAATAGTTACTATTTTCTTAGCATGTGAAGTGCCTGCGGGATTGCGACAAGGATGGTAGCCATACAGCCAGCCAGAATACCCGATGTCATAAAGTTGACTCCAGAAATTGACAGCGCCAAACCAATGATGGCCCATGGTGATATCAACAGTGCCAGCAGTGAGATACCCATCAGGTCATTGCGCAGGGAGAGCTCTTGTGTTGCATAGCTTTCTTCAATTTTAAGGTAGCACTGCATCCAAGCCTCCTTTTTAGAATCAATCCGCTTTATGACAGTCAATAAAGCAATGCTAATGCCAATATATCGGAGATGGCGGGTCGAAGGTTAATTTTGGCTGTGTTTGCCGGGCACAACAGGAGGGACGTGGCGTGAGCAGGCCTGAAATCCGGACATCGAATCCTGACGCTTTTCCCGACCCGAAAGAGAAAGGCCCCGCCTGAGCGGAGCCTTTATTAAACGGTGCCTGATGCCGGGGAGGGAGGGTGGCACCAGACAAGTGCTACATTAGGGGTTAGCGGTGCGTGACCCCGGCATTAACGTGGATTCATGATACACGAGTGAAATGGTCAGATATTTCCGCATGCCCGGCTTGCTTGTTCCATGCTGATTGCAGCAACGGGTTTAGTTGACCGTCACCTGCTTACCGAATTTCCGCTGCAGCCAGTGTTTAATGTCCATGGCTATGCCGAGGGCCGCAGGCACAGAAAACAGCGTAATCACGGTGGAGAACATCAGTCCCCAGGAGAGGGCCAGTGCCATGGGGGCGACAAAGGGGTCAAACCCGCCCCATCCGTATGCCGTTGGCAACAGACCTACCACGGTGGTAATTGCGGTCAGCAGCACGGCGCGCAAACGGCGCCTGCCGCTTTCAATAATGGCCTCCCGCCATGGCACACCATCGAGAATCTGGCGCTGAATAAATACCGCCATTACCAGTGAGGAGTTCACCACCACGCCGGTCAGTGCGACAAAGCCCATCATCGACATGAATGAGATGGGGGCACCGTGCAGGAAGAAGCCGACGACAATACCGATGATGCCGAACGGAATGGCCAGCATGACCAGAATCGGGTAGCCGATACGGTTAAACTGAACGGCCAGAATGGCAAAGATACCGAGCAGAGCGAAAACAAAGCTGAAGATCAGGCCGCGTACAGATTCCTGTGTTTTCTCCTCCTCACCGCCAAAGTTGACGTTGAGACGCTCACTGTCTTCCCCTAACCACTCGCTGCTGCGGGCCTTAACTTGCGCATTAATCTCTTTCGAAGTCATGTTTTTCTGGTCCACTTCGGCCGAGACATTGATGATGCGACGGGCATCCTTGTGGCGGATGCTGCTCGTGCCCGACTTGTTCTCTATGTGTGCAACGCGATGCAATGGCACGAGACCACCGCGTTTGTTGGGGATTTCGAGATTCATCAGTGTATCGATATCGTGCTGTGCCTTGTCCGGATAGCGGATGGTGACATCAATCTCTTCCTTGCCGCGTTTGATGGTGGAAACACGCAGGCCATCGAAAGCGGCGCGGATATGGGTGCCGGCTGTGGCCAGATCGACACCGGCGTAAGCTGCCAGTTTGCGATCCATGACGATGCGTACTTCCGGATCGCCGGGTTCAAGGTCGCTCTCCACAGCATATACGCCCTTGATGCTGCCGAGCATGGTAATCAGGCGTTCGGCAGCCCGGGTCATAGTGGCTTCATCGGCGCCGGTCAACTCAACCTGCAGGGCGCGTCCGACCGGTGGCCCCGGCCTCTCCATGGCAAAACTGATCTCCATGTTCGGGAACAGCGAAGGGATCTCTTTCTCCAGCTGACTCATCACATCATAGGCTTTGACATCACGTTCGGTGAACGGGATCAGGATGATACGCTCAAACCCGAAGCGGTCGCCGATCTGTTTCAGGGCCTCGCGCTGGTCGGCGCTGTTTTCGCCGGCAATCATGGTCGTGGTTTCCAGAATGGCCGGATCAATACGTTTGCGTACTTCAACATCCAGCGCTTTGAGATTGTCGCGCATCTGCTCCAGCGTGGTGCCGATGGGCATGTTTACACGCAGGTAGAATGTGGTCTCAGCTCCCGACGGGAAGAGCTGGAACTTCATCGTGGTGGCCAGTGCAAAGCTTGCCAGCAGACCTGCGATGGTAATCAGGATGGTCAGGTAACGCAGCTTTACCGCCCGCTCCAGGAACCATGTATAGATGTTGGTGATCCAGATAAACAGGGCGCGCTCTTTCGGATGTTTGTTCGGATTGGCAACGTCGCGGATATGGTTGGGCAGAATGAAAATCGCTTCGAACCATGAGAAGGTGAGCAGTATGATGACGACAACCGGAATGGAGGCGATGAATTTACCGATGATACCATCCATGAACATCAGCGGCAGAAAGGCCACAATTGTGGTCAGCACAGTGGCGGTTACCGGCCCGATCAGCTCATAAGTGCCTTCAATAGCAGCCTCTTCAGGCGAGAGTCCCCGCTCCATATGATAGGTGGCATTTTCGCCGATAATAATGGCGTCATCGACCATCAGGCCGAGCACCATGATAAAGCCGAACATGACCAGCAGATTCAGTGTGATACCTGAGAAATAGAGCACGGCAATGCCGGAGAAGAAGATGATCGGCAGTCCCCAGGCTGTGGTCAGTGCAACAGCCGGACGCAGGAACAGCATCAGTAACGCCAGCACCAGTGCCAGGCCGATCATGCCGTTATTGGTCAGTACACCCAGGCGCAGACGGGTAATGGTGGAGAAGTCGTTATAGGCGCTGACATGCACGCCTTCACCGTATTTTTCCGGAACGGTGTCGAGGTAGGTACGTACCTTATCCACCAGCGTGATAATGTCGGCATCGCCTTTTTTCACGACAATCATGGTGATGGCCGGGTCACCGCGGGCAGCTACATAACGGTAGGGGCGCTCCAGTGTCTCTGTGACTTCGGCTACATCCTTCAAATACAGCGCCTGACCCTGCTCATTGGCACGCAGAACCAGATTGCCGGCATCTTCGGCCGAAACAAATTCGCCGGTGATGCGGATAATACTCTGGCCTTGCGCCTCTTTCAGGCGGCCGCCGGGCGCATTGACATTCCAGCCTTTGACCAGTGCAACAATATCGTTAATAGATACACGGCTGGCACGCATTTTCTCAGGATCGGGCACGATGCGGATCTCTTCTTTCAGGTCGCCCTGCACAAATACATTGGCCACGCCATTGATGTCGCGCACATCATCTTCAATTTTGCCGCTTAACTGCTTGAGTTGCAGCGGCTGGAAATCGCCGAAGACAGAGAAGGTGAGCACAGGTGTCTGCTCCGACTTCACTTCCATGATCACCGGGTCAAAAGGCAGATCGACAGGCAGGTCGGCGCGGTTGATCGCCTGCTGGATATCTGAAACGAGGCGTGATCGGTCCTTGAAGTTCGGATCCACTTCAATGGTGATCTGCATGGTGCCCGAGAAGGCGGTGGAGCGGATGACATTGATGCCGTCGATGCCTTTAAGTTCCTGCTCAATCGGTGCCACCATCAGTCGTTCCACCTCTTTCGGGGCAGCGCCCGGATAGGCGCCGGATACGGCAATGACATCGAAGTTGATGCTGGGGAAAGCTTCGCGCTGCATCTGCATGCCGGCATAAATGCCGCCAAGCAACAGCATGACCGAAACAAGGTTAACAATAACCCCGCGTTTGACAAAAAAAGCTATGAGATTACGCATCTGTTATTGCCCCGCCCTGTTGTCGCTTAAAGCCAGTTCATCCCGCAGTGTGCCCTGCGCCCATGCCAGCTGGCGCGCTGCCAGTTGCAGGCTCAGCGCCTGCAGGTCGGCATTGAGTTCGGCATTGCGCAATTCGCCTTCAAACTGCACCAGTGTCGCAGTGTCGGAGCGCCCTTCACGGTAACGTTTCATCTCCGCGTCAAACTTTCGCTGTTCAACTTCAGCCTGGTAACGTGCCACTTCCAGTACCGGTTTGCCTGAATCAATGGCGGTGATGGCGGCTGACAGATCATTTTTAATCTGTTCCATCCTGTTCATGCGCTCGGAGAGTATGCGTTGACGCTGCAACTCGGCTTTACGGATACCCGCGTTGGCACTGTTGCGCATCAGTACATCGGACATTTCGAAAGAGATAGCGGCATAATGATTGTTGGGGGTAAGCCCGCGCAGTGCAGCGGTGCCGGCACTGGTGTCGAGCGAGCGTGTACCGACTTCGGCGATGACATCGAGCTGAACGTCATCGGCTTCGCGGGCCATGCTCAGCTGCGCCTCGGATGCTTCCATCTGTGCCTTTAATACCTGCAGTTCAGGCCTGTTATCCTCAGCCAGTCCGACAGCTTGTTGCATGGATGGGTGAGCAATCGGAGCGGACTGCTGCACCTGCAGCAGCAGCTCTGAATTGCCCGGGCGTAACATCAGGCGGTTCAGGCTGTTCAGATTGTTCTGACGTCTGGACAGGGCCCGCTGCAGATCGGTATTGCGGGCGGCCACCAGCGCTTCCGCCTGCAGTCGATCGGCCCGTTCAATCAGGCCGAACTGTTCGCGGGAGCGCTGGTAAGAGAGCAGTTTATTGGCGCGTTTCAGAGCCTGTTCGGCAAGACGGATATTGATGTCATCGGCTGCCAGTTGATAGTAGGCGTTGATCGTCTGCAGGCTTAACTGATGCGCAATGACCCGGTGCTGCATCTCTGCAGAAGTGACGCCCGCTTCGGCGGCCCGAAGTGATTCATGGTAGTCAGGCCTGTCGGCACCCTTGAGCAGCGGGTGGCGATAGCTCAAATTGATCTGATTACGGTAGGCCGGATTAAAACGGGAGAGCTGAGCACCTAAAGGCGAGTTATATGCCTGGCTGGTGCGGTTGTAGGCAAGGTTGGCCGAGACTGTGCCGCCATTTTCCAACGGCTGGGCGATGGAGCCGGAAAGCTGGCCGATACGTGTTTCCGACGCCTGAAAGTCGCTTGAAACCGGTGATGTGTCTTCACTGGCAGTGATACGCGCCGAAACCGTTGGATCGAGCATACCGTGAATACGCTGTGTCTCGGTGCGGGCAATGGCGCTGTCAATATCACCTGTTTTCAGGCTGGGGTGATGCTCGAGAACCGTTTCCAGAGCCTGTTTCAGCGTCATGCTTTCGGCGCAGGCCGGATATGAAACAAGCAGCAGAAATGTGAATAGGGGAATAGTGCGCAGTACCGTTTTCATGGTTCTCCCGAGACAGTCAAAAAATAGCTGCGGATTACAGCCATCTTCGATGAATGATGGGTTAAATATTGATGATGTCAATTATCGACATAGTCAACCATTGGCGTTACAGTCGCGGTATGGAATCAAACACACCAATGCGCTTTGAAGAAGGGCTGGGCTATCTTATCCATCACCTGATGTATGCGATGCGCCAGACACTGGCCCGCCACTGCCGGGAGAATGGCTGTCAGATTACAGCCGAAGAGTTGGCTGTGCTGATGATTATTTCCGAGTGTAAAACAGAATCAGGCTTTACCCAGACCTCTATTGCTGAAACGCTGGCCAAAGATAAGGCGGTCATCACTCGCCTGCTGAATCATTTAAGTAAAGAGGGTCTGGTGGTACGCACTCCTGATGCAGAAGATCGCCGGGTTGTGCGGGCACACCTGACAGATAAGGGCAATGCTGCGGTGGCTTTATTAAAGCCGAAACTGGGTGAGTTACTGAAGCAGGTCTATAGCGGTATTTCCGAGGCAGAATTTCTTGCTACCCGGATCGTGTTGCAACGGCTGTTAGCCAACCTCCAGTCGATCAGTAAATAGTTCTCCGGATGAAAAAAAAACGGCCCCGAAGGGCCGTTTTTTTTGCATGAGGCTGTAAGAAAATCAGGCGCGTTCCATATATTCACCGGAATCGGTGTTCACTTTTACTCTTGTGCCTGCTTCCAGATAGGGTGGAACCATGATGGCAGCACCGGTTTCGAGTTTGCCGGGTTTGAAGGAGCTGGTTGCAGTCTGGCCCTTGATAGCTGCATCACACTCCACAACCTCCAGTATCACTGTCTGTGGCATCTGCACATTCAGTGGACGCTCGCCGTGGAATTCTACGATCACCATCGCTTCCGGCAGCAGATACGGCAGCGCATTTTCCATCATATCTTCACTCAGTGAGATCTGATCGTAGTTTTCAGTATCCATAAAGTGATAACCGTCGCCATCGGCATACAGGAACTGCATTTCGCGCTGGGCAAGAATGACGCGTTCAATACGTTCAGTGGAGTTGAAGCGTTTGTTGGTCTTGTTGCCGGTTTCGATGTTGCGCATCTCCACCTGCATGCAGGCCACGCCTTTACCCGGAGTGACATGCTGGGTTTTCATCACACGCCACAGGGCGTTATTATACTCAAGAATATTGCCTACACGAATAGCTGTAACATTGATCTGCATATTAATTTGTCCTCTTGGCTGCTGCCTGTTAAAGCAGCGCAACGCTGTAAAAAGGTAGCGAACATAGCTATTTTACTCTTTTCGGGCAACAATTGGCCGAGATGTTCGGATATGTTTCAGGAGTTTCAATGTCTTTTCCACCCGTAAATTTGTCGCCAAAGCGCCGCTATGCCTGATATCTGCACGCTTCAGGAGACCATGGATCATTTCATCAAGAAGCTGCCGTCGCTGTCTGGCTCTGATGTTATCAGCAGTGAAACGGCTGAACAGTGCATGGAAATGCTCGCCCAGTATCTGATTCACTACTCCGATCTGTTTCAGGACACGGAGATGAGTGATGAAGAGGAGTTTGCCGAATGGGAAGATAATCTCGAAGCACATATGATTGATCTGCTCGAAGGTGATGTGGAGCCTTCCGGCGATCTGGGGCGGCTGCCGCTGGATCAGCTTGATCCCGAGCATGTGCGTGACTTTCTCGGCTGGTTTGTGGTGCGCGAGTCCAGTGATGTGGAACTGATTCAGGGGTTTGCAAACGTATTGCAGTTATGGATTGAATTTATACAAAGTCAGCACTGCTGGAAGAACAATGAATATGTCGACTTTGTCGAAATTCTCGCCGAGGTGCGGCCTGAGGCTGAACGTGTGGCACGACTGTCTCGCGTGCTGTTTCACTTTGTGCGCTGCGGCGGCGGTATTGCACCGCGCTTGCGCGGCAAACGCTTCAGCCGCTTTGTCGAGGGGCACGGACGTGTGGAGAGCATCGATGATGTGAGTATCTCTTTGGGTTTCGATTCACAGAACGAAATTATCGGTCCGATCCCTCTACCTAAAGTCATTCTTGATATGGTTGAAGTCGGTGATGTGTGTGATGTGGAGTTGGGTTTGCGTGGTGATACCTGGATGATGGTGGATATCGGCCCCGTCTATCCCGCCTGTGTTTATGTTGAAGTCGAAGAGTATCAGGGGCTGGAAAAGCTCTCCTGAGAACACGGGTAGCCATATTTCTTTCGGGGTGTAATTCCCCTATGTTTTACTCAAGTTTTTCGGGTTATCGTCGATAGTTATCTCATGTTATTCTCGAATATTATCCAAACTGCCATGACCACCGCTGCTGCTGGTAATCCTGAAGTGCGAAGTCATTGAAGGTGATGCCAATGGCATGCATGCCACTTTCCAATAGATGCCGGTTAACCTTTCTGATCATGCTGCTCTCTGCAGCAGCTGCTCCGCAATATTTGCTGGCCGGAGATCCGGATTCAGATATCCGCCGTATGGAGCGTTCCGGGTTTATTCAGCCAGTTCCATACCCGACTGACCTGAACCCCGGCAAGGTTGCTCTGGGGGATGCGCTGTTCCACGACACACGTCTTTCAAGCGATCAGACCATCAGTTGCGCCAGTTGTCATGGCCTGGGCAGCGGCGGGGTGGACGGCGTGCCGCGTTCATTTGGTGTTAACGCTACAGAGGGCGACATCAATACGCCGACGGTATTTAATTCAGGACTGAACTACTCTCAATTCTGGGACGGCAGAGCGGCCACACTTGAAGATCAGATCAACGGGCCGATCAATAACCCCAAAGAGATGGCCGGCAGCTGGCCTCTGGCGATCAGCCGCTTAAAAGAGGATCCGGATTATATCTCAAGCTTCGCAGCGATCTACGATGACGGTATCAATGCTGCGAATGTGCGCGATGCCATCGCAACATTCGAACGTTCACTCAATGTGGTTGACTCCCGCTTCGACCGGTTTCTGCGTGGTGATGGTAGTGCGATCACTGCAGAGGAGCAGAAGGGCTTCGAGCTGTTTAAATCCTACGGCTGTGTGGCCTGCCATCAGGGGCAGAATGTGGGTGGTAACCTCTTCCAGAAGTTCGGTGTGATGGGCGACTATTTTGCCGATCGCGGTGATGTGAGCAACGCCGATCTCGGCCGTTTCAATGTGAGCGGGGATGAACTCGACCGATATGTGTTCAAAGTGCCGAGTTTGCGGCTTGCGACACTGACGGCCCCCTATTTACATGACGGTAGCGCCAAAACACTGCATGAGGCGATTGATGTGATGGGCAAATACCAGCTCGGTCGCCATATCCCGAGTGGGGATGTGGAACTGATGATTAAATTCCTGCATAGCCTTGTTGGCAGCTATAAAGGACAGCCTTTAGATGATTAAAGCCAGATACATTCCTCTGTTCGTCATTCTGCTTATGTTGCTGGGGGAGGGGTTTCTATTCTACAAAAGCCAATCGATTGATAGTGATCTCCATGCCAGAGTCGTCAGTTCAATCCAGCAGCTCAAACAATTTGATGCGTTGTTGAATCAGGATACGCTTGAACTGCGTTATCAGTCGCAGCTGAATATGGATACCATTTCACTTCGTAGTAATCAGACGTTGACGCTGATATCAGCTATGAAAGAAACTTTTGCAACACATGGCATCAGTACAGCCAGGCATTTTGCCGGTATGGAAGCCTTGTTTACAGAGAAATTTCGCCTCATTGAGCAGTTCAAGTCGCATGGCGGAATCCTGCGTAATTCATTGCGCTACCTGCCCGGCGCTGTGAATAATCTGGCAGGTCATGAAAATCATCAACTGAAGGATGACCTGCGTAAAATGATGGAGATGATTCTGGTTTACAATCTGTCGCCCGACCCGGAAATGAGAAAACAGATTATTCTGCGCATGGAGCAGGTTGCATCAGCCGAGAGCGTGGGGAAGGACGGCAATATCGGCCATGTCATCATGCATATGCAGGTTGTGATCAGGGAGCACAGTACTGTCAGTGATTTGATGTATCGCCTGCTTGAAATGCCGACAGTAGCTGCTGTTGATCAGCTGTATGATGATTATGACCGGCAATATCAGGTGGCGATTAACAGTGCGAAAACCTACCGTGTATTCCTGTTTATCTTTGCCATCGTCCTGTTTCTGTATGTCCTGTACCTGTTCAGAAAACAGCGTCAGACGGCGGAAAATCTGAAGAAGACACTGCGGGATCTCGAGTTCCAGCAAAATGCGCTGGATCAGCATGCCATTGTTGCCGAAACTGATGCGCGCGGGATCATCACCTATGCCAATCAGAAATTCTGCGAAATCAGCCAGTACGCCAATAACGAGCTGGTCGGCGTCAACCATAATATTGTTAATTCAGGGTATCATTCGAAGGCATTTTTCAAAGAGATGTGGCGCACCGTCGGTCTCGGCAAGGTCTGGCGCGGAGAAATTTATAATCGTGCGAAAAATGGTGATGGATACTGGGTGAACACCACCATCGTTCCCTTTCTCGATGCTAAGGGCAAGCCGCTAAAGTATATCGCCATTCGAACTGATATAACCGGGCTGAAACATACGCAGACAGAATTGAAGAAGGAGCAGCAGCGGCTTGAGTGCATCCTCACTGCCATACCCTCGATTCTGATTGGAGTGGATGAAAATGAAGTAGTCAACATGTGGGGGCATGCTGCTGAATCTACCTTTGCCATCAGAAGGAAAGATGCGATCGGCAAGCACCTGTGTGATCTTGATATTACGTGGGACTGGTCTGAACTGGATCGTAGCATTGTAGAGAGCCGCAGTTGTGGAGTGGCCAAACTGGAGTGTTTGAAATTCAGCAGTGCCCGTGGCAAGGAGGGTTTTCTGGGGGTGACGCTGTCATCTGTCTATGAAAAGCATCTATATGCAGGCATGCTGTTTCTGGCATCCGATATCACTGAACGGATTCACATGGCCAACCAGATGCAGTTGTCGCAGAAGATGGAAGCGATCGGTGAACTGGCCGCAGGTGTGGCCCATGAGGTGAATACGCCGCTGCAGTATGTGGGTGATAACATGCGCTTTTTACGCGACGCCTTTGCCGATATCCAGTCGTTGTTCAAAGAGTACCAGGGAATGAAAAATTATTGCACTGAACAGGGGCTGGCGGCTGCCTGGATTGAAAAGCTCAATGTCGCTGAAGAGGTGGCCGATATTGCCTATCTCTTTGACGATGTGCCGCTGGCCATCACACAGAGTCTGGATGGTGTGGACAAGGCCGGTGGCATCGTTGCTGCCCTGAAGGAGTTTTCGCATCCGGGAAAAGACAAGATACTGACCGATATCAACAGGGCAATTGAAAACACAGTCACTGTTTCACGCAACGAATGGAAATACGTGGCTGAAGTTGAAACCATATTTGATGAAAAGCTGCCACTGGTTGAATGTTTTCCGGAGATTAATCAGGTGTTCCTGAATATGATTATCAACGCCGCCCACGCCATTGAAGACAAACCGGGTAAAGATACTGTTGGCAAGGGGCGGATCACCATTCGCTCTTCGCATGCCGACGATTATGTCCAGATTGAAATCATCGACACCGGCAAGGGCATACCCGAAGCCTTGCGTAATAAGGTATTTGACCCATTTTTCACCACCAAAGAGGTGGGTAAAGGGACTGGGCAGGGGCTTGCTATTTCACATAAAATTATTGTCGACAGACATGGCGGTATGCTGAATCTGTTCAGTGAAGTGGGTGAGGGCACAACATTTACCATTCGGATTCCAGTCAAACAGCCGGATCAGGGAGAAGAGCATGAGTGACAGGGTCAGTATTCTGTTCGTTGATGATCAGCAGGAAGTTCTGGATGGACTCAGGCGTATGACGCGCAGTATGCAGTCAGAGTGGCTGACTGGATTTGCGCTTGGTGGCGAGAAGGCTCTGGAGATGATGGCCGTCAGGGATTATGACGTGCTTGTGACCGATATGCGTATGCCGGGTATGGATGGTGCGGAGTTGCTGAGACGAACAGTTGAAGCCCATCCGCATATGATTCGCGTGGTGCTGTCCGGCCAGTATGACGTAGACAGCTTTGTAAAATCGGGTTGGCCTGCGCATCAGTTTCTCTCCAAACCCTGCGAAGCAGATGTGTTAAAGCGAACGGTTAAACATGCTATCAATATGCGTGGCCTGCTGGATAACAAAGTGATCAGGGCACTGGTTACGCGTGCCAGTTTTCTGCCAAGCCTGCCCAGAGTGTATCTGGAAGTTGAGCAGGAACTGAAGTCAGATAATGCTTCGATGAAAAAAGTGGGTGATATCATTGCCGCGGATATCGGTATCACGGCAAAAATATTGCAGATGGCGAACTCCCCGATCTTCGGTTGTACACGAAAAATTAAATCACCCTCTCAAGCTGTTGTGATGCTCGGCGCTGACGTCATAAAATCACTGCTACTATACCTGCAGACCTGCTCCAGCCTCAGTTTGCCGGAAGATATTTCGCTGGAACGGATATCTTGTCATGGTGTCAGAATTGGTACGCTGGCCAAGGCGATTGCCGAAATGGAAGGGCAGAAGAAATCTGTCTGTGACGAGGCATTTCTGGCAGGCCTGCTACAAAATATCGGTAGTCTGATCATTATCAGTTCTTTCCTGGAGCAGTATCGTCAGATTGAGAAGGAATCCCGTGAGCAGAATGCATCGGTGACGGAGGTGGAAAGGAGAATACTGGGCGCCAGTCATGCCGAGATAGGTGCCTACCTGATCAGCCTGTGGGGGCTTTCTCCTACGGTTGCCGAGAGTGTTGCCTACCATGATAATCCATCCGAGTGTCCTGATGACAGAATCTCCTTTGGCCTGACAGCCGTGCATGTGGCCAATGCACTGGATAAGGATGTCGGTTTGGGGGCTGCGTTCGTAGAGAATGAGTTTGATTTTGACTATTTGGGAAAGTTGGGGTTGCTCGATCGCTTGCCACACTGGCAGGAAAAATATCAGAGCCTGTTCAGGAGTTAAGTGATGGCAATAAACAACAGGGTTCTGTGCGTAGATGATGAACAGAATGTGCTTGATGGTTATAAACGCAATTTGAGAAAACGTTATGATCTGCATGCAGCGGTTGGGCCTGAAGAAGGCTTGAAAGCACTGCGAACTGAGGGGCCATTTGCTGTGGTGATATCAGATTACGCCATGCCCGGCATGAACGGGGTGGATTTTCTCGCGCAGGCCAGAAAGATCGCACCCGAGACGATTCGTATGATGCTCACTGGATTTGCCAATATGGACAATACACTGGCTGCCATCAACGAGGGTAATATTTTCCGCTTTCTGACCAAGCCGTGTGAGCCGGATGCGCTTGCCAGAGCGCTGGATGAGGGGCTGGAGCAGTATCGTCTGAAGCGGATGGAAAAGGAGCTGCTGGAGCAGACGCTGTTCGGC
Source organism: Zetaproteobacteria bacterium CG1_02_53_45 (assembly GCA_001871925.1). GTDB lineage: Bacteria > Pseudomonadota > Zetaproteobacteria > Mariprofundales > Mariprofundaceae > Mariprofundus. Next base: position 12,868 of record MNWZ01000123.1, read on the forward strand.
AGTGTGCGTGTGATGAGTCAGATATTGAGTCTGGTCAATCCGACAGCATTCAGCAGCACATCGCGCATCAAGTTTTATGTAAAACATTTGGCTAATGAATTAAAGCAGACAGGTGTCTGGCGCTTTGAACTTGCGGCCATGCTCTGCCAGCTCGGTTGCGTTACCTTGCCGCCGGAAACGTTGTCCAGGCTCTTCTCTGCACAGCCATTGAGCCCGAATGAGATGGAGATCTTTGATAAACACCCTGCTATTGCAGCCGAACTGCTGGAAAATATTCCCCGACTGGACGTGATTTCAAAGATGATTGCAGGGCAGAATAACAACTGGTCGAAGGCTGACCGTGAATTGCCGGATGATGTGGCCATTCTAGGCTCCCAGATGCTGCACGTGGCTCTGGATTATGATCGTCTCTCTCTGGGCCGCCCGATCACTGCAGCGATTGATATCATGCGTCAGCGCGGGAATATCTACCATCCCCGGATTCTTGATGCGATGGCCACTATTGAACATGTTGAGCGCAGGATGGAGATCAGAACGCTGAAGGTGGCTCAGGTCGGTGTATTTATGGTGTCGGATGAAGAGGTGAAGACCTGCAACGGGGTATTGCTGATGACGGCTGGTCAGGAGGTGAGCAAGCCTGTGCTTGAACGCCTGCGCAGCTTTTCCAGAACGGTAGGTGTCGTTGAGCCGATCCGCATGCGGGTGCCACTATAGGGGAAGGGGATCTAAGTGGATCGTGCAGCGGCAATGCGCCTTTTCGGGGGATCTGATTTTATGGCGTGCGCAACCCCGATTTGGATTTGCGGGGGATTTGCACAAATATAATCCCTTTCGCCTGCAAGCCAAGCGGTTATAGTTCCACCCACACTTTCAGCTATGAAAGCGGAGGATGGCATGTTTCACGGTACGATGACCGCTCTGGTCACACCATTTTCGAATGGCAACATTGATGAAGAGGCATTTCGTGCCCATCTGGAACGCCAGATTGAGGCCGGTGTCGATGCTGTAGTGCCTGCCGGCACAACGGGCGAGGCGGCAACGCTCTCCTTTGCTGAACACAAACAGGTGATTCGTATCGCGGTTGAGCAGGTGGCAGGCCGGGTGCCGGTCATTGCCGGTACAGGCAGCAACAATACAGCGGAATCGATTGATCTGACGTCTGCCGCCAAAGCGCTGGGAGCCGATGCTGCGCTGCTGATTTCACCCTATTACAACAAGCCGACTCAGGAAGGCATCTACCGGCACTACAAAGCCGTCGCCGATGCCGTGCATCTGCCACAGGTGATCTACAATGTGCCGGGCAGAACCAATTCCAATATCCTGCCGGAAACGGTGGGTCGTTTGTCGCATGTTGCCAATATTGTCGGTATCAAGGATGCGACAGCCGATATGGAGCAACTGGTGCATACCATTGTGGCTTGTGACGGGCGTATGGAGTTCTATTCCGGTGACGATGCGACGGTGATGCCGTTCATGGCTCTGGGCGGACATGGTGTGATTTCCGTGGTCTCCAACGTCGCACCGAAAACCATGCAGGTGTTGACCACGGCCATGCGCAATGGTGATTTGAACAGTGCGCGCGAGGCCCAGTTTGCTATGGCTGAACTGAATCAGGTGATGTTTATGCAGTCCAATCCTATTCCGGTGAAAGCGGCCTGTGCCGCACTTGGCTGGATGAATAATGAGTTGCGCCTGCCGCTGCTGCCCATGCAGGGCGAGGTGGCATCCTTGCTGTTTGATGTGATGCGCTCATTCAGGGGCGAAAAGCTGGAGCTGGCTGATAACTGATAAAATCCCTTCTGCACTGCGCCTGATGTTCAGTTTCAGGCGACTGGTGCACTCCTTTGCCTACTTTGGCGCCACGCTGGCAGCCATTGCCGTCTTTGTGCTGGTGCTGATGCTGGCGGAGTCGGCGGTGTATGTGGTCACCGGCCAACCGGTTTCCGTATGGGCCATGGTGATCGCGGCAATCTCGGCGGCATTCGGTTATGCCCCGCTGGTGCAGTCGATGCAGCGTGCGCTCGATCGCATGTTTTTTCGTCATCAACTCGATACGCTGGCTGCAATCCGTCAGCTCGGAGCCGGTGATCTGGCACAATTGCCGGTGCAGGATGTTGAAACAGCGCTGCTTGAGCGGATCTGTAAGGTCAGTCACCGCGCATATGCCGTGCTCGATGAAACGAATCTGCCCGGTGGTGACTGTTTTTCCTTTCCGGCGACTGCTCCGAAGATTGATCCTGCCGATCAAAGCCACAGCAATGTCGCTTATGAGCTCTGCCTGAAATTGACCGGTGCGGCAGGTGAGGCTTATCTCTGGCTGGGGCCGAGGCTGGATGGCTGGCCGATGGACAGCGAAGAGCGGGCAAGTCTGGAGAGCCTGTCCAAGTTTTCCGCCATGAGTCTGGAACATGCCCGCCTGACCCATCTGCAGTCGGAAGCCGCACGTCTGGATTCACTCTCGCGTGTCACCAAACAGCTGCATTCGCATGATTTAAAAAACCGTTTGCATGACCTCTCTTTTCTTGCCCATCACCTGGGTTCAGGCAAACTCGATGAAGAGGATGTGCAACGCATGCTCAGTGCGATTCGCAAGGTGACCGGCCGCATGCAGACACTGATGCAGCGCATGTCTGACCCCAATGCGCCGGTTGACCCGATCCTGGCGCCGCTGGATATGGTTTTGTTGCTGAAGTCCTCAATCAGGGAGCGCCTGTGGCCGGAGTCGATGAAAGTGGTGCAGGAGCTGGAACCACTGCCTGCTGTTGCCGGGGATGCAGACCTGCTGCAGGGCGTATTTGAAAATCTCTACGACAATGCCGTGCAGGCCATGCAGCGGCAGGGCACCATGACGGTTGAAACCGGGCTGATCACTGACGCGACAGGTGTGCAGATGGCACAGGTGCGGGTTTCCGATCAGGGGTGCGGCATGGCGGATACGTTTATCCGCCACAGCCTGTTCCGGTTGTTTGCCACCAGTAAAACCAATGGTTTGGGTGTCGGCCTTTATCTGAGTCGCCGTATTGTTCTGGCCCAGGGCGGAACCATTACGGCAGAAAGTGAAGGGGCGGGGAAAGGTTCCACCTTCATCGTTTGCCTGCCATTATGGCAGAATAGGCACGAAATTAAGCTGCCCGATAGCGAGGAGACAATATGACGATGAAACGGACCGTTCTGGTTGTGGATGATAACGATATCAATCGTCTGAATCTGAAGTTGTTGCTCAAGGAGAACTATCAGGTGCTCGAAGCCGGCGATCTGGAGGGAGCTGATCAGATGCTCTCAGGTCATCGGGTGGATCTGGTGGTGCTGGATCTGGCGCTGCCACCGGAGCCGGATAATCCCGAGATCGGCATGGCCTATCTGGCCCGCTTGCGCAAGGAGAGTCCGGACACGCCTGTGGTGGTGATTACCGGGCATGATGAACGCGCCATGGCAATGCGCGCCCAGAAGCTGGGGGCGCAGGACTTTTTCGGTAAACCCTTTGATCCGGATGAGGTGAAGGCAACGATAGATCGCAGCATGACGGCGCGCTGGCAGGCCGTGCGTGAGCAGGAGATGCAGCGGGCGCTGGAGAGTCAGGTCAATAATGATCTGCTCGGAAATTCAGAGGTCATGCAGCAGTTAAAAGCGCTGGTGGAGCAGGTGGCCGGTGCACCATCCACGGTATTGATCCGTGGCGAAACCGGTACCGGCAAGGAGCTGGTTGCCCGTCGTCTGCATGCGGCCAGTGCGCGAGCCAAACAACCGTTTATTGCCATTAACTGTGCCGCCATGAGTACGGAATTGCTTGAATCGGAACTGTTCGGTTATGAGAAAGGTGCTTTTGCCGGGGCAGGTGAGCGCAAACTCGGCTGGTTCGAGCGCGCCAGCGGCGGCACCCTGTTTCTCGACGAGGTGGCAGGCCTGCCGCTGCAGGTGCAGGGGAAGTTGTTGCGCGTGCTGGAATCCGGCGAGTTTTCCCGTCTGGGCGGTGATGCGGTTCTTACTTCCGATGTGCGTCTGATCTGCTCCACACGGGCGGATCTGGAAGCCAAAGTGGCAGACGGGTCATTCCGTGACGATTTCTACTATCGCATTCATGTCGTGGGGATTGTCGTGCCTCCGCTCAGGGATCATATCGATGATCTGCCACTGTTGGCGGAAGCGATTCTGATCAGGAAAGCGGCGCTGTGCGGCAAACGCATGCAGCCGCTCTCCGATGAGATACTGGAGCGGCTGGGCCGTTACAGCTGGCCGGGCAATGTGCGTGAGCTGGAGAATGTGATTGAGCGCGCTGTGGTTCTGGCCACCGGCGACACGGTCGATTCGATACCCTCGCTGGCTGGTCCCCAGGTCATTGCAGATGATCTGGATCCGTTACAGCAGTGGCTGCTGCAGTTGCCGGAAACGGGTATTCGTGCAGAAAAGGCGGTGGCCCATTTCGAGAAGCAGTTGGTGCAATCGGCACTGGATCGCAACCATCATATCAAGGCCCGTGCGGGGCGCTGGCTGGGTTTCGGTGACCGCGCCAAAGACAAAATGCGTTATCTGTGTGACAAGTATGGTATTGAGTTACAGGAGAACCCATGATGGTTTCAGTTCGCAGTTTAGTGCTCTCACTGTTGCTTGTGTTCACCATTGCCGGCGAACTGCAGGCCTTTGAGATCGACAAAAACTACCTCTATTACCGCGATGCCAATGTACCGCCGTTTCAGAAATCACGAGAATTTTTTGATATGCCTGACAGACCCGGTTTTTTTGAAGTGACCATGGTTTCCGATACGGTGGGGCCACTGACGTTCCGCATCGTGCGGGTCAAGGATGATCTGGAGAAAACGCTGGCCCAGAAACGCAGTTACAGTGTCGGCAATCATGAGTTTCAGGCGCATTTTGATAACCCGACCGGTGACGATGACCTGATTGTGGAGATTGCCAATTCCAATCCTGCAGCTGTAGCAAAAGTTTCCGTTTATGTGGTGGAACTTCCCAAACATTAGGTTACTCTGCAGCCATGAGATGGTTGATTGGACTAACGCTTTTATTTGCTCTGACCCAGTGGGTTTCACCTTCTTATGTGTTTGCCGGCCAGGCTTTATCCGGTGAACAGGTTCGCCTGCAGCTGAAGTGGAAACATCAGTTCCAGTTCGCCGGTTACTATGCCGCTATAGAGAAGGGGTATTACGCGGCTGAAGGACTGGATGTGGTATTGGCTGAAAGCGATTCAGGCCATGCCGTTGTCAATGAACTGATGAAAGGCCATGCCCAATATGCCATAGCTGATGCCGGTGTGTTGATTGACCGTGCTGAAGGCAAGCCTGTCGTGGTTCTGGCAAATATTTTTCAGCGTTCTCCAGCGGAGCTTATCATGCGCTCCGATCAGGGGATGGAATATCATACGCCTGCCGATTTGCGTCATAAACGGATCATGTTACAGGTTGGTTACGTCTCTTCAGAGGTATTGGCCGTACTGAAAAAATTCGGCCTGAGCGAGTCCGATTATATCCGTCTGCCCAGTAGTTGCGATATTCAGCATCTGCTCGATGGTAAAATAGATGCACTCTCGGCCTATAGTACGAATGAACCCTATCTGCTGGAACAGATGAATATTCCGGTGACCATATTCAAACCGCACGATTACGGTATCGATTTTTACGGTGACACGCTGGTGACAACGGAGCAGGAGTTACAAAACCATCCGCAGCGTGCCGTTGCATTCCGTCGCGCCAGCATCAAGGGCTGGAAGTATGCGCTGGAACATGCCGACGAGATGGTGGATCTGATTGAGCAGAAATATAATACCCAGCACAAATCCACAGCCCATCTGCAGTTTGAAGCCCGGGCAGTTCTCGACCTGATTTTTCCCGATGTTGTACCTGTGGGAGAGTCCAGTCCGCAGCGCTGGCATCACATTGCGGCTGTGTTTGCAGATCTTGGATATAAGGTTGAAGACATCAACTGGGACAGATTTATCTACCGTGATGAGCCGGACATGGGTGAAGCCTTCTGGTATTACCGCTATCACATTGCATTCGGGCTGCTCTTCGCTCTGCTGCTGCTGCTCTGTTTTTATAGCGTGCAGTTGCGTTCCGGTATCCGCAAGCGCACTGCAGCTTTCGAGCAGGTCAGTTCCGAATACAAGGATATTCTCGATGCCATGCAGGATGCCTATTACCGGGCTGATCTGGCCGGCGATATTGTCTGGGTTTCACTGGCCTGTGAGCGGCAGTTGGGATATAGCCGCAGTGAGTTGATCGGACGTTCCCTAAGTCGCCTCTATTATGAGAAGGGTGGGCGCGAAGCATTTCTTGCTGCACTGCAGGCGTCCGGCGGTCACATGGAGCATTACGAAGTCGGCCTGAAACACAAGAATGGCAACCGGGTCTGGACAGAGGTCAATGCACAGTACTGTTTTGATAAATCGGGGACGGTGGTTGCCATCGAGGCAATGTGCGCAATATCAATGATCGTAAACAGGCCGAGCGGGAGAGTCTGGAGCTGACAGGCCAGCTGCAGCAGGCGCAGAAGATGGAGAGTATCGGTGTGCTGGCCGGCGGCATTGCCCACGATTTTAATAACCTGCTGGTCGGTATGATGGGTAATGCGGAACTGGCCATGCTTGATGCACCCGAGCAGGGCGAAATACGTTATTATCTGCAACAGATATTCAAGGCATCAACAAAGGGAGCCGATCTGGTGCGCCAGATGCTGGCTTATTCCGGGCAGGGACGTTTTGCTATGGGGGAGCAGGATATCAACCGGCTGATTCAGGAGGTGTCCGAGCTGCTGAAAACCGTGATCGGCAAACAAGCCCGGCTAGAGCAGCTACTGATGCCGAAGTTGCCGGGTGTCTATGGTGACAAGAATCAGCTGACACAATTGATTATGAATCTGATGACCAATGCATCCGAAGCATTAAGCGGGAAACCCGGCAATATCAAATTGCGCACAGGTATTCGCAAACTTTCAAAAAAGGACTTTTCCGCCATGTTTATGGCGACTGAGCTGCAGGCCGGTGATTTCGTCTTTGTTGAAGTGGAAGATGACGGATGCGGCATGGATGCGCAGACACAGGCACGTATCTTTGACCCGTTTTTCACCACCAAGGAGACAGGCAGCGGCCTGGGGCTGGCAGCGCTGTTGGGTATCGTGCGCAGCCACAAGGGTACACTGGCATTGAAGAGCCGGCCGGGCAAAGGCTCCTGCTTTACAGTTTATCTCCCGGCTCTGGCGCATCCGGTTGTGGTTGGGAATGCGGAAAAAAACGGTGAATTTATTACACCGTTTGCACTGCGCGGCACCGTGCTTGTTGTTGATGATGAAGAGACTGTTCGCCACGTCGCAACCAAGCTGCTTGAGCATGAGGGCTTGAGGGTGCTGACCGCCAGAGATGGTGAAGAAGCCGTTGTCCTGTTCGGTAAACATGCCGATGAAATTGCCTTTGTATTGTTGGATCTGACCATGCCGGTCATGGATGGAGAGCAGGCATTTCATATGCTGCATGGCATCCGGCCTGATACGCCGGTGCTGCTGAGCAGCGGTTTTTCCGCCACCGAGGTGGTCGGGCGATTAAATCATTTCGGGCTGGCAGGATTTGTACGCAAACCTTATACGCGAAAAACACTGTTGAGAGAAGTTGTGCGCCTTGGAATTACCACACAGGACTTGGATTTCACGATTTAAGGCCCCATAGAGTTGTTGCCGGGCTTGTTTCTGCCGGTGAGTGACAAGGAGCTGAATATGGATTTGAATCGCGTAACCCAGAAGGTCGGAGAGGCCATTGCCGCAGCGCAGACGCTGGCAGTACGTTTGTCGCATCAGGAAGTCGATGGTGAACATCTGCTGGCCGAACTGTTGGCTCAGGAGCATGGTTTAGCCTGCCGGCTGATCGAGCAGGCCGGCGGTTCGGTTGACACATTCAAAACACAAACACAGCAGTCGCTCTCCAGGCGTCCGCGAGTCACCGTCAGTTCTACGGAAGCAGACAGGGTGTATATCACGCAGCGGCTGCAGAAGCTGTTTGTGGCTGCAGAAGATGAAGCTGGAAAGCTGCAGGATGAGTATGTTTCGGTAGAGCACCTGTTGCTGGCATTCATCGAAGAGGGGCAGGCAAGCGATGCCGGTAAGCTGTTCAAACAGTCGGGTATCAGCCGGGAAAAGTTTCTCGCTGCCCTTGAAGTCGTGCGCGGCAACCAGCGTGTCACCAGCGATTCGCCTGAATCGCAATACGAGGCATTGAAAAAATACGGCACCGATCTGGTCGAGATGGCCAAGCAGGGCAAGCTCGATCCGGTGATCGGGCGTGATAGCGAGATCCGCTCCGTCATTCGCATTCTTTCCAGGAAAACCAAAAACAACCCTGTGCTGATTGGTGAACCCGGTGTCGGTAAAACGGCCATTGCTGAAGGGTTGGCGCAGCGTATTGTCTCCGGTGATGTGCCCGAAGGATTGAAGGATCGCACCCTGTTTTCGCTGGATATGACGGCACTTATGGCCGGTGCCAAATATCGCGGTGAGTTTGAGGAGCGGCTGAAAGCGGTCCTCAAGGAGATCAAGGCATCGGAAGGACGTACGCTGCTGTTTATTGATGAGTTGCATACCATCGTCGGGGCAGGAAAAACCGAGGGCAGCAGTGATGCCGGCAATATGCTCAAGCCGATGCTGGCGCGCGGTGAACTGCACTGTATCGGTGCCACAACACTGGATGAGTACAGGACATATATCGAAAAGGATGCGGCGCTGGAGCGTCGGTTCCAGCCTGTGCTGGTCGAAGCGCCCAATGTCGAGGACACCATTTCTATCCTGCGCGGTTTGCGTGAGCGCTTTGAACTGCATCACGGTGTGCGCATCACCGATGCCTCGCTGGTGGCTGCAGCCACCCTGTCGGACCGTTATATTTCTGATCGCTTCCTGCCCGATAAAGCCATTGATCTGGTGGATGAGGCCTGCGCCTCGATTCGCACGGAGATGGACTCCATGCCTGTGGAACTCGATGCGGTTTCGCGCCGTGCCATGCGCCTGGAGATTGAAGAGACAGCCCTGAAAAAAGAGAAGGATGCCGCCAGTCAGGAGCGGTTGAAAATACTGCGCAGGGAGCTGACAGACCTGCAGGATAGCCGTGACACCATGCGGGCGCAGTGGGAAGCCGAAAAAGGGGCGATCGGCGTGGTTCAGAAAGTGCGTGAAGAGATCGAGCAGACCAGACATCAGATTGAGGCGGCAGAACGCAACTATGAACTGGAGAAGGTTGCCACCCTGCGCTACGGCACGCTGCCGGCGCTGGAGAAAACACTGACAGAGCTGGAAGTCACTGCGGCCGGGAAGAAGAGTATGCTGCGCGAAGAGGTGAGCGAGGAAGAGATCGCCGAAGTGGTGGCGCGCTGGACCGGTATTCCGGTGATGCGATTACTGGAAGGCGAGCGCGACAAGCTGCTTAAACTCGAATCGGTACTGCATGAGCGGGTCATCGGTCAGGATGAGGCGGTCAAGGCCGTTGCCGATGCCGTATTGCGAGCGCGAGCCGGCATTCGCGATCGCCGGCGACCTATCGGTTCATTTCTTTTCCTGGGTCCCACCGGCGTGGGTAAAACAGAGCTTGCGCGCACACTTGCCCGCTCCCTGTTCGACTCCGAAGATAATATGGTGCGTATCGATATGTCCGAATATATGGAGAAACATACGGTATCGCGTCTGGTTGGTGCACCTCCGGGTTATATCGGTTATGAGGAGGGGGGGCAGCTGACCGAAGCGGTACGGCGCAAGCCATATTGCGTGCTGCTGCTTGATGAGGTGGAGAAGGCGCATCCCGATGTATTCAATATTCTGCTGCAACTGCTTGATGACGGACGTCTGACCGACAGTCACGGTCGCACGGTGCATTTCCAGAATACGATCGTGATCATGACCAGCAATATCGGTTCCGGGTTCCTGCTGGAAGGTATTGATGCCGCAGGTGTTGCCAGCGAGAGCTCGCGTCAGCAGGTGATGGCGGCACTGCGTCAGCATTTCCGCCCCGAGTTCCTGAATCGGGTGGATGATACCGTGCTGTTCAAGCCGCTGACCGAGGCGGTGATCGTTGAAGTGGTTGAACTGTTCCTCTCCGAATTGCGCGCCCGTCTGGCTGAGCAGCAGATCGGACTTGAGCTGACAGCTGCTGCGAAAGCCTGGCTTGCGAGCAACGGATATGATCCGGTTTACGGGGCCAGACCGTTAAAACGTTTCATCCAGCATCATCTGGAGACACCGCTGGCCCGTCTGCTGATTGGCGGCGGCGTGCTGCCCGGCGAATCGGTCAGTGTCGATGTTGCAGACGAGGCATTAGTTCTGACCACTGCGAAATAAGCTGCGATTGGATGTGTGAAACAGCGATTTCCCCCTTGGGGGTATTCTTTTCCACTGCCTTTATTTTATAGCCGCTTTAAGGTTGACACCATGAGGCGTGATGCGTAGCAAGACGACTCCAAATTCGAGAGGAGGATTTTATCATGAAAAAAGCACTAATGATCGCAGCAGCAGCTGCATTCGTAATGGGCGGCGTAATGACCGCTGAAGCGTCGGCTCTGGGTAAGTGTAAAGCTTGCCACAACTTCGACGAGTCCAAAAAAGTTGGTCCGGGCCTGAAAGGCGTTGTTGGCCGTACTCAGGGTAGCATGGAAGGCTTCAAGTATGGTTCATACCTGGAATCACAGCATGCAGCTGGCGCAGTATGGACTGAAGAAGCTATGGAAGCATGGGTATGTGATTCCAAAGGCGTAGCAAAAGCTGGCGGCGGCAAGTCCAAGATGCCTGCACAGAAAGTATGTGGCGACGATGCAAAAGCAGCAGTTGCAGAGATGAAAGGTCTGTAAATTCAAGCTTTTCGAAGCTTTAAAAGGGCGGCCTTCGGGTCGCCCTTTTTGTTGTGCGCCGGGCATGGCGCACGTTCAGGAGGGTGGAAGTCCCTCTTTGCGCCCAGTCGATGGGAAGCAACCGTCTATGCAAGGGTGTCCACCGTGAGGTGGAATCTGAAGGAAGCAAATGACGACAGTACGGACGCGACGTACAGAAACCGGATATAAGGCCGGACAGCGCCGGGTAAGCAGGCAATGGACTGCGATGCCCGATAATCGATCGGGGTGCTGTCTGGTAAATTCGGCGTGGCCCGTACGAAGAACGTGTGTCTTACCCCGGGAGATCTCCA
>MNWZ01000104.1 GCA_001871925.1 Zetaproteobacteria bacterium CG1_02_53_45
CAGAACCTGAAGATCAAACGATTCATCGGGATATCTGAAAATGCAGTCAAAATTCAGATCATTATCGCCATGATTGCATACCTGTTATTGCATCTGGCGAACAAAGCAGTCGACTCAAGCTTAACACTTCAACAGCTCGCAAGATTGGTCGCAGTTAATCTCATGCAGCGAAGAAACATCCTCGAATTAGTGATGAAACTTTCGCCCCTGCCAAAACGGCAACGAACCCGAAATTTAAACCAACTGAGCCTGATCAATGCTTAACCGGACAGCAGTGCAAAAAAACATAAAATCGAACCACGAATGCGCACGAATTAACACGAATAAGGGTGTGTAGTGCTGGTTGAGCATCTTTAAGCTCGTGCTCATTTGTGTCTATTCGTGGCTCGAATGCATCATGCACTGAATATTACTACAGTGCTTATATATGAGTCTTTCCTCTGCGCCCTCTGCGGTGAAGAGATTATTGGTTATATCTTTTTAGCCTGTTCAACGGCATTGCCGATATAGGTGGCCGGAGTGATATCCATCAGCTGCTGTTTGGCTTGTGCAGGAATCTCCAGTGTTTCGATAAATTCGCGCAGACGCTCAGGCGTAATGCCTTTGCCACGCGTGAGCGCTTTCATCTGTTCATACGGATTTTCCAGACCGTAACGGCGCATAACGGTCTGCACGGCTTCACCGAGCACTTCCCAGCTGGCATCCAGATCGGCATTAATTTTATCCGCATTGATCTCCAGCTTGCTGATGCCGCGCTGGGCAGAGCTATAGGCCAGAACCGAGTAGCCGAAGCCGACACCGAGATTGCGCAGTACGGTGGAATCGGTCAGGTCGCGCTGCCAGCGTGAGATCGGCAACTTTTCAGCCAGATGACGCAGTACGGCATTGGCCAGGCCCAGGTTGCCCTCGGCATTTTCAAAATCGATCGGGTTGACCTTGTGCGGCATGGTGGATGAACCCACTTCGCCGGCAATCACCCGCTGCTTGAAGTAACCCAGCGAAATATAACCCCAGATGTCGCGGCTGAAATCGATCAGTATGGTGTTGAATCGCGCCACGGCATCATTGAGTTCGGCAATGTAGTCATGCGGTTCAATCTGGATGGTGTAGGGATTCCAGGTAATGCCCAGTGATTCCACGAAGCCTTTGGCAATAGCCTCCCAGTCGAGATCGGGGTAGGCGGCCAGGTGCGCATTGTAGTTACCCACTGCGCCATTGATCTTGCCCAAAAACGGTACAGCAATGATCTGATCCAGTGTGCGCTGCATGCGGTAAGCTACATTGGCCCACTCTTTGCCCATGGTGGTGGGGCTTGCGGTCTGTCCGTGCGTACGTGCCAGCAGCGGTTGCTCCGCATAGCTCCTGGCACCGGCAACGAGGCTGTCCACGATACCCTGCAGGGCAGGCAGAAGCACAGTGTCGCGAGCCTGTTTGAGCATCAGTGCGTAGGAGAGGTTGTTGATGTCTTCAGAGGTGCAGGCGAAATGGAAGAATTCGGAGATGGTCGCCAGCTCAACGTTGTCAGCCACTTTTTCCTTGAGGAAATACTCCACGGCTTTGACATCATGGTTGGTCGTCGCTTCAATGGCCTTGACCCGGTTGGCATCATCTTCACAGAAGTCGGAAACAATGGCGTCGAGAAATGCATGGGCGGCAGGCGAGAAAGCCGGTACCTCAGCTATGCCCTGATTGTCCGCCAGCATCTGCAGCCAGCGTACTTCAACTGTGACTCGCGCCTTGATCAGGCCGTATTCGCTGAAAATCGGACGAAGCTCGGCTGTTTTTCCGGCGTAACGGCCATCGAGCGGTGATAGGGCGGTAAGGGGTGAAACCTGCATAAAAACTCCAGGGTGCTTGTTGATGAGGGATATTTTTCGCCGCGAAAGGTACACCGGATTGAGATATATTTCCAAAGTCGTGTTGTTTTGCTATGTATGATGAGGCAATTCTTGATTTCAGTATGAGCGATGGCATCATTCGCCCCCCGTTTTGTGAGGGGGCGAGGTGCAAGCCTTGCTCCTTTTTTGGTTTGTGCAGCCGATAAACGGGGCTGTATGGGATGGCTGAATGATCCCGACTATATGCGAGGGTGGCGGAACTGGTAGACGCGCTGGATTTAGGATCCAGTACCTTTGGTGTAGGGGTTCGACTCCCCTCTCTCGTACCATATCTTATAATAAGTAAATGATCCCGATGGAGAAATAAATGATTCATACTGAAGTGAAGACGCTGGCCAACAACGAACATCAGGTACATGTGACTGTACCACAGGGTGAGTACGACCGTGTTTACGCACTGCAGATGAATAAGCTTGCTACGAAGGCCAAGCTGCCGGGTTTCCGTCCGGGCAAAACACCGGCGCATGTGATTAAAAAGCAGTTCGGCGCCAAGCTGCATGAAGACACAATTTCCGAGCTGATTCAGGCTCACTATATTACCGCGATCGAGTCATCCGGTTTGAACCCTGCCGTGCAGCCTGTTCTCGATATACCTGCAACGCAGCCGGCCGAAGGTTTTGAGTTTACCATGAAAGTGACGACGATGCCGGAAGTGAAGCTGGCTGACTTGAGCAAGCTTGTCTTCGATGAAACAACTGTGAATGTGGAAGAAGCTGATGTCGAACAGGTCATTGAGCGGTTGATGAAATCACAGGTGAAGTTTGAAATCGAAGCTGAACGCGCCGCAGTTATCGGCGATCAGTTGCATATTGATTTTGTCGGCTCCATTGACGGTGAAGAGTTTGCCGGTGGTAAGGGCGAAGATGTGCCGCTGGTGCTCGGCGAAGGTCGTTTTATTCCCGGTTTTGAAGAGCAGTTGGCTGGCAAGAAAGCCGGTGATGACGTGATGATTGAAGTCACTTTCCCGGAAGCATACCAGGCTGCACATCTGGCCGGAAAAGCGGCAAGTTTTGCGACCAACGTGAAATCTGTCGGTAAACCGCTTGTGGCAGGCAATGAAGATGAACTGGCCGCAATGGTTGGTTTTGAAAGTGGCACAGCCCTGCGTGATGATGCCAGGAATCGTTTGAGCGAAGAAGCCGAGCAGGCATCATTTTCCACGACGCGTGATGCTGCCCTTGATGCATTGATCGCCGCCAATGATATGGAACTGCCTGAGACCCTGGTTTTGCAGGACATGCAGGAGACGACCAAACGTGTTGTGCAGAATATGAAGCAGCAGGGCGTAGAAGTTCCGGCCGATATGTTCAAGGACGAAGGATTCAAGACCGAAGTGCGCCAGCGCTCTGAACGCGGTCTGAAATTGTCGCTTCTGCTACAGCAGGTGCGTGAATTGTCTGACCTGAACGTTGATGATGCCGAGCTCGATGCCGAAATTGATCGTCAATCACAGCAGTATCCGGAAGCCCAGCGCGATCAGTTCAAGACCTGGATCAAGTCCCAGCCGGATCAGGTTGCATCCATGAAAGACGGCCTGCTGGAGCGCAAATGCGTGCAGTATATTGTTGATCAGGCGCAGACCAGCTCTGTAAGCAAACCATTGTCCGAGTGGCAGGGCGAGCAGGATCAGTAAATACCCATAACTCACTCTGGTATGACTTTTGCTCTATAAATCTCTAAGGTGGGGCGCAAAAGAGCTGAAGCCGATCATTTGATGGTCAAAAAAGGAGAGTACATGAATCTTGTTCCTGTTGTAGTTGAACAGACTGCGCGCGGTGAGCGTTCCTACGATATCTTTTCCCGACTGTTAAAGGAACGCATCATTTTCCTCAACGGTCAGGTTGATGACCATATGGCCAACCTGATTATTGCCCAGTTGCTGTTTCTTGAGTCGGAAGGTCCGGACAAGGATATCTATATCTATATCAACAGTCCGGGCGGTCTGGTGACGGCAGGACTGGCGATCTACGATACGATGAATTATATCCGCTGTGATGTATCCACGCTCTGTGTAGGTCAGGCTGCCAGTATGGGGGCGCACCTGCTTTCGGCAGGCACCAAGGGCAAGCGTTATGCATTGCCCAATGCACGTATCATGATTCATCAGCCGTTGGGTGGTTTTCAGGGGCAGGCAACCGATATCGCTATTCATGCGCGCGAAATCCTCAAGCTTAAAGACAGCCTGAATGAGATGATGGCTAAACATACCGGCCAGCCGCTGGAAAAAGTCGCCGATGACGTGGAGCGGGATTATTTCTTGACTGCGCAGGAAGCGGCAGACTACGGTTTGGTTGATAAAGTGCTGACTTCCCGTGCGGAAGTGGCTACAGGAGGCGCTGATGGCAACACCGAGTAACGGTGGTGATAACACTTTATACTGTTCGTTTTGCGGTAAATCGCAGCACGACGTCAAGAAGTTGATTGCCGGACCTACTGTATTTATCTGTGACGAATGTATTGAGTTATGCAACGAGATTATCGTTGAAGAGCTCTCGGGCGAACCGAAAGATGTCGCCAAGAAAGAGGGCGGGCTGCCAAAACCTGCCGAGATCAAGGCGTTTCTTGATGAGTATGTGATTGGTCAGGAGCCGTCCAAACGACTGCTTTCCGTGGCTGTTTATAATCACTACAAACGTATTGCCCACAATGACAAATCCGATGTGGAGATTTCCAAGTCCAATGTGTTGCTGCTCGGTCCTACCGGTTGCGGTAAAACGCTGCTGGCCCAGACACTGGCACGTGTATTTGATGTGCCGTTTGTCATGGCTGACGCAACCACATTGACCGAAGCCGGTTATGTCGGTGAGGATGTTGAAAACATCATTCTCAAGCTGCTGCAGGCGGCTGATTATGACGTGGAAAAAGCCCAGCGCGGTATCATCTATATCGATGAGGTGGACAAGCTTTCACGCAAGGCCGAAGGGCCGTCGATTACCCGCGATGTCTCCGGTGAAGGTGTGCAGCAGGCGCTGCTCAAGTTGATTGAAGGCACGATTGCTGCCGTGCCGCCCCAGGGTGGACGCAAACATCCGCAACAGGAATTCATGCCTGTGGATACCACCAATATCCTGTTTATTCTTGGTGGTGCATTTGCCGGGCTGGAAAAGATTATCGAAGTCAAAGGCAAGCCGCGCTCCATCGGCTTTGGTGCCGAAGTGGTGAGCGACGACGAGAAAGATATCGGTGCGATTCTCAGTCAGGTGGAACCGGAAGATCTGATCAAGTTCGGCCTGATTCCGGAGCTGGTCGGCCGTTTGCCGGCTGTTGCCACGCTGAGTCAGCTCGACAAGAGTGCTTTTCTGCGCATTCTGACCGAGCCGAAAAACGCACTGGTCAAGCAGTATGCTGCTTTGATGAAGTATGACGGCGTGGAGCTCTCCTTTACCGATGATGCACTCGAAGCGATTGCCGAAAAAGCGATTTTGCGTAAAACCGGAGCACGTGGGCTGCGTGCGATCATGGAGTCGGTCATGCTTGATGTGATGTACGACATTCCAACCATGACCAATGTTGAGAAATGTATGGTCAATCGTGATGCCGTTGAAGGCAAGAGCAAGCCTGTGTTGTTACTTACCGGTGATCAGGGTGATCAGGAGCCCCAGTTGGCAGCCGCTTCCTGACTTAGTGTTATCAAGAAGATAGTCCTGAGTAAGGCGCGTTTATCGCGCTGATTGTCTGTATTGTAGTATCTGTATTGTAGATGAAGGAGTGCCGGTGGCTGAGTGGACCAAAGAAGAAGCTGGAAAGATGAGCGAAGAAGATAAAGTGGACATACTGCTTCCTGTCCTGCCGCTCAGGGATATTGTTGTTTTTCCGCATATGATTGTACCGCTGTTTGTCGGACGTGAAAAATCGGTCAAGGCACTGGAAGAGGTGATGGCTTCCGGCAAGAAAGTGCTGCTGGTTGCACAGAAGGATGCGGGCAATGACGACCCGGCCGCCGATGATCTCTATAGTGTCGGCACTGTTGGCAATATCCTGCAGTTGCTGAAGCTGCCGGACGGCACAATTAAGGTGCTGGTTGAGGGTGGAGAGCGCATCAGGATTGATGAGCTGGTGGTCGGCGAAGATTATCTGCGCGCCCGTTTCTCGGTGATGAAGTCACTGGCTGAAAATGAGCAGGAGCTGGATATTGTATCGCGCTCGCTGATTCAGAAATTCGAATCCTATGTGAAGCTGAATAAAAAGCTGCCTCCCGAGGTGATGGTTTCCGTTTCCGCTGTGGATGAGGCCGATAAACTGGCCGATACCATTGCCGCCCACCTGAATCTGAAGATTGAAGACAAGCAGGAGTTGCTTGAACTGCCCGATGTGATCGGACGCCTTGAATGCCTGTATGCCCATATGGATGATGAGATGGAGCTGTTGCAGGTGGACAAACGCATTCGCGGACGCGTGAAGCGCCAGATGGAGAAGTCCCAGCGCGAGTATTACCTGACCGAACAGATGAAGGCGATTCAGAAAGAGCTGGGCGATGAAGACAGTGAGTCGGATCTGCAGAAGCTGGAAGAGAAAATCCAGACGCTCGGCCTGAGTAAAGAGGCCAAAGAAAAAGCCGACGCCGAATTCAAACGACTGAAGATGATGCCTGCGATGAGTGCAGAGGCCACGGTTGTACGCAACTATCTCGACTGGTTGATTGATGTGCCGTGGAAGAAACGCACCAAGGTCAGTAAGGATATTACTGTCGCTGAGAAGATTCTCGATGAGGATCATTACGGTCTGGAGAAAGTGAAAGAGCGTATTCTGGAGTATCTGGCGGTATTGCGTCTGGTGCGCCAGATGAAAGGCCCGATCCTCTGTTTTGTCGGCCCTCCGGGTGTAGGTAAAACGTCACTGGCCAAATCCATTGCCCGTGCGACCAAGCGTCGTTATGTGCGTATGAGTCTGGGCGGTGTGCGTGATGAGGCGGAAATTCGCGGTCATCGCCGTACCTATATCGGTTCCATGCCGGGTAAAGTGATCCAGTCGATGAAAAAAGCGGGTACAAAAAACCCGATGATACTGCTCGATGAGATTGACAAACTGGGTGCGGATTTCAGGGGCGACCCGTCTGCTGCGCTGCTGGAAGTGCTCGATCCGGAACAGAATCACACCTTTAACGACCATTATATGGAAGTGGATTACGATCTTTCCGAAGTGATGTTCATTACTACGGCCAACAGCCTGAATATCCCGGGGCCTTTGCTGGACCGCATGGAAATTATCCGTATCTCCGGTTACACCGAACAGGAGAAGCTGGAAATTGCCCGCCGTTACCTGCTTGATAAACAGCTCAAGGATCACGGCCTGAAATCGTCGCATTTGAAGGTGGATGAAGCAGCGCTGCTTGAGTTGATCCGCTACTACACTCGTGAAGCCGGTGTGCGCGGCCTTTCCCGTGAACTGGCAAAACTGTGCCGCAAGATTGCGCGTAAAATTGTGCAGTCCGACAGCAATGAAGTGATTGAGATCTCTGCCGGAGACATCGAGGATTATCTGGGTGTGCGCAAATATCACTTCGGCCTGGCCGAAGAGGAAGATCAGATCGGCGTGGTGACGGGGCTGGCATGGACAGAAGTCGGTGGCGAACTGTTGCAGATTGAAACGGCGCTGATGCCTGGTAAAGGCAAGTTGACCGTGACCGGGCAGCTCGGTGATGTGATGCAGGAGTCGATTCAGGCAGCCCTGACCTATGTGCGTTCGCGAGCCCATCAGCTGGGGCTGAAACCGGACTTTCACCAGAAAGTGGATATCCATGTGCATGTGCCTGAAGGCGCCATACCGAAAGATGGCCCTTCAGCGGGGCTGGCTATGGCTACATCCATCGTTTCTGCCCTCACTGGTATTCCGGTAAAGAAAAATGTCTGTATGACCGGAGAGATCACTCTGCGCGGCAAAGCGTTGCCGATTGGCGGCTTGAAGGAAAAGCTGCTGGCGGCTCACCGCGGCGGCCTTACCGAGGCACTGATTCCGCAGGAGAATGCCAAGGATCTGAAAGACATTCATGCCGATGTTCTGAAGGGTGTTACAGTACACACTGTGTCACACATGGATGAAGTGCTAGAACATGCCTTGACTAGGCTGCCGACTGGTATGAGTATGGCCGGAAGTTTTGTACCCGGGAGCGTTGCAGATATTTATCTTGATGATAGCTCAACGGTGGCACATTAAAGTTTAAAAAATCAAAAAAAATCGGTTGACAGGATATGGGGTGTGTTGCTTATAGTTCGCAACCCATTGAATGTATCGGGAGGAATTAATGAATAAAGCAGATTTGGTAAACCACGTAGCCGCATCAGCGGACCTCAGCAAGGCTGCAGCAGGTGAAGCTGTTGAAGCTGTATTGAGCGGCATTACAGGCGCTCTTGCTGGCGGTGACTCTGTTAGCTTGGTTGGTTTCGGCACTTTCTCAGTCGCGGCACGCGCAGCTCGCACAGCTCGCAACCCACGTACTGGCGAGAGCATTGATGTTGCTGCATCCAAGGCGCCTAAGTTCAAGGCTGGTAAAGCCCTTAAAGACGCTGTTAAGTAATATCTGAGAATTAATACATCTCGGAAAACAAGGGCTCTTTAGCCCTTGTTTTTTTCGGGCGCTTAGCTCAGCTGGGAGAGCAACGGCCTTACAAGCCGTAGGTCGCAGGTTCGAACCCTGCAGCGCCCACCATATTAAAGGTTCTGTGCGTCTGATGCAGAGCCTTTTTTCAATCAGAATTTTATTGGTTGATTTTAGGGGCCGAAGTTATTACTTTGCGCCCCGCACTACTGGAGTGGTAGTTCAGTTGGTTAGAATGCCGGCCTGTCACGCCGGAGGTCGCGGGTTCGAGTCCCGTCCGCTCCGCCACATTCAAAGTCCCCGGATTGCGGGGGCTTTTTTTATACCGCATGACTTAACCAGCAAGTCATGCAGACCGGGCGCTTAGCTCAGCTGGGAGAGCAACGGCCTTACAAGCCGTAGGTCGCAGGTTCGAACCCTGCAGCGCCCACCATTTAAAGGTTGAGGAGACTGATAATCGGTTTCCTTGATTGCCGCATGGAGCGGTAGTTCAGTTGGTTAGAATGCCGGCCTGTCACGCCGGAGGTCGCGGGTTCGAGTCCCGTCCGCTCCGCCACACACCAAGCCCCTGATGGAAACATCGGGGGCTTTTTATTGCGCTTGCAGGAAGCTCACAAGAGCGGATGGGCGCGAGAACACGCGTTCGGGTTCGGCGCACTGGCAGGATAGCCAGTGCGAACGCCGGAGGAGCGACGGCGGCCCGCAGGGCGGAAGGCAGGAAGCCTGTAGTACAATTGCAGGATAGCTGGTTTGAACGTCGCGCAGCGACGGCCCGAAGGGTGGAGGGCAAGGAAGCCCGACAAACAAAGTTGCAGGATGCAGGCTTTGAACAGCCGGAAGGCTGGCCCAAGGGGTGGAGGGCAGGAGCCCGACATAGTCCCGTCCGCTCCACCACACACCAAGCCCCTGATGGAAAAATCGGGGGCTTTTTTATTTGTCAGTGCTGTTTTTGAGGTGGCCATCCAACCCGTGCTGGATTTGATCGGCCCGTTCGTTCTGGCCGAGTGCGCGCAGGACGATGACAAGTTGCTGTCGTGTTTTGTTATCCGGATTGATGGCCAGGCTGCGCTGGTAGGCTGATACTGACTCTTCGTTATTTTTTGCGCGGTGCAGGATGTCTCCATAGGTATGCCAGCAGGGCGCGCATTGTGAGAGTAATTTTACTGCTCTGGCTCCATTTTTCAGGCCAAAGTCTTTCATGCCATGCCGTGACTGATAATCAGCATAATGCAGGTGAGCAAAGCCATTGAGCGGGTCGGCCTTGAGTCCTTTCCGGAACAGTCGAATGGCCTCGGTCTGTTCTCCCCGTTTTTCTGCCAGTCGGGCAAGCAGGTACCATGGTGTGGCTTCAAATTTAAACTGCTTTGTCGCCGATTCAAGTAATCGAGCCGCCTTATCTAACTGCCCCTGTTGTTGAAACAGTGATGCAAGATTGATTATGCTGGGCAGGTGGCGCCCCATGCTGATGTTTGTCTCATACAGTCTTTGTGACTCTTCACGGTGACCGATGTCCTGCAGCAGAATGGCAAGGTTGTAGCGGGCTTCGAGATTGTCAGGGCGCAGCTTTAACTCGGATTCAAGCGCGCGGCGGGCTTCAGTGATCTGGCCCGACTCGATAAACTCCTGGGCGGTTTGAAATGGTGTTTGTGCCAGAGCTGTATTGATTGCACCTGTGGCTGTAACAATGGCGATGGCAATGATTGCAGTTGCCCGGATAGCTGTCGCCATAAGAGGGAGGTTATTTGCTAACCGGAGCAATGCCCATCCTGCCTGTGGTCATCAGCATCTCTTCCATCTTTTCCTGCCGGGCCCGTTTGTCGGCTTTGATTTCAGGCTTCTCCTTCATCAGCTTCCACGGGTTGCGCCTGATATCATCAGAGAAGGCTTCAAGGTTTTCCGATGCCAGTCGCAGTTCAAACAGTGTTCGGTAGAGGTTCTCGCGGTTGTCGATCAATGAGGCATTAATGTTTTCAGAGGCCAGTTTGCTCTGCTCAAAGAATTCGCGCCCGGCACGCGTGGTTTGGGGTAATTCTTTTTCCAGTTGTTGTGTTATGCGTAGCAACGAGGCAGTAATTTCCCCGATCTGTGTGCGGCTGTCCCTGATCATCAGTTTGCCACCTTCAAAAAAATTACGTCCGGCACGTGTTGTTAAGGGCAGCTCTTTTTCCAGTTGTGACGTGATGCGCTGCAGTGAAGCGGTGATTTCACCGACCTGAGATCGATTCTCTTTGACCATCATCGACAGTTCCAGAGCAGCGTTATTGATATTTACGATGACCTGCTGGAACGATTTGATACTTTGATCGTTGCTGCTTTCCTCAGAGATGGATCCCGTAATGGAATGTATATCATCGGTAATGCCCGTGGCTTTGGCAATAAAGGTGTTAATGTCACCCGACGGATCTGAAGGGATAATTGCCCCGTCTTTTAGCCACTCTGTGTCTCCCGGCTTAGCGCTCAGGGCAAGATTTTTTTCACCCACCAGTCCGCGGCTGATGATCGAGGCACGTGTGGAGGCGGGTAGTTTTACATCCGGGTTGAGTGCAATGCGCACTGCGGCGCGGTTGTCCTTGAGCAGGATCTCCTGCACGACACCGATTTTTACACCGGCCATGCGTACGGGCGACTGAATATCGAGCCCCATCAGATCATCGAATTCCGCTTCCACGACATGATTTTCCTGTTTGGGCCAGGCAATATCGCCCACCTTGCCAGTGGCGAAGGCAAGCAGTAGCAGGGCGGCAAGAACAAAAGCTCCGAGACGTGCATGTGGATTCATCGTTGGATGGCCTCCTCTATCTGTCTGCCCCAGTTGCTGCAGTTGATTGGTCCTTCGGCTCTGCCTTCAATGAATTGTCTGAGCATGGGGTCTTCATCAGAGTCTAGTTCATCAGCCGGAATTTGCCTATGGATGTGCCCGTTGCAGAGCAGGGCGATGCGGTCACTGATCATAGCGGCACTCTTCATGTCATGGGTGATGCTGAGGATGGTGGTGCCGGAATCTTTGTGCAGGCGCACAATCAGTTTATTGATAACATCGGACATGATCGGGTCAAGGCCGGTGGTCGGCTCATCGAAAAAAACAATATCCGGCTTATGGCAGATGGTGCGTGCCAGCCCTACGCGCTTAGCCATGCCACCGGAAAGCTCGGCCGGCATTTTGTCTTCAATCTCATGCAGGCCGACCCATTCCAGAACTTCTATGGCCCGCTGTCTGGCTTCCGCTTTATTGGTACCGTGGCGCAGCAGTGAAAAGGCGACATTTTCCCAGACGCTCAATGAATCAAACAGGGCTCCGCCCTGAAACAGCATGCCGACGCGCTGCATGCGCTGTAGTTGCTCATGCTCAGGTAGTGCCAGCCAGTTTTCTCCATCAATGAGGATTTCACCGCTGTCGGGTTTGATCAGACCGAGCACACACTTGATCAGCACGCTTTTGCCGGTGCCGGACATGCCGATCACCGTAGTGGATTTACCCGGCATGATATCCAGATCGGCACCATCAAGGATGATTTTGTCGCCGAAACGTTTGCACAGCCCTCTGATGCTGATGCGCGGCAGCTCCTGATTACTCATCCGAACATCCAGGCGGTCAGAAAGTAATCTGAAATCAGGATGCTCATGCAGGAAATGACCACCGCACGTGTAGTGGCCGTGCCCACCCCTTGTGCGCCACCCTTACAGTTAAAGCCTTCCGTGCAGCCGATCAGGCCGATCAGCATGCCGAAAAAGGCTGCTTTAACGATGCCTGAGTAGAAGTCGGGCAGTTCCATATAGACGGTGGTGTTTTCGATATAGACGGCAGGATTCTGATCAAGCACGTGTACGCTGATGGCGTAACCGCCATAGATGCCGATGAAATCGGCGATAACGACCAGCAACGGCATCATCAGGGTGACGGCAATCAGGCGGGGTAAAATGAGGTAACGAACGGGATCGGTTGAGAGTGTCCACAAGGCGTCTATCTGTTCGGTTACGCGCATGGTGCCCAGTTCTGCGGCAAAGGCGGCGCCGACACGACCTGCGACCATCAGTCCGACCAGCACGGGGCCCAGTTCGCGCACTACCGACATCGACACAACAAGCCCGGTCAGACTTTCAGCGGCAAAGCGGTGGAAGACGATATAGGACTGCAGAGCCAGCACCATACCGGTAAACAGGGCGGTGAGCATAACCACAGGCAGGGATTGCACGCCCACTTCTTCAGCCTGCTGCAGTAGCATGCGGCCATGCCATGGTCTTGAGGTTAAGCGTTTCATTGCGCTGGCAAAGGTCGCAGCATACAGCCCCAGACGAATACAGAGGCTCTCCACGACTTTGCCGATAGCGGTCAGCATTTACACCGCTTTTCTTCTCACGCGTT
The DNA here is from genome assembly GCA_001871925.1 of Zetaproteobacteria bacterium CG1_02_53_45. Taxonomy (GTDB): domain Bacteria; phylum Pseudomonadota; class Zetaproteobacteria; order Mariprofundales; family Mariprofundaceae; genus Mariprofundus. Next base: position 12,797 of record MNWZ01000104.1, read on the forward strand.
CACCCACACCGGTAAACAGCGTGTAACTGATGGTATCCAGCGATCTGGCCACATTATTGGCCAGTATGTTCTCACCCCAGAACTCCACAGTGTCTCCCAGTTTCGCGTCAGTGCCTGTTACATCGATCATAGTATAGTCCATGCAGACGCGTCCTACGATAGCTTGCTTGCAGCCATTCAGAAAAACCTGTCCCCGGTTGGAAAGGCCTCTGGGTACGCCGTCGGCATAACCGAGTCCGACTACAGCGATTTGCATGGCCTGATCGGCAGTGAATGAGGCGCCATAAGATACTGAAATACCGGCAGCAATATCACGCACCTGCATAATCTCTCCGGTTAGGGTCATGACCGGTTTCAGCCCGATGGGGTGATTAGCTACAGGTTCGGCGCCATACAGTGCAAGTCCCGGGCGTACGACATCACCGGCATACTCAGGTATGCAGATCAAGCCGCCGCTATTGAGCAGAGACCTTGGCAGCTCCGGCGCAACCTGATCACAGATGTTATTGAATCGCTCAGCCTGTTGCCGGTTCATCGGGTGTTCCGGTTCGTCCGCACAGGCGAGGTGAGACATCAAGCCGCGCACACTGATGCCAGCCTGATGAGAGGCTTCAAGCATCTGATCTATGTTTTCAGCACCCAGACGATTCATGCCGGTATCGATTTTTATCCAGATATGACCAAAAAATTCTGATTCCTGCAGCAGTTTGATCTGCCGCAGTTCACTAATGGTTGGAGTCAATGCATGCTGGCGCGTCAGTTCAGCGTCTTCCGTATCAAAGATGCCGGAGAGCAGCGCAATTTCGATGTTATTGGAGCGTCCGAGAATGGAGCGAAGCTCATGCCCTTCCGCAGCATCGGTCACTGCAAAACTATTGCACCTCTCATCAAGCAGGGCCTGAGCCACCAGAAACATCTCATGCCCGTAGGCATTAGCTTTGATCACGGCCATCATTGCCGCTTTGCCACACCTGCTTTTGAGCAGGCGATAGTTATGGCGAAGGTGATCCAGATGGATGTGTGCAATAGCAGGTCGTGACATGCTGTGAATCATGGCGTAATTTTTTTTAACTAGAAACCCCTATTTTTCAGCTTCAGAAATACCGATTAGTAGTTGTGGCTGTATTTGCAATCTGTGATGATTCGCTTAGCAATAAACAAGGTGGTGTTATGAAAGCGGTTATATTGGCCGGTGGCCTAGGAACGAGGATTAGTGAAGAAACACACTTGAAGCCTAAGCCCATGATTGAAATTGGTGGTAAGCCAATTCTTTGGCATATTATGAAAACCTACAGTGCTCACGGTATCAACGACTTTATCATCTGCCTTGGTTATAAGGGCTATTTAATTAAAGAGTATTTCGCCAATTATTTTTTACACACATCAGATGTTACTTTTGACATGAATGATAACTCTATGCAGGTACATCAGAATACGGCCGAACCCTGGAAGGTGACGCTGGTTGATACTGGAGATAATTCTATGACCGGAGGTCGCTTGAAACGAGTGGCAGAATATCTTGATGATGAGGACTTTTGTTTCACTTATGGCGATGGGGTTTCTGATGTGAATGTGTCAGAGTTGATTAGATTTCATAGAGATCAAGGCTGCCTGGCCACAGTGACAGCAGTTCAACCACCAGGTCGATTCGGGTCGCTGGATATGAGTGGTCATAATATTATCGATTTTGAAGAGAAGCCTCATGGTGATGGAGCGTGGATTAATGGGGGCTATTTCGTATTGTCACCAAAAGTGATTGAACGTATTGAAAGTGATTCAACTTCATGGGAGCTGCAACCCATGAAAAGTTTGGCGGCTGACGGGCAACTGATGGCATACAAACATGAAGGTTTCTGGCAGCCGATGGATACCCAGCGCGATAAAACCCAACTTGAAGCTTTGTGGGATAATGACAATGCACCCTGGAAGGCTTGGTGATGGATCCTAGTTTCTGGCGTGGAAAGCGGGTTTTTATTACTGGACACACCGGATTTAAAGGGAGTTGGCTGTGTTTGTGGCTAAAGCAATTAGGTGCTGAAGTGACAGGTTATGCTTTAGAGCCAGCGACTGAACCGGCACTGTTTTCCATCGCTAATGTGGCCAGGGGGATGAACTCTGTCATTGGAGATGTTTGTGAGCGCAACAACCTTATTCAGGCCATGATTGATGCCAAGCCTGAAGTGGTGATCCATATGGCTGCTCAGGCATTGGTACGTTACTCCTACCAGTATCCAGTTGAAACCTATGAAGTGAATGTGATGGGCACGGTTAACCTGCTTGAAGCTGTGCGTCAGTGCGATTCTGTAAAGAGTGTGCTGATTGTAACCAGCGATAAATGTTATGAAAATCAAGAGAGGCAAGCCGGTTATCGTGAGGATGAACCAATGGGAGGCTATGACCCTTATTCAAACAGTAAAGGTTGTGCCGAACTGGTGGTATCCGCTTATAGACAGAGCTTTTTTGAAAATGGAAAACATGTGGGTATAGCTACGGCTCGAGCCGGAAATGTAATTGGCGGAGGTGATTGGTCTGTTGATCGCCTGATACCTGATATGGTGCGAGCTTTTACTGCCGGAGAGACAGTTGTGATTCGCAATCCGGGAGCTGTTCGGCCATGGCAGCATGTATTTGAGGCTCTGTATGGTTATCTGTTGTTACTGGAACAGATGAACGGAAATCCGACAGCTTTTTCCGGCGCCTGGAATTTCGGGCCTGAGGATACGGATGCACGAGATGTAGCCTGGATCGTTGGGCAGTTTGTCAATACTTGGGGAGGAGCGGACTGGCGTATCGAAGCGGATGCTGAAAACTTGCATGAAGCGCATCTTCTCAAGCTTGATTGCAGTAAGGCCCGACATGAACTTGCATGGCAGCCAGTGCTGAAACTAGAGCAGGCGATAGAGTGGATCGCTGATTGGTATCGCTGCCAGCGAGATGGAGATGATATGGCTGCGCTATCATTGAAGCAGTTGAGTGTCTATCAGTCACGGTTGGTTTCTTGAAATTGATTGCCACGCCAATAGAGGGTGTGATGGTGGCTCAAACTGCCAAGATTTGTGATCATCGCGGGGCGTTTGCTCGGCTGTTTTGTGAACAGGATTTGGCTAAAGTATTTGGAGAACGGCGCATCGTCCAGATCAATCATTCGCGCACCACTCAGGTGGGGGCTGTTCGCGGCATGCACTTTCAGCATGCACCGCAAGCAGAAATGAAGATGGTGCGCTGCCTGAAGGGGCGGGTGTGGGATGTGGCTGTAGACTTACGGAAGAATTCGCCTACATTTCTTGCCTGGCACGCGGTTGAGCTTTCGATGGATAATACGGATATGATGGTTATTCCTGAAGGGTGTGCTCATGGATTTCAGGTGTTGGAGCCGGATAGTGAGCTGCTTTATCTGCATACGGCAGCTTATGCACCATCAGCGGAAGCTGGCGTGCGCCATGATGATCCATTGCTGGCTATAAAGTGGCCAATTGCTGTGACTGATGTTTCCGAACGTGATAAGGCTCATCCTTTGTTGAATGACAGTTTTTGTGGAGTTGAATTATGAAGTGCCGCCATTGTGGCAATGTCCTGCAGCATAAATTTCTGGATCTTGGTTTTGCGCCACCATCCAATGCCTATCTCAACGCTGAAGATCTGCATGCTCCTGAACTCTATTTCCCTCTGAAGCTGCATGTTTGTGATAACTGCTGGCTGGTGCAGACAGAAGATTATTCGCGTTCAGATGAACTGTTTACGGCTGATTATGCCTATTTTTCATCAACCTCGACGGGATGGGTGAAGCATGCGAAACATTACTGCGAGGTCATGACAGAAAGGCTGCAGCTTGATCATGACAGCTTTGTGATCGAGGTGGCCTCCAATGATGGCTATCTGCTGAAAAATTTCGTCGAAGCTGATATTCCTTGCCTGGGAGTTGAGCCAACAGATAGCACTGCAGGTGCAGCTGAAGAACTGGGCGTTCCGGTCATGCGGGAATTTTTCGGTCAGTCCCTGGCTAAGAAACTGCTCGATGAGGGTAAGCAGGCAGATCTGATTCTTGGCAATAATGTTTATGCGCATGTGCCTGATATCAATGATTTCACCTCGGGATTGAAAACCGTTCTGAAACCGGGTGGAACGATTACCCTGGAATTCCCGCATCTGCTTAACCTGATTCGGCTCAACCAGTTTGATACAGTCTATCATGAGCATTATTCATACCTTTCATTACATACGGTTCAGCGTATTTTTTCTGCTGCCGGTTTGAAGGTGTATGACGTTGAGCAGCTGCCGACGCACGGCGGCAGCCTGCGTGTATATGGGTGTCATGCTGATGCGGACAGAGCGGTTGAATCGGCAGTTAAGGAAGTACTGTTGGCAGAAGCCAGTGGCGGCTTAAAAGATCTGACCACTTACAAATCATTTCAGCAACAAGCCGATAAGGTGAAAAACGATCTGCTTACGTTTTTACTCGAACAATATAAGGCCGGTAAATCTGTGGCTGCGTATGGCGCTGCAGCCAAGGGTAATACATTATTGAATTATGCAGGAGTTAAGCCTGACCTGCTTTCATTTGTCTGCGACGCGGCTACTGCCAAGCAGCATAAATTCATGCCTGGCAGCCACATACCGATTCTGACTCCAGATGCGATTAAACATCAAAAACCAGACTTCGTTGTAATTCTCCCCTGGAATATCAGTGATGAAGTGATGAAAGCGAATGTATACATTCGGGAGTGGGGCGGACAGTTTGTTACAGCAGTTCCGCAATTGAAGATCAGTTGAGCGACATCCTGTGAAAAAGGCACTGGTCACAGGTGCCGATGGATTTGTCGGGCGCTATACCTTGCCACTGCTTGTAAAGGCGGGCTTTGAAGTGCATGCCTTGTGTTGGCAGCGTCAGCCTGAACCTTTGCACGGTGTGGTCTGGCATCAACTGGATTTGATGATGCCGGATGCTGTTGATGTGTTGCTGGAAGAGATTGAACCTACACATCTCCTGCATTTGGCCTGGTATACAGAGCATGGAAAATTCTGGCATGCACCTGAAAACCTGGACTGGGTTGCAGCCAGCCTTAAGCTCCTCAAAAGTTTTGTTAAACATGGTGGTAAACGTGTTGTGATGGCCGGCAGTTGCGCCGAATATGAATGGGATGACGGCCACTGTTCCGAGCAGACGACCGCCTGTAAGCCTTCCACTCTGTATGGTGTGAGTAAACATGCATTGCACCAGATGGCAGAGAGCTTTTGTTCCCTGCATAATGTTTCTCTTGCCTGGGGTCGACTTTTTTTTCTCTATGGCCCGGGGGAATTTGCCGGTCGTTTCGTGCCCGCGGTCATAAACGGTCTCTTGCGCGGTGAAACTGTCGCCTGCTCCGATGGCCATCAGCTACGTGATTTTATGCATGTGAAAGATGTCGCGGCCGCTTTTGTTACTCTGCTTGCAAGCGAGACCTGTGGCGCGGTTAATATAGCCTCTGGGGAGGCGCGCACGCTCAGGGAAGTCGGAGAAGAGCTGATGCGCCAGATCAACGCCAGTGGCAAGATAGCTTTCGGTGCTCTGACCAGTCGTCAGGATGATCCTGCAATGCTCATTGCTGATGTAAAACGATTGCATGATGAGCTAGACTGGAGGCCTTCTTTTATATTGGAGACAGGACTGGCGGATGCTATTGATTGGTGGAAGGTTAATTCTAACTTCAACCAAATGCTTGGAGAAATAGATGAAAATAATAATTGATACTGATCTGAAACAACTTTCTGTTGATGATAATGATGTTCAGAGAACGCTGGACTTGTATTCAGACGAGGCATTTGAGCTTATTTCTGATCAATGGGCGAAAGTAGGCTGGAATCAAAAATATGTGTATAGCTTTAGCTGGATGGGCCGCCCGATTATTCAGCTGCCTGAAGATATGGTGCGTACGCAGGAAGTGATCTACAGGGTCAAGCCAGACGTTATTATTGAGACAGGAATTGCTCATGGCGGATCATTGATTTACTACGCCAGCCTTTGCAAGGCCATGGAAAAGGGCCGGGTTATCGGTATTGATCTGGAGATTCGACCTCATAACCGCAAGGCGGTTGAAGAGCATGAGATGTTTGATCTTATTACCATGATTGAGGGTAGCTCGACCGATCCGGATATTGTCGCACAGGTTAAGTCGCTGGTGCAACCGGGCGAAACGGTGTTGATCATTCTTGATTCCAATCACACAAAACAGCATGTGGCGGACGAGCTTGAGGCGTATCATGAACTGGTAACTAGTGGTTCTTATATTGTGGCTACAGATGGAAGTATGAAGGATTTGTATGATGTGCCCCGTGGTGAAGCTGATTGGGTATGGAACCACCCGACTGCAGCCGCAGAGGAGTTTGTGACGGCGCATCCGGAGTTTGTTGTTGAGCAGCCTGAATGGCCATTTAATGAGAGCGGACTGTCGAAGAACATAACCCACTGGCCGGGTGCATGGATTCGCAGGAAATAATGTTGTCAAGCTGATTGGGATAAGGTGGTTGCGAATTTGAAATCCCCCAGCTTTTCCTTATTGGGCAGAGAAAAAATATACATGTTCAGGCGTTAAGTGATGGTGTGATTTTTTCGACCCCATGACAATGAGGGCTTTACCCGACCCTGGTGAACTACCATGAAGTTTGGACACTTAGGGCAAATGAGTAATGATAAAGTGAGATGGCGATATGAGAAAAATCTATAACCTGTTACCTGTGAAGCTACAGCGATTGGTTGCCCTTATGGCAGGCAAGGCAGAGATTACGAGGTTTAACCCGTCGTATCATCAAGATGGTCTTGCAACGAATCATTGGGGAGCATTTGTCGCAGATCTTAAATTTCAAGCGGCATATCAAAGAGCTGTGGCGGCAGGGTTGGCGGTAGACCCAAAAATTGAATGGCGTGCACACGTAGTGTGTTGGGCGGCGGCTAATGGCTTGAAGCTTGGGGGGGGGCATTGGTCGAATGTGGTGTGAATCGCGGTTTTTTATCTAGAATTATTGTAGATTATTTAGGGGCTGAGTCAGTTCCGAACTTCTACTTGCTAGATACTTATACAGGTTTTTCTGAAAAGCACTTGAGTGCGAGTCAGGCTGAAGGGTTGAAGGCTTGGCACGTAAAATCGGGCTCCAGTGGTTCGTGGGAAACCGGCATGTATCAGGAGTGTTATGATGACGTTGTAAAAACTTTTTCCGACTGCCCACAGGTGAAAATTGTAAGAGGTGTAGTTTCTGAGACACTTCATGAGGTGAAAGAAGAGAAAATTGCCTACCTATCACTTGATATGAATTGTTCTGGACCAGAAGTTGCTGAATTGGAGTATTTTTGGCCCAAGCTTGTTCCCGGGGCTTATGTCATCATGGATGATTATGGCTGGCCAGGGCATGAAGAGCAGAGAGATGCTTTTGACGCCTGGTCTGCGCGGGAGAATGTTCCACTACTAAGTTTGCCTACAGGGCAAGGGCTATGGTTAAAATATGAGGAAAAGCCGGGACGACCGAATTGCTGTGACATAGGTAGAAAGACGGAATGCACCGGTGATATCTCTTAAACGCAATATTATTGCCAACCTGGCTGGGAGTGGCTGGGTAGCCTTGATGTCATTTACCTTTATTCCGTTCTATATTCATTTTATGGGGATAGAGTCATACGGCCTAGTTGGTTTTTTTATGAGCTTGCAGGCTGTACTGTTTATTCTGGATCTGGGTTTGACTGCAACTGTTTCCAGAGAGCTTGCCCGTCTTTCGGTGAATGCCGAACCAGCTGATCGGATGAGAGCTCTGGTGCGAACGCTTGAGCTTGTTTACTGGGGAATATCACTGTTGATCTGTCTTGGGACGATACTGTTATCGCAATGGTTGGCGGGTGAATGGTTGCAATCGGAATCACTTCCGAAGGAGAAAGTGGCAGAGGCCATTATGTTGATGGGCTTTGTTATTGCCGCGCGAATGCCGTTCGGGTTTTATTGTGGTGGACTAATGGGACTGCAGCATCAGGTGTTGGCCAGCGTTGTCAAAGCCTCAACGGAAACGGTCAGGAATGGAGGCGTTGTTCTTGTTTTATGGCTACTTTCACCTGATATAACAGCCTTTTTTCTTTGGCAAGTAGGCATCAGTGTAGTGGCTACCTGTGTGATGGGGCGATGTTTGTGGCGTAGCATGCCGGAGTCGTTGCGTAGTCCACGTTTTGACAGTGGTATTCTGCGTAAATTGTACCGCTTCGCGGCAGGAATGAGTGGGATCGCACTTGTCTCCATCTTGTTGATGCAGATGGATAAAATAATCTTAAGCAAGATGCTGTCTCTGGAGACGTTCGGTTACTATACCGTGGCAAGTGTTGTTGGGATGTCCTTATTCTTTCTCGCCACCCCGATTGTTTCGGCATATGCACCCAAGCTGACTCAGTTGGCTTCTGCGGATGAATGTCAGCAGGAGTTAATTGGCCGCTACCATCAGGGATGCCAGTTGATGGCAGTTGTTATCTTTCCGGTAGCAGTCACTATTGCCTTGTTTTCAAGCGAGATTCTTCTCCTGTGGACTCAGGATGCAAACGTTGTGGATTCTGCACATCTGTCTCTGAGCCTTCTGGTAACAGGAACGGCTTTGAACAGTATTATGAATATTCCATATAGCCTTCAGGTTGCATATGGGTGGACAAGGTTGGCGTTTGTTTTAAATCTGCTGTTGCTCATGCTGCAGTTTCCGCTACTTATTATCATGACACAATACTATGGTGTTGTTGGTGCAGCCTCAGTCTGGCTTATTCTGAATATTGTTTATGTGCTGGTTGGGGTTCACATGATGCATATGCATATTATTACTGAAGAAAAATGGAAGTGGTGTTTATATGATGTGCTTTTGCCTCTCTGTGCTACCGTAGTAGTCGCTGTTATAGGGCGTTACCTTGTATCGGAAACAATGTCTGTCACGTTGATATTTATTAGTCTGGTGATGATTACCATGCTCTCTTTCTTGGCTGCCCTGTTTGCCGCGCCACTTGCCCGGGGATACCTTTTTTTGGTTCTAAAAAGAGGTACGCTGTGAGCGGCTCCAGGCATGTTAAGGTTAGTATTGGTGTTCCCGTATATAATGGCGCGCGTCATATTGGACGGGCGCTGGATTCACTGTTGGCACAGACATTTCCAGATTTTGAATTGATCATTTCTGATAATGCTTCAACAGATGACACTCAGCGCATATGTGAGGCATATGAGAGTAGGGATCAGCGTGTACGCTATATCAGGCAGAAATACAATATGGGGCCACTGGGGAATTTCAATTTTGTCCTGAATCAGGCGGAAGGTGATTATTTCATGTGGGCTGCCCACGATGATGCATGGGACAGTCAGTTCCTAGAAACATTATTGAAGGCATTCACTCAACAGGAGCAGGATATTGTAGCTATTGGGTGTGAAGCTCAATATACCATAGATATGACTAAACAGCCTTTTTTCTCTGAGGGTGAAGCATTTTATGACATCCTGTTCGAATCGGCTGCGGAAAGAGTGCTGTATATGTTGAAACATGCTTATGGGAACCTATTCTACTCGCTTTATAAAAGGGACTGCCTGTTTTTGAACGGTGTTTCAGTTTTATCCGCAACAGCCAGAGTTTCGCTGAATGAGTTGCCAGTGTTTATCCCTGTTGCGCTTCAAGGGAACTGGAAAATTCTTCCCGAGGTGCTTTTTTATAAAGAGACAACGATGCCAACCTACGAGCAGGCCCGTTGGGAGATGTTGGGAGGCTGGCTGCCGTTCGGCAGTGTTCGGCATTTTCTAGCAGGAATTTTTTACGGCATTAAATACCATATCCTTACGGCTTTGGATTTGCTCAGGGCTGTGACTGGCTTGCCTTTGTCATGTTCTGCCAGGATAAAGCTGCATCTGCGTGTGCTTACCGGTTTGACGGGACATTTCATGCGTTGCCTTCTGCATTATAAAAAGAGGAGGGAGTTGGAGCAGCCTCATGAGTAGGCCAAAAGTCAGTATTGGAATGCCTGTATTTAATGGTGGTGATTTTCTTCAGCAGGCTTTGGAATCAATTCTAGCCCAAAGCTTCCCGGATTTTGAATTGATCGTCTCTGATAATGCTTCTACTGATGATACCAGTGTGGTTGTGAAACGCTTTCAGGCCCATGATGGTAGAATCCGCTATGTCCGACAAGCGACCAATATTGGCCCCATAGAAAACTTTAATTTTGTGCTAAGTGAAGCTCAGGCCGATTATTTTATCTGGGCTGCGGCCGATGACCTCTGGGATAAAGATTGGATTGAAACCCTTCTTGCCAATATGACAGATTCTGTCGCCATATCGTTTGGTCATGTCTGTAATGTTGATGCCGCTGGCAGGGTTGTCAGGAGATATGAGCCACTCGAGTTTAAGGGCTCTGCGTTTTTTCGTATGGTGAAATATTATTTGGCGGAAGATTTTGACGGCAAAGCAAACGTGATTTACGGGATGTATCATACAGAGGCAATACGGAATGTCGGCATGAAAGATGCGTATGGTGGTTGTTCCTTCGGAGTAGATATGCTGTTTGTGTTTGGAGTGCTTCAAAAGGGCGATATCGTGTCTGATTCTGCGACCTTGTTGTATAAACGAGCGGTTGAAGTGGAACAGACAAATAGGTCTCTGTATGATGTGCTGTTCAATTCGTTGTTAATGTTGAATAGAGTGCATTATAATCTGGTTTACATAGGTCAGTCGAAAACACTTTTGATGAAACTCGTTGTTGGGTTTCTCTTCCCGGTAAAATATATGAAAGCTTTTGTATTTAATTTGGTGCGTATAGTTGGTGTGATATTTGCCAAATGGTTTTGATGTGTGACTATATATACGTCGCGGATTCAACTTGTAAGTGCAACTTTGATGAGGGTTTGAAAGAGCAAGCTGCGGTAGCAGCCTTGCGCTTTTCAAACACGACTTATCAAAGGACAAAGAATGAACTACGCACAGCTTACCCAGGGGCAACGATATCAGATTGCCGTGCTCAAGAAAGCCGGACATATGCAGGTTGAGATAGCCCGCTTGATTGGCGTGGATAAATCGACCATCAGCAGGGAATTACGTCGTAATCGTGGTTTGCGGGGCTATCGGCCAAAACAAGCTCATCGTTTATCTGTTGAGCGCAATCAGGCAAAG
>MNWZ01000012.1 GCA_001871925.1 Zetaproteobacteria bacterium CG1_02_53_45
AAACACTCACTCCGTCTTAACCAAATTTAATCTGTTATTGTCGAAATAACCATTTTTGCAACCAATGGCTGCTCATGATTTTAATGCGATTGCCCTGTCCGGGATAGTAAAGCGTCTTTCGGGAAGACGGTTGTTCCGCTATCATGCCGACCTCTCTGAAACATGGAATGCTGGAGGTAGACTGCATGAATGATCGACTGCTTGAAGAAGGCCTGACTTTTGATGATGTGTTGCTGGTGCCGCAGGCAAGCAGCGTCATGCCGCGAGGGGTTGATACCTCAGCACAAATGACCAAAAAAATCCGTCTGAACATTCCGGTGATTTCAGCCGCTATGGATACCGTTACCGAATCGGGTACGGCCATTGCGCTGGCCCAGGAAGGCGGCATCGGCGTTATTCACAAAAACATGACGCCTGCCGAGCAGGCATCCGAAGTGCGTCGCGTTAAACGTTTCGAAGCAGGTGTGGTACAGGATCCACTGACCGTTACACCTGAAACAACGCTGGCCCAGATACATGCGCTGGCTGCCGAATGCGGCTTCTCCGGATTTCCTGTACTCAATAATGACGGCAAGGTTTGCGGTATTATTACCAACCGTGATATCCGCTTTGAACGTGACCCGAACAGCAAAGTTGCTGAGATGATGACGCCCAGAGATCGTCTGGTCTCTGTAGAACACGGCGTTGATCTGGAGACCTGCAAGGATCTGTTTCGCCTGCACCGTATTGAAAAACTGCCGGTGGTTGATGCTGAAGGTCGTCTGCAGGGTATGGTTACCGTACGTGATATTGAAAAGGCTTCGGCCAATCCGAAAGCTGTGCGCGATGATCTCGGCCGTCTGCTGGCTGCGGCCGCAATCGGTGTCGGTGATGCCGAGATGCAGCGCTTTGAGGCGCTTTATGCCGCAGGCGTGGATGCCATTATTGTGGATACCGCGCATGGTCATTCACAGGGCGTGATTAATCAGGTGCGTGAAATCAAACGCCAGTATGGTGACAAGATTCAGGTGGTTGGCGGCAATATCGCCACAGCTGCCGCCGTACGCGATCTGGCCGATGCCGGTGCGGATGCGGTGAAAGTCGGTATCGGTCCGGGTTCAATCTGTACCACACGTATTGTTGCCGGTGTCGGTGTGCCGCAGCTCACTGCTGTGATGAACTGTGCGGTTGCCGGTAAGGATGCCGGTGTGCCGGTAATTGCCGATGGCGGTATTAAATTCTCCGGCGACTTTGCCAAGGCGATGGCCGCCGGTGCTTCGACCTGCATGTTCGGCTCCATGTTTGCCGGCACTGAAGAGGCGCCGGGTGCGAAGATCCTGTATCAGGGTCGTACCTATAAAGCCTATCGCGGTATGGGTTCAATCGGAGCGATGAAGCAGGGCAGTAAAGACCGCTACTTCCAGGGTGATGTGGATGAAGCGATGAAGCTGGTTCCCGAAGGCATTGAAGGGCGCGTGGCTTATAAAGGACCGCTGGGTGATATTCTGCACCAGCTGGTCGGCGGTCTGCGCGCGGCGATGGGTTATACGGGTGCCGCCAGCATCGATGAGCTGCATGAGCGTGCCCAGTTCGTACGTATTACCGGAGCCGGTTTGCGTGAATCGCATGTGCATGATGTGACGATTACCGAGGAAGCACCGAATTATCGTTTCGAGTCCTGAGGGGATTGATTAGATACGGCATCGGACTCCTGTCCTCTGCCTTCAACGCCGGATGAAAAACGCGGTTTTCATCCGGCTTACTGAAGCCACCCCTCCATGGGTGGTCATCGACCGTTCAATAAATGTATGCCGCGATAGTTGAGGAAACCCGATGGAAAAGATTCTTATTCTGGATTTTGGATCCCAATACACACAGCTGATTGCGCGCCGTGTGCGTGAGGCTCAGGTGTACTCCGAGTTACACCCATGGGATATGACCGAAGCCGATATCCGCGCCTTTAAACCTTCCGGGATTATTCTTTCCGGCGGCCCTAACTCTGTTTATGAAGATGAAACGCCCAAGGCGCCTGATGTGGTGTTTGCGCTGGGCGTGCCTGTACTCGGTATCTGTTACGGTATGCAGACGATGGCTGCACAGCTCGGTGGCGGCGTTGAAACCGGTCATATGCGTGAGTTTGGATACGCAGAAATTCAGACCTGTGGTGATTCACCGCTGTTGCGCGGTATCGAAGACAAGCCGGGCGGCCTGCTTGATGTCTGGATGAGCCATGGCGACAAGGTTGCCGGCCTGCCGGACGGTTTCCAGGTCATCTGCTCCAACGATTCCACCCCGATTGCCGGCATGGCTGATGAAACACGTCGTTTCTACGCTCTGCAGTTCCATCCGGAAGTGACCCATACCCATCAGGGCAAAGCCATGCTTTCTCGCTTTGTGCATGATATCTGCGGTTGTGGCCGCGAATGGACCATGCCGCACTATATCGATGAAGCGGTGGCCCATATCCGTGAGCAGGTGGGTGATGAAGAGGTCATCCTCGGTCTGTCAGGCGGTGTTGACTCATCCGTGGCAGCAGCCCTGTTGCAGCGTGCCATCGGTAGCCAGTTGACCTGTATCTTTGTTGATAACGGTCTGTTGCGCCTGAACGAGGCTGAGCAGGTGATGGAGATGTTCGCCAACAACCTTGGCGTCAAAGTGGATCATGTTGATGCATCGGAAAAGTTCCTCAGTGAGCTGGCCGGTGTTTCCGATCCGGAAGCCAAGCGCAAGATTATCGGCCGTGAGTTCGTGCATGTGTTTCAGGATGAAGCCGAGAGGATGCCCAATGCCAAATGGCTGGCTCAGGGTACCATTTACCCCGATGTGATTGAATCAGCCGGTTCCAAGACCAAAAAAGCCCACACCATCAAGAGTCATCACAATGTGGGTGGACTGCCCGATACGCTGCATCTGAAGTTGCTGGAGCCACTGCGCGAGCTGTTCAAGGATGAAGTGCGTGAGCTGGGTGTGGCGCTGGGTCTGCCGCGTGAGATGGTCTATCGTCATCCATTCCCGGGCCCCGGGCTGGGCGTACGTATCCTCGGCGAAGTGAAGAAAGAGTATGCCGATCTGCTGCGTCGTGCGGACGCCATCTTTATTGATGAGCTGCGCGCCTCCGGCTGGTATGACAAAACATCACAGGCTTTCGTGGTTTTCCTGCCGGTTAAATCGGTCGGTGTGATGGGCGACGGCCGTACCTATGAGTGGGTGGTTGCACTGCGTGCAGTTGAAACGCAGGACTTTATGACCGCGCACTGGGCAGAATTGCCGCATGCCCTGCTGGGCAAGGTATCGAACCGCATTATCAATGAGGTGCGCGGTATCAATCGCGTGGTCTATGATGTGTCGGGTAAACCGCCGGCCACCATTGAGTGGGAATAATCGCAAAGGTTTTTTGCAGCTTGCCAAATGTCTGAATATCAGCTTTGATAAGCTTTAGTTCGATCTATCTGAAAGGAGAAACAATGAAAAAAGTATTTATCCTTGCCTGTGTCGTCATGCTTGCGGCATGTGGTCAGCAGGAAGAGAAAAAAGCGCCGGCTTTGTCCCTTGAAAGCGATAGCGCCAAGTTGGGTTACGCGATTGGTATGGATATCGGCCAGTCACTGAAAACACTGGAAACCGATCTGGATCGCGCAGCCATGATCGCGGCTATCAATGATCGCCTCGATAATGCTGAAACTAAACTGAGCCAGGAAGAAGCGGGCAAGGTGAAACAGGAGTTTTTCGTCAAGCAGGCGGAGAAAAAAGCCGCTGAACAGAAAGCTGCCGGTGAAAAGAACAAAACTGACGGTGAGGCATTCCTCGCATCGCATGCCAAGGAAGAGGGCGTGAGTGTTACCGAAAGCGGACTGCAGTATAAAGTACTGCGTGCGGCTGAAGGTGCCAAACCTGCTGCGACCGATAAAGTGACAGTACATTACAAAGGTATGCTGATTGACGGTAGCGAGTTCGACTCCTCCTACTCCCGCGGCGAGCCGATTACCTTTCCGCTTGATGGCGTGATCAAGGGCTGGCAGGAAGGCGTGCAGCTGATGACTGTCGGTTCCAAATACAAACTCGTGCTGCCAGCCGATCTGGCATACGGAGATCGTGGCGCCGGTCCGAAAATCGGTCCGAATGCCGTACTGGTATTTGAAGTCGAACTGCTGTCTATCGGCGATGAAAAACCGGCTGCAGATCTGACACCGGAAGCTGCGGCAGCCAAAGCTATTAACGAGGCCGCCGGCAAATAAAATATATACGGCCTCCTTCGGGAGGTCGTATCATATGGCTGTTACATTGTTCGTTTAATAGTGCCTCCATTCTAATCAAACGTTGCAAAACAGGAGCTTGTGGTGAAAGAAAAGTTATTGAAACAGTATCAGGTCTGGGATGCGCCGACGCGTATCTTCCACTGGGTGAATTTCACGACTGTCATTCTGCTGATTTTTATGGGCCTGATGATGCTGTTCAAGAAGGACATGGGCATTACCAGTCTGGACGCTAAAGTTACTTTGAAAATCATTCATGTGCTTATCGGTTATGTGTTTGTGCTCAACCTGCTGGTCAGACTCGTTTGGGGATTTGTCGGCAACCGTTTTGCGCGCTGGAGCAACATTGTGCCGGGCAAAGGGTATGCTGCGACACTGTCCGGTTATCTGACCAGCTTTAAACAGGGTGAGCCGCAGCAGTTCCTCGGGCATAATCCGCTGGGGCGTCTGGCTGTTGTCGTGATCATGTTGTCACTGATGGTGATGGCCGTGACCGGACTCGTGCGTGCCGGCACCGATATCTATTATCCGCCATTCGGCTCGTCATTTGCGCAACAGGTTGCGGCAGAAGGTGTGGATCCTGCATCACTGAAACCCTATGACAAAACCGGTACAGATAGTGCGAAGATGAAGGCTATGGGTGAATTCAAGGGGCCTTTCGGTGAGATCCATATCTACACATCCTGCTTCCTGATGTTCCTGATCCTGCTGCATATTATGGTGGTGGTTCGTACCGAGATTAAAGAGGGCGGCGGTCTTGTTTCAGCCATGTTCTCCGGCAAGAAAACGCTGGAGCGCGAGCCGGAAGATCTGAACGGCTGAGGCCTATTTCTCAAAGCGCAAAATGAAAACGCCCCGCTAAACAGCGGGGCGTTTTTTTTGTGCGCCGGGCATGGCGCACGTTCAGGAGGGTGGAAGTCCCTCTTTGCGCCCAGTCGATGGGAAGCAACCGTCTATGCAAGGGTGTCCACCGTGAGGTGGAATCTGAAGGAAGCAAATGACGACAGTACGGACGCGACGTACAGAAACCGGATATAAGGCCGGACAGCGCCGGGTAAGCAGGCAATGGACTGCGATGCCCGATAATCGATCGGGGTGCTGTCTGGTAAATTCGGCGTGGCCCGTACGAAGAACGTGTGTCTTACCCCGGGAGATCTCCACGG
>MNWZ01000131.1 GCA_001871925.1 Zetaproteobacteria bacterium CG1_02_53_45
AAAAGATGTCCTTGAGCTCGTGTCGTTTCCGTCTTTCAATGCGTGGGTCTTCAATAGATGAGAAATGTGAGATGATGGATGTGGTTGGAATAGTGAGTGTTTTCATGTTGTCAGGCTACCACAAAATGATGTATAAAGCATTGTTTTATAATGATAATTGTTATATTCATGAAGACGAATTTCGACTAAGAAACGGCTCACTCCGTCTTAACCAAATTTAATCTGATATTGTCGAAATAACCATTTTTGCAACCAATGGCTGCTCATGATTTTAATGCGATTGCCCTGTCAGGATTACCTGAAGTTGAAAGTGAGGCGATTTTTTCCTATAGTCATAATCAGTGTGGCTGTAGCTCCCTATCCACTGCAATGAAAACTCAAGGAGTTTCATATGGAATCAAAGAAGGATGCTGAAAAACATTTGCAGGTTATTGATAGAAACAGGTGCCCGATTTGCAACTCTCCAGTTCTAATGGATCCATGGTATTCGAAATATTGCCCCGAATGCGAAAAAGAGAAACAAAGTCACAGAAAGTCATAACAGATGTAGTGTTCACCCGATTCATAAATTATTCTATTTTAACCCCTTCAGACTGAAACAACTGCTCACCGGTCAAGCGTAAACGGCGACTGATTTCCCGGCCGATATTCATCTGGATAATAGTAAACTGTTCAAGATTATGCTGATACAAGCGGAACAGGTATTGCTGGCTGATTTCGATGACCGTGCATGCGTTCAGGGCTTTGACAGAACAGCTGCGCGGATAGAGATCAAGCAGTGCCATTTCCCCAAAGCAGTCACCCTCATTGAGCTCTTTGAGCATCAGCTCTTTGCCTTCACCGCTTTTGAGTACGGCCACGCGGCCGGACTGTACGACAAACATCGAAGCGGCATTGTCACCTTCATGAAAAAAGTATTCCCCGGCTGAAAAGTGGCGCAGATCAGCCAGTTGCAATAGAAAATCCAGCGTGTCTTCGCTGATACCGCCGAAAACCGGCATCGTATGTAACAGCTCGCGTTGAACTTCGCTCACTTCATCCCCCCTAACCACCAACAGCCTGAGCCATGAATCTTCCAGCCTGAAAAAACAGGGTTACAGGTCGAGCAGCAGACCGCCCGGATACTCCAGTGCTTCTTTCACAGCCACCAGAAAACGAACCGCGTCAGCGCCGTCAATCAGGCGATGATCATAGGAGAGCGCCAGATACATCATCGGGCGAATGACAATATTATCATTCTCCACAACCGCCCGTTTCTGGATATTGTGCATGCCCAGAATACCGCTCTGCGGCGGATTCAATATAGGGGTGGAGAGCATCGAACCATAGATGCCGCCATTGGTAATCGAGAATGAGCCTCCCTTCAGATCATCCGGAGTCAGGCCGCCGTCGCGGGCTTTAACTGCCAGATCGCCAATACCCTTCTCAATCCCGGCAAGATTCATCAGGTGCGCATTGCGCAACACCGGCACCACCAGCCCTTTCTCCGTACTCACAGCAATACCGACATCCACGTAATTGTGATACACAATATCATCCGCTTCGATATAGGCATTGAGCGCCGGATATTGAGAGATCGCCTGACTGACTGCCCGAACAAAGAAGGACATGAACCCCAGCTTCACCCCATGTTTCTGCTGGAACTGGGCACCATAACGTGTGCGCAGATCCATCACCGCCTGCAGATTCACCTCGTTAAAGGTGGTCAGCATGGCCGCCGTATTCTGGGCACTCTTCAAACGCTCGGCGATGCGGCGGCGTAAACGTGTCATTGGCACCCGCTCTTCACGCCGTTCAGCAAAAACAGCTGCGACCGGCTCAGCAGCTTCGACCACCTCGGCACCGTATTCATCCTCATCCACAACAGTGCTTTCAGATTCAACCGATTTACCCGCCTGCTCTGCCACAGGTTCAGTTACAGGCGTTGGAGCCACCTTTTCCTCAACCTTTTCCTTTTTCTTTTCCGGTTTGGCTGGCGCGCTTTTAACAGCCTGCGCAGAATCATCGATGTAGCCGATCACTTCACCGGGCTCGACAATATCGTCGACCTTCTTCAGCACACCTTTGAGTACACCGGCATCGAGTGCGGTAATCTCCATGGTGATCTTGTCGCTTTCGATCTCGGCCAGCACATCGTCCACCGCCACCGCATCACCCTCTTGTTTCAACCAGGCAATCAATGTCGCTTCGGTTTCAGATTCACCCAGGCTGGGAACCTTAATCTCAATATCCATTTCTTACTCCTCAGGGAAGCTCAGCGCTTCCGTACAGCCCGGGTTCGGGCTCACAAAACCAGTGGCATAAGCCTTGGTTTTGCCCTTAGAATTGTCTTAAACGAGCAAATTTTCGACGCCATCAGCAAATGCCGCATGCATCAATTTTTCCAGTTCATCCTTATGCCGCTTGGCTGAACCCACGGCAGGCGCAGCCGATGCAGGCCGGGTGATGCCGTAAATCTTCTGCTCTTCAAGCAACACCTGCCTGATCGATGAGTTCACAAACAACCAGGCCCCCTGATTCTGGGGCTCTTCCTGTACCCAGAAGACCTCAGACACCGAAGCATATTGCTCCAGTTGCTGTCTCAAAATCTCGGCAGGGAACGGATAGAGGCGCTCGAGCCGAATCATTGCGATATCCGTAATGCCCCGACTCTGCCGCTCAGCCAGAAGATCGTAATAGACCTTGCCTGAACAGATAATCAGTCGGCGCACCTGTGACGGGCTGATGGCGGCTTCGGACTCAGGCAGAACAGCCTGGAAACGTCCGGATGTAAAATCCTTCAGAGCCGAAAAAGAGAGTTTGTTTCTCAGCATGCTTTTCGGTGACATCAGGATCAGCGGCTTACGCACTTTCGACATCAATTGCCGACGCAGGAGGTGAAACAGTTGTGCAGGCGTAGTCGGATATGCCACCTGCATATTTTCCTCGGCGCACAGTTGCAGATAGCGCTCCAGCCTTGCCGAAGAGTGCTCAGCCCCCTGCCCTTCAAAACCGTGCGGCAGCCACAACACCAGCCCGGACATACGCTTCCACTTGGTTTCTCCGGCTGCAATAAACTGATCGATGACGACCTGCCCGACATTGGCAAAATCGCCATATTGCGCTTCCCAGATCACCAGCGCCCGCGGCTCTGCCACCGAGTAGCCGTACTCATAACCCATCACGGCCACTTCCGAGAGTATCGAATCGACCACGATAAAGTGGGACAGCGTACCGTTCTCCACCTCCCGCAAAGGAATGACGCCCTTGCCTGTTTTCTGGTCATAAACCACAGCATGGCGATGGAAAAAGGTGCCGCGACCGGAGTCCTCGCCGGAGAGGCGTACCCAGCCACCTTCAAACACCAGCGTGGCATAAGCCATCGTTTCACCGCAACCCCAGTCCACGTCCTGCTTGCCATCCATCATCTGAATGCGGCTCTCATAGATTTTTTCCACCTTGGCATGCATGGAAAACCCGGCCGGAAGGCGGTGAACCTTGCGCGCCAGCATGGAAAGATTCTCCGCTGTGACAGCAGTATCGGGTTCTTCCGCGCCATCAAAAACAAAACCTTCCCAGCGCCCCTGCAGACTGTTGACGGGACTCGGCGCAGGCCGGTCTTTGGCCCTTCTGACCTTCTCCAGACAATCACGGTATGTACTGACCATGGTGTCGCAATCTTCTGCGGTTAACACACCCTCTTCAATCAGATGATCCCGATATAACTGCTCTACAGTCGGTAACTCGCCAATGCGGCGATACATCACCGGCTGTGTCACTTCCGGTGAATCGGCTTCGTTGTGTCCGTGTCTGCGATAACAGATCAGATCAATGACGATATCTTCGTGGAAGGTATTGCGGTAATCGATGGCGATCTCGACCGCCAGACAGCAAGCCTCCGGGTCATCGCCGTTCACATGCAGAATCGGTGCCTGCACAATTTTGGCAATATCGGTGCAGTAGGTGGTTGAACGCGCATCGAACGGATTGACCGTAAAACCGATCTGATTGTTCACCACGATATGAATGGTGCCGCCGACTCTGAAACCGCGCAGCTTGGAAAGCTGTAGCGATTCGGCAACCACACCCTGTCCGGCAAAAGCGGCATCGCCATGCACCAGCACACTCATGACTTCGGTTTTATTTTTATCCTTACGCCTGCACTGGCGTGCACGCACACTACCCAGCACCACCGGTGTAATGATTTCCAGATGAGAAGGGTTAAAGCCAAGCGACAGATGTACGACACCGCCGGGCGTGCGCACATCGGAGGAGAAGCCCATATGATATTTCACATCGCCCTGTCCCTGTGCGCTCTCCTGAAACTGGGCACCGCCCTCAAACTCGGAAAAGATATCCGACAGTGATTTACCCATGATATTGGCCAGCACATTCAGCCGTCCGCGATGGGCCATACCCATAATGATTTCGCGTACCCCGTTTCTGCCCGCCTTCTGCACCATGGCATCGAGCATTGGAATCAGGCTTTCACCACCTTCGAGTGAAAATCGTTTCTGCCCCACATAACGCGTATGCAGAAAACGTTCAAACTCTTCTGCATGCATAATGCGGCCGAAGATATGCCTGCGCGTATCGGTATCATAATCGGGTTTGGATTGGATACGCTCCAGACGCGACTGAATCCAGTGACGGCGTGAAGAGTTATTGATATGCATGGATTCCGGACCGATATGACCGCAATAGGTCTGTTTCAAAAGACTGACAATTTCACCCAGCGGCATCTGACGCTCAGCGGTCAGATCACCGGTGGGAAACTGCTGCTCCAGATCGGCCGCAGAGAGACCATAATAGGCCAGATCGAGTTCAGGACTGGCAGGCCTTGGATTCAGCCCCAGCGGATCAAGGTCGGCATGCAGATGCCCGTGCATGCGATAGGCATGAATCAGGTAAATCGCTCTGGAGGGATATTCGATATCGCCCTGCTCGGCCAGAGTAGTGATATCATCAAAGTGCTGGCGGCCCGGAGAGGACTGTGGCCGCATTTTTGCCAGCATGCTCTTATGGCTGCTCTGTTCTGATTGTTCAGAATCAGATTGTTCAGAATCAGCCTGCTGCGAAAAATACTCTGCCCAACCGGCAGGCATAGATCCCGGGAACTTGTCGTACTGCTCCTGCAACTGCTCTAAATAGCTGCTGCCGGCACTGAAAAGTTCATCCTCGATAGATGTATCAGATGGCTTGGACTGACTCACATGACCTCCAGATCAATTCGCCCGTTTATAGACTTATCTAACCCGATTGACCAGCACAATGCGGACACAATACAGGGCAATCGCATTAAAATCATGAGCAGCCATTGGTTGCAAAAATGGTTATTTCGACAATAACAGATTAAATTTGGTTAAGACGGAGTGAGTGTTTCTTAGTCGAAATTTGTCTTCACGAATATAACAATTATCATTATAAAACAATGCTTTATACATCATTTTGTGGTAGCCTGACAACATGAAAACACTCACTATTCCAACCACATCCATCATCTCACATTTCTCATCTATTGAAGACCCACGCATTGAAAGACGGAAACGACACGAGCTCAAGGACATCTTTTTTATC
>MNWZ01000085.1 GCA_001871925.1 Zetaproteobacteria bacterium CG1_02_53_45
ATATGATGACCCCTTACGAAAAGCTCAAGTCGCTACCCACTGCCGAGAGTTACCTCAAGCCCGGCGTCACCTTCGAGCAACTGGATGTCATCGCGGCTAAGCAATCTGACCTTGACGCATGGGATAAATTACAAAAGGCTCGCAGCAAGCTGTTCAATACAATCTTTGGCCAGACCCCAAAGGCGGCATGAGTGCAAGTACCATGCCCCCAGCTTTCAGACGCATTTAAGGATTGGAAAATACTATCTGATATCAACAATCTGATCTCAACCCCTACATATCTGCGGAGGTTCCGGTTAGGCTGCGCCCCGTTTTTGGAAATATCAGGAGAAACCATGACTGTTCGTACCCGCTT
Organism: Zetaproteobacteria bacterium CG1_02_53_45; assembly: GCA_001871925.1. Taxonomy (GTDB): domain Bacteria; phylum Pseudomonadota; class Zetaproteobacteria; order Mariprofundales; family Mariprofundaceae; genus Mariprofundus. The sequence continues at coordinate 356 of MNWZ01000085.1, forward strand.
TGCCCCTTCACCCACCGGAATGCTGCATATCGGTGGCGCCCGCACCGCCCTGTTTGCCTGGCTCTATGCCCGCCATTTCGGTGGTGATTTCCTGTTGCGTATCGAAGATACCGACCGTGAGCGCTCAACTGATGAGGCAACACAGGTGATCCTTGACGGGCTGAAGTGGCTGGGGCTGGACTGGGACGGTGAACCGGTTTTCCAGGCCTCCCGTCAGGCCGAACATGTTGTGGCGGTTGAACAGCTGCTGGATGAGGGGCATGCCTATCGCTGCTACTGCTCGAAAGAGGAGTTGGATGATATGCGCGAAGCCCAGCGTGCTGCCGGTAAAAAGGCGATGTACGATGGCCGTTGCCGTCACCGCTCCGATCGTCCGCAAGGCGCTCCCTTCGTGGTGCGCTTCCGCTCGCCTGATGAGGGCGAAACCATCGTGAATGATATCGTGCTGGGCACAGTCAGTTTTCCCAATGTCGAGCTCGATGACCTGATTCTGCTGCGCACCGACGGCACCCCTACTTATAATCTCGCCGTGGTGGCCGATGATGCTGCAATGGGTATCACCCATGTCGTGCGTGGCTCCGACCACCTGAATAATACCCCGCGCCAGATTCAGCTTTACCGGGCGCTGGGCCTGCCGATCCCGCAGTTTGCCCATATCCCTCTGATTCACGGGCCTGACGGGGCCAAGATGTCCAAGCGTCATGGTTCGGTAGCCATTACCGAATATCGTGAACTGGGATGTTTGCCGCATGCGCTGGTAAATTATCTGGCCCGTCTCGGCTGGTCGCACGGTGATGAGGAGATTTTCTCCCGTGAGCAGCTGATTGAGCACTTTGATCTGGCACAGGTGGGCAAGGCGCCGGCCCGTTTTGACCAGCATAAGCTGGACTGGCTCAATGGCCACTATCTGCGCGAAGCCAAAGCGGCCGATCTGGTTGCTGAAGTGGCGCGACTGCTGGCCGTGGATGTCTCTTCAGGCCCGGATCTGGAACCTGTGGTTGCCTCATTGCAGGAGCGCTCGAAAAGTCTTGTTGAGCTGGCAGACGCTGCACGCTTTTTCTATGCGGCACCGACAGTTTATGATGAAAAAGCGGTGGCCAAGAATTTCAAGGATGATACCTGGCCGCTGCTGTCGCAGTTCATTGCCGGCATCGAAGCGCTGGACGCATTTAGCGGTGAAGCGGCTCATGCACTGATCGCTTCGGTGTGCGAAGCCAATGCTGTGGGCATGGGTAAACTGGCACAGCCGGTACGCATTCTCGTTTCCGGCGGTCCTGTTTCACCGCCGATTGATCTTACGCTCGCCCTGTTGGGCAAGCAGGAAACGCTTGCTCGTTTGAAGGCGGGTGTGACCGCACTGCAGGGCAAATAACCGCATTACCCGCAGACTCACCGCTGTTTGACAGACTATTGTATTCCGCCCTGAATTGCCGGAAGATGTTTGTCTTGCTATGACTATGAGCTGTTTTTTGACCCGATCGCGTGACAAGTCTTTTGTTGCTCTGCTGCGTATGACGCTGCTGTCAGCGGCATGCCTGTTCTCATTCAACGCTCTGGCCGTCGATGATGCTGGCCGCATTGTGGACTCACCCGTTGCTGTTCCCGAATCCCTGTTCAAGAAGATGGATACGCTGCGCCTGCGCCCCGATGCGGGCAGCGGCGTGGTGCGCTATATGGCGGCTAACGATGCTGAACTGTTGCGCGAATGGCTGCGCAGTGAGGGTTATCTTGATGCTCAAGTCACCCCTCAATATGTCGAAGGTCAGGCGCGCTGGCAGGTCAAGGCCGGAACACTGTGGCGTATCCGCCATGTCGAAATCAGACCTGCTCCGCCCCGGAAGTTGACCCTGCTCAATGTTAATGATGCCTTTCGCAGCGAGAGCTATGAAAGCGCCAAGGCGCGCTTGCTCCTGGCCTGGCGTGATGCCGGTTATCTGCGAGCCAAATTCATCAGTGCAGCGGTGATACCCGATCATCAGAGCCAACAGGTGGATGTGGTCTGGCAGGGGGAGCTCGGGCCTCAGTTTTATATTTCGGACATTCGTGTCGAGGGGGCTTCCCAGTACGATAGCGAAATAGCCTTGAAACTCAGTCGCCTGCAGGCCGGCCAGGTGGTGACACAACAGCGATTGTTTGAGGCTACGCAGCGTATTGCCATGGATTCGCGCTATCAGCACGCGATTGTCGTGCCGGAACTGGAAAAATCGGTAGGCGACCAGGTGCCGGTGCGTATTGCCTTGACCGAGACCGGCTGGCGCAAGCTTACGGCCGATGCCGGCTACTCAACCGATTCCGGCATCGGCCTGGGTATCGGCTGGGTGGATCGCAGCCTGTCCGAGGGCAGGCTTGAATACAGCCTGCGCGGCGTGGTGTCCCGCACTAATTCCGGTGTCGGTGCAACACTGCTCAAGCCGGTGTGGCCGGATGCCGACCAGCAGGTGGGCATCAGTGCCGATTACAACCGCGTCGACAGTGACGGTCGGCGCTACGATTCGGTCAGTGGTGGTCCGTTCTGGCAGTGGTATTTCACCTCCGACGATTATCTGCGCCTGACACTGCATGCCGAGCAGGTGCGCGAGGCCGGAATCAGTCTGTTGACCCTGGGGCCGCGTGCCGACATCCATTTTCAGAGCAGTCGCGCCCTGAGGTTGCCGACCCGCGGCTGGCGCCTCGATGTAGGCCTCGACCTGCCGATGCGCATGAATAACCCTGGCTTGTGGCCGCTTATCGATGCCTCGGGGCGTATTTACCAGCAGCCGTTCGACTGGCTGCTGGTCTCTCCGCGTCTCGGATACGGACGCACCCTGAATCTGCAGGGCACGGTGCCCAAGATCTATCGACAGTTCGCCGGCGGTGCTACCAGTGTGCGCGGTTATGCGCTTGATTCACTCGGGCCGGTCGGCATTGACGGCCTGGCAACCGGCGGCCTGATGAAAACCTACGGCGGCCTTGATCTGGTGCTGAGGCCCAATGCCGATCTCTTTTCGCCGGTACTGTTCAGCGACGTGGGTAAGGTCTGGCAGGCGATCGGCACAACTGCGCCGGTAGTCTGGTCAGTCGGCGTCGGCGCTATTGTTCACACGCCGGCAGGCCCCTTGCGACTTGACCTGGCCTTGCCGCTCAAGCGCAAGCCGCAGGATGCCCGCTTCCAGGTCTATATTTCGCTCGGAGATGTGCTGTGAGATTGCCTCGCATAGCCATTGCCGCCCTTGTTGCTCTTGTCATCCCTGTTTTCATCATGGCCGGGCTCTGGTTCTGGCTCGGTAGTAGCGCTGGTCGCCAGTGGGTAAGCGATACCGTGGCCGCTGTTTCCGGTGGTACGGTCGAGATCCGCGGCTTGCAGGGGCACCCTCTGCATGAGGTTGATGCCGAAGCTGTCCTGTTCAAAAACGAAACGACCGAAGTGACGGCGAGTGCTGTGCACCTGGCCTGGTCGCCGCTGCAGCTGCTGTTCATGGATCTGGACCTGTCGGCGCTGGAGATGGAAACGGTGCAGGTGCGCCTGCTGGGGACTGAACCCGCAACTGATGTGCAACCGCCTCTCGACCTGTTGCTGCCGGCCATACAGCTGGATATGTTCAGGATTGCTGCTCTGCAGATTGAGCAGCCGGATGGATCAACGATTTCGCTCGACGGGATCCGGGGCGATGGTCTGCGGTTTGACAGCGTCCTGGCCGGTAAATTGACGGCGCATCTTATCGATCCGGATGCTGCAGCGGAGGTGGCGTTGAGCGGTGCTGCGGCCAGCTGGCAGCTCGACGGTCGCTTGCTCAGCCAGGACCGGGGATCGCTCAAGCTGGTGCTGAAAGGCGAGCGGTTGCAGGCGGGAACGGGGTCTATTGCGGCCGTTGTTGATGACAAAACGGCGATTGTCGAAGGCCGTTGGCAACGCCAGGGTGATGATGTGAATGGCACAGGCAACATCAAACTTGGCAACGGCACGGCCACCTTCGACGGCTCATGGCAACTCAACGCCGCCATTGAGCCTGCGAGCAATGCCTATGGCGCCGCATGGCAGATAAATGGCAAGACGCGCAGTGATTTACTGAACCGGCCGCTGCCGCTGCATATCAGCGGCCGCTGGGCGGGCAGCGCGTTGTCGGTTGTCGCCGAAGAGGTGAACCAGGGATTCCGGCTTGAGTTGCAGTATGCCAATGCAATGCTGGAAGGTTCGCTGTTGCTGAAGGATTGGCTCTCGCCACTGACCGATGCGCCGGGCCAGCTGGATGGAAAGCTTACCGGCAACTGGCAGCTGCAAAATGGCAACTGGAAACTTGCCGGCGATATCGGCAAGGGCGAACTGGCCGGGGTGATGGCAAGCCTGAAGCTTGATGGCGAGGGTGAAGGTGGCAACTGGCGGTTGCGCCGCGCCGATGTGCGGGCATTGGGCCTGAGCCTGAAAGCCGGCGGCAAGGGCGATGCCAAGTCTTTCGAGCTTGCCGGCACGTTGTCCGGTAAAGATATCGGCCCGGTCATGAAATTGGCCGGCATTAACGCTGCCGGCGGTAGCCTGCGCGCCGATATTCGACTGGCGGGCGCATATGAAAGCCCCCGGGGCGATGTCACGGCGACGGCTGAGGCCCTGACACTGGAGAATATCGCCATCAACCGGCTCGATGTTGCCGCTCATCAGTTCGGCCGCGACGGTACACTCAAACTGAAACTGACTGGTGTGGCGATGGATGGCCGCCGCGAGATTGATCGGCTCGATGCCGGGGCTGTTCTCAAGGGCGATACGGTGACCTTGTCACTGGCCTCGCAGGGGCGTTTGCAGGGCAAGGCTTCGGCTACGGCCGGTTTTGAGGCGGATGGTCTGCATGAGCTCAGGCTGAACGGTGTAGATCTCGGCTACGACGGCGTCACCCTGCTGGAGGCGAAACAGCTGGTAATCAATCGCGATGGCAAGGGTGTTCGGCTGGCCAGGGCACCGCTTAAGCTGTTGGGGTCGGAGTCGACTTTCGAACTGGCACTGAATGATGCGCAGCTGTCCGGTCGACTGGATGTTACCGGTTTTCGTCTTTCCGGAGCGGAGCCGTGGTTGAAATCACTGCCCTATCGTGTTGGCGGCCGTGCCGATATCTCTATCAGCCTCGATGGCACGCCACAGGCGCCGCAACTTGCCCTGCATTTGCGAGCGCCCGAACTCAAGTTCAACCATGCCATGTTTGCCGATGTTGCGGAAAAGATGCTGGTGCTTAGCGATGTCAGTATGGACAGTTCTTATCGTAATCAGCGACTGAGCTGGAAGCTGCATGCGGCGGCTCCTGCCGGCGGAGTCATCGAAAGCAATGGCGAGTATGCACTGCTGTTCACTATCGATCCGTGGCAAATGACATTGCCGGAACAACGCGACGGTTCGGGACAGTTGCTTGCAAGATTTGCACGTCTCTCCGATTTACAGCCATTGATGCCGCGTATCGATCCGTTTGATGGCAGCGGCAAGCTCGAATTGAGTTGGCAGATGCCGTTGGGCGTGAATTCGGTACGCGGCGATGGCGTCATCCACTTTGATGCACTGGGTGTTCCCGAGTTCGGGCTGCAGATGAAGGGCGATTTGCAGGTTCAGTTGGCCAACGGCAAACCAGTGGTCGACCTGGTGTTGCAGGGGGGCGAGGGCGAATTGCGCATTCAGGGCGATGTTGATGTGGATCAACGCACTATTCCCGATATCCGGTTTACACGCTTTCCGCTGATGCAGCTGCCCGACCAGCAGTTGACAGTCAGTGGTACAATCAGAGCCTCCGAACAGCAGCATGTCGGTCTTGTTTCCGGCGATCTGGAGGTGGTGCATATGCGGCTGGAGATCCCCGAGCCGACCCCGAAGCCCACCTCCGACCTGCTGTGGGAGCATGAAACCGCCGGCGCGGTGGAAAAGAAGCAAGAGCCATTGTCGAAGATCGATGTGGCACTGAAGATCAGTGAAGATGCCGAAATTTACGGTCGCGGTATGAGTCTGAAGCCCAAGGGGGATCTGCATCTGGGCGGCAGTCTGTCGCAGCCGAAGCTCACCGGCGTGCTGGAGATTGCCAGCGGCAAGATCGAGTACCGCAGCATCAAACTCGATATTCTGCCGGATAGTCGCGCGATCTTTTCAGGTAATCCTGCACGGCCGATTGTGCATATTCGGGCAGCCCGCAAGGTGGGCGATGTTACAGCCGGCATTATTGTCGACGGGCCGGTCGACCAGTTGACGACACAGCTCTATTCAACACCGGCCATGAGCAACTCGGAAATTTTCTCCTACATCGCCACAGGGAGGCCGCTGGCTACGCTTGGCAAGGATAATGCGAGCGACGTCATGACTGCTGCCGAATTTATTCTCGGCCCCGGCACCATGGTGCAGGAGGTGCAGGGCAAGGTGAAACAGGTGACCGGACTGGATATCTTTGAAGTCGGCGGCGATTCGTCCGGCGGTTATGTACGTGCCGGCAGAAAAATTTCCGACAAGGTGACACTGACGGTGGAGCAGGCGGTATCGAAGGAGTCATCGACGGCGCTGACGCTGGAGTACATGCTGAGTAAAAGTTTCTCTATCTTTGCCAGTCAGACGACCAATCTCGCCCCCCGCATGGGGCTTCGCTACAGCAAGGAGTGGTTCGGCACTCCCAAGACGAAGGCCGAGGCGGCCAAAGAGTAGTCTTCGGGATCTTCTATTCCCGGCAGCTTCCCGGGCAGTCATGGCCTTCTCGCTTAATCCTGTCCGCTTCATTGAGAAGGGGATCACAGTAACGAGAAACGGTAGGTTAAGCCCAAGCCTGTAGAATAGGAACTGAAGCGCAGATTATCAGGGTATAGCTTGATTTTATTAAGTGATATTGTCCTGGCTAACTGGCCATAGAGCGCCAGATGATCACTGAAACCATAATTAAAGCCAACTGAAGGTTTTAGTATAATGCCATGAACGTTTGCGCCAATTAATATCTGGAAAAAGTTCTGAAAGCTGTTCGTCGTGGAGAATTTACTCTGTATGCCTAAGCCGGTTAATATCTCTCCATACCCCGCATAGCCTAAAAACTGATTGTATGCGATGCTGCCCTGAGTCGGTACATACCAGTAATCGTTGACGATATAATCGAATTGAGTTGATAGCAAATTGACATTGCCGTGCTTCTTGCTGCCCACCCGAACGTTGAATTCAGTTTGCTGGAACAGATTGAAACGGAAGCCTCTGAATACCGGATCCGTTGCCTCGCCAAGGCCCTTTTCTTCGGGAGAAAGGTGGTAGTTGATGGCTGCACCCAGGGTGACGTTTTTAGAGGAGCCCTTGGGCGCAACCAGATAGCCACCCGATAAAGATAGGCCAAGGTTATTATTCAGTAGGTATTCCAGCGAAAGCTTGGGATAAACAAGCAGTCCGGGGCCGGTGTCTATTTCAGCAGGTGAATAGCCTCCAGAACCAACACCGATCTGGCTGTAAACGTTGACGCGCGGAGAAAGTGAAAACCTATAGCCCATGCCGCCTAAAACCTGATTATAGAGCGGAAGGCCTTTGTAGCCGACATCTGCTCCGAAAAACAGATACTGGTTGCTGGTCATAAAATGGGAGAATTGCAGTGACAGTGAATGAATGGTTTTCTTGTAGGATCCTTGAGGTTTAACTTGAAATATATTATTAAATTCAAGCGTTAAAATATTTTCAGCCGTTTCGGGGAAGCTGTAATCTGATTCCGGCTTATGACCTGAATCCGCATATGATCCGATTGCGTATGCGACAGGCTTTTGAATAAATAAATTCAGTTGCGCGTGTTTTATAGGGGAATTTATAAATCGGAAGTGAGCGTAATTGACTCCTGCGGAGAAGTCGGGGAAATCATATCCCAGTCCAATGTAACTTTTGATGTAATTGCCCTTGCCGGAGAATGCTTGACCCTGTTTTATACTGGAGCCGCCGGCACCACCGCCAAAAGAGGCTCCTGCATCGATAAACGAATTACCCCATAATTTGCGTTGAGCATGGACGGTTGTGTCAAAGGCCATAAAGCCGCCGTAATTGCCATAAACCAACGGCGCATAGATTCCAACGCCCAGGTAAAGCCAGTCATTCAATTGATGCAGATAGTGAAGACCAAGCAGATCAAGTGTTGCATTTCCGGGAACCGGGATCACCTCATAATCGAGCATGATCAGCCCCTTTGCTCTGCTTGGGGCATGGGGTTCAGGTGTTGTCTCATGGGTTGCCCCATCCAGAGCCGTTTCCGGCACCATTGGGGTTTGATCTGATGCGAACGCGGTTTCTGCAGAAACAGCAAGCAGGAGCAGTAAAAGGATCTTATGAAATCTTGAGCAGGGGATAAAGATTCTCCTTTGAATAGTTTACTGGATGGCGCTCCTACATTACTGCTTATGCTTCAGATGGCAAAGGATTCGCGCGCCATGTTTTTGCAGATATGTCTGATTGCCGGTTGCATCGAGGACCGGAAGCAGGTGATTGGAGATCAGCAGGAGCAGGTCATCGCAATAGTTGCGGAAAACGTTACGGATGTCTGAGAAATTCGACGGAGGCCCAGTCGCCCTGAGCGTCGCGGCGGATTTCGCTTAAGCCTTCAGCGATATAGGCCGCGGCCACATCATCAACCTGTGTGGTCAACAGGCCTGAGAGGATCAGGTGGTTTTGCACGCACGGGGCCAGCTCTTTAGCCATCCAGACCAGCGGGGCGGCGAGAATATTGGCAACGACCAGATCGAACTGTTGCCTGGGGGGCGTATCGTCCAGTTTCGCTTCCAGTCTAACACCGTTAATGGCGGCATTGGTCAGGCACGCCTCGACAGACTCCTCCTCCATATCAATGGCAAGCGCAGGTCCACAGCCCAGTTTGACGGCCGCAATGGCCAGAATGCCGGAGCCTGCCCCCATGTCGAGCAGGTTTGCCGGCGGCTGTGTTGCGCAAATGCGTTCCACTGCTTCCAGGCAGAGCTGGGTGGTCGGGTGTGTGCCGGTACCAAAGGCCATGCCCGGATCCAGGACGATATCGACGCGGCCGTCTGTCGGGCCGTCACAGAATGACGGACGCACCCACAGGTTTTTGCCGATGGGCATACCGCGCCAGTCCTTCTGCCAGGCCGTTTCCCAGTTCTGCTGTTCCAGCGTGTTCAGGGTGACCTGTGTCTCCTCGATGCCGGCCTGCACGGCGGCAGCCAGAATCAGGGCTCTGGTAATGGCTTCATTCTCACCGCAGTCAAACCAGGCGATCTGCTCGGACAGGCCCGAATCAACGTCGGTTTCTTCTGCCATACCCAGCGCGTGCATCGATTCAGCCAGTGTTACAAAGGCTTCGGTGTCAATGCAGTCGGCAGGCAGTTTCAACTCAAGGCATTTTGATGCTTGCATCTTTGGCTCCCATTCTGTCCAATGCAGATCCCCGTTCAAACAGGGGTCCGGAGGTTCGTTTCCAGTGCAGCACTCTTCTATATATCGCATGCGGGTAAAGAAAAATATACGCATGACCCCTGCGGGTTGTGCCGATACTGTGATCCTGCTTGCCCTTGAACCGGTTTATGGAGAAACACTCAGGCCGTTTAAACCCGGCCAGTTCGTGCGCATCGGCATCCCCAGGCTGAATGAGCCTGCTCCCGGCTTTTTTGCCATTGCCTCCTGCCCTGAACATCCGGACAGCTATGAGTTTTTTGTTAAACATGCCGGCCCGCTTTCCGCTTACCTGTGTGATATCAATGAAGGCACAGAGCTGGAAGTGGAAGGCCCGCTGGGTAAAGGTTTTGACCTGAGTCCGTTTAAAGGAGCCGATGTCTATCTGGTCGGCGTGGGCACCGGTATCGCGCCACTGCGTACAGTCTGGCAGGAGATTATTCATCACCGTGAGGATTTCGGTAAAGTTTCTATTTATGCCGGATTCCTGACCGAGATGCATCAGTTGATCACCGAAGAGCTGGAAGAGCTGTCCAGACATCATATTGAAGTCTCTATTATACTGGAGATCGGACATGACAGCTGGGATGGCCCGATCGGTTATGTGCAGCATGCACTGGAAGCCGATGCGCCGGATAGCACCCATGCAGTGGCCTGCCTTGCCGGTATGAGTGCCATGGTGGACGCCTGTACTGAAACATTGCAGAATCTCGGCTTCGATGAAAGTCGCATTCTGCTCAATCACTAATCCAGTGTCGCTCGACTCCCGAGCAGAAACATCCCGTTCCATTGCACTGTCTGAAAATTTACAACTGCCATTGATTGCGCTGGATATCGGCATGAAACGTATCGGCGTGGCTGTCTGTGATCGCATGGCTATCTCCTGTCGCGGGGTCACTTATCTGCATCGCCAGGATCAGGGCTGGCCGGTCCAGTTACTCAAGCTGATTCGCGAGTATGGCTCGAAAGGCATTGTTGCAGGCTTGCCGATGAATATGGACGGCACGGAAGGTGTGCAGGCCGCCGATGCCCGCGCTGCGGTGAAACAGCTTGCATTAACATGCAGCTTGCCCGTGCTGTTTCAGGATGAACGATTGTCGACCTGGACAGCCAAAGAGCGGTTGTATGCGCAGGGTTTGAATGAGAAAAAGGTGCGCGAGAAGATCGACCAGACCGCAGCTGCAGTGATACTGGAAGATTTCCTCGCGGCTCACCCGGAGTTGAAAGCATGAGCGGATCGATATTGTTTGAGCACCGGCAGGTTGAAGATGCACTGAACAGCATAGCCGATGCCATGCCCGGTACCGAAGTGTATCTGGTCGGCATCCACAGTGGTGGTGCTGATGTGGCTGATGCCATCCAGAGCCGTCTTGAAGCAAGGGGTACAACGGTGTATCGCGGTAACCTCGATATCAGCTTTTACCGTGACGACCTCGACAGAATTGCTCCGAATCCTCTGGTGCGCACCAGCAAATTACCCTTTGATGTGTCTGATAAAACCATCTGGCTGGTCGATGATGTATTGTATACAGGCAGAACGATCCGGGCAGCCATGGATGAGCTGTTCGATTACGGCAGGCCTGCATCGATTCATCTGGCCGTGCTGGTTGATCGCGGTGGCAGGCAGTTGCCGATCGCGGCGCAATGCACCGGTTTCGAACATGTTGCAGCGGCAGATTGCACGGTGGAACTGGTTACCGGTGAAACCTGGAAAATAGAACAAAGGCAGGTGAAATAATGCGTCCCTTGAAACATCTGTTTGGCATTGCCGATCTGGATCGGGAACAGATCGAGTATCTGGTGAACCTTGGCCACTCCTTTATCGATATTAACCGCAGATCGCTGAAAAAAGCTCCAACCCTGCGCGGCAAGACGATCATCAACCTGTTCTTTGAAAACTCGACGCGGACGCGCACCAGCTTTGAGCTGGCGGGCAAACGCCTCTCCGGTGACGTGATCAATATCTCCGCCTCAACCAGCGCTACGACAAAGGGCGAAAGCCTGCTCGATACCGCCCAGACGCTGGCGGCCATGCAGCCGCATGTGCTGGTCATCCGGCACTCACTGGCAGGCACCTGTGAACTGCTGGCCGACTACCTGCCGCATACTGCGCTGGTCAATGCCGGTGACGGGGCGCATGAGCACCCGACCCAGATTCTTACCGACCTGCTGACACTGAAGCAGGCCTGGGGCAGTCCTGAAGGCAAGGTGATCACCATAGTCGGTGATATTGCCCACTCGCGTGTTGCCCGCTCGCACCTTCTGGCGGCGAAGAAACTGGGGTACACCATGCGGGTGGTGGCACCGAAAACATTGCTACCCTCAAAGATCGAGCGCTACGGTTGCGAGGTCTACAACGATTTTGATGCCGCACTGCCGGGCTCTGATGCGGTGTACTTGTTGCGTATTCAAACCGAACGGCTGACCGACAGCTGTGCCTTTCCATCGATACGCGAGTACCATGAGGCATACGGGCTGAATGCGAAGCGATTGCGCGCTGCCGGCCCCGACTGCATTGTCATGCATCCCGGGCCGATGAACCGTGGTGTCGAAATCGCCACTGAAGTGGCCGATTCGGCGAAGAGTCACATCTTGAGTCAGGTAGAGCATGGTGTGGCCGTACGCATGGCTGTGCTAACCACCCTGTGCGGTGGAACAGGAGAAGAGGCATGAGCCTGCTACTGATCAAAAACGGACATCTGATTGATCCGGCCAATGCTGTGGATGGTGTCGCCGATCTTTGGATTCAGGACGGCAAGGTTGTCGCCGCAGGCAACTACGACGGCACTGCCGATGAAGTGATTGATGCAGCCGGTAAAATCGTCTGTCCCGGACTGATTGATATGCATGTGCATCTGCGCGAACCCGGTCAGGAGTGGAAGGAAGATATCGAATCCGGCTCCCGTGCGGCAGTGGCCGGCGGTGTCACCTCCATGTGCTGCATGCCCAATACCGGGCCGCATATCGATCATGCCGGCATTGCGCTGCAGATTGTAGCACGCGCCAAACAGGTGAACCTCTGCAATGTACATCCGATCGGTGCGGTGACGAAAAACCTCGATGGCAAGGAGCTGACTGAAATGCGCGAGCTCTCTCGTGCCGGTTGTGTGGCTTTTTCCGATGACGGTTTGCCGATCTGGCATGCCGGTGTGATGCGCAAGGCGCTCGAATACTCGGCCAGTTTCGGTTATCTGGTGATCCAGCATGCCGAGGAGAAGACACTGACTGCAGGTGGGGCGATCAATGAGGGGTGGATCTCCACCCAGCTGGGGGTTGCCGGTATGCCGGCCGTCGGTGAAGATTCGATGATTGCCCGCGATATTATGCTGACCAAACTTTCCGGAGCCCGTTACCACGTGGCGCATATCTCTACTCAGGGAGCCGTGGAGCTGGTACGTCAGGCGCGCAAACAGGGGTTGAAAGTCACCACGGAAGCAGCCCCTCACCACTTTGCCCTGACCGAGGACGAGGTGCTGGGCTATAATGTCGATGCCAAGATGAGCCCGCCGCTGCGCACGGAAGAGGATCGTCAGGCGGTGATCGAAGGTTTGCGCGATGGCACTATTGAAGTGATCGCCACCGATCATGCCCCGCACCATGAGGATGATAAACGCTGTGGCCTTTCGTGCGCCGCATTCGGCATTGTCGGTCTTGAAACCATGTTGCCGGTGTCGCTGGATCTGGTGCGTGCAGGTGTGCTCACCATGTCCGACATGATTGCCAAGATGACCTGTAATCCGGCCCAACTGCTGGGCCTTGATGCGGGCACACTTAGCGAAGGTGCGGCGGCAGATGTATGTATCTTTGATGCCGATGCCACATGGGTGCTGGATCGCAACAAGCTGGTTTCCAAAGGTAAAAACACACCGTGGCACGGCAAACAGATGACCGGCCTGGTCACCCACACGCTCAAGGACGGGCGTCTTGTATTCGCTGAAGGGGAAGTCTGTGGCTAACGAACATCGTAATACACTGTTTGAAGAGAAGGCCGAGGTTTTGGCGCATGTCACCCACCCCGGGGAGCAGTTTGTTATGCGTGTATTGGCGCCGAAAACGGCAAGAAAAGCGCAACCGGGACAGTTTGTGCACCTGCGCGTCTCCGATGAACGCGCCCTGCGCCGTCCGATCTCGATTATGCTCACCGATCCCGAGCGCGGTACGGTGGACCTGCTCTATAAAGCCATTGGCGAAGGCACGCGTTTGCTCTCGGAGCGCAAGGTCGGTGATGTGATTCCGATGCTAGGGCCCATCGGTGCGCCGTTCGATCTCTCCGACACCTCGAAACGTTATGTGCTGATCGGTGGCGGCGTGGGTATTCCGCCGATGATTTTTGCCGCTGATGCCCTGCAGGGTAAAGCCGACTGCGTGATGTTTGCCGGTTCCGAAGTCGAATTCCCGTTTGCCCTGAAACCATCTTCTACCATGTTGCCCGGCATCAACGGCAACACGATCCTGGCGATCCGTTCACTGGAGGAGCGCGATATTCCCTCGCGTCTGGCCTCCAATGCCGGTCTCTACGGCTGTTATGAGGGGCATGTGCCGAGTCTGGCACGCGATTATCTGGCTGCGTTGAATGAAGAAGAGCGCAGCCGTTGTGTGCTGCTCTCCTGTGGTCCGCATCCGATGCTGCATGCTGTTGCAAGAGTGGGGCGCGAGTTCGGCCTGCCGACGTTCCTCAGTCTGGAAGAGCATATGGCCTGTGCGCTTGGCGGTTGTGCCGGCTGCGTGGTTAAAACAGTAGAGGATGGCGTGGAAAAATACCGCCGCGTCTGTGTGGACGGGCCGGTGTTTGCCGCCGGGTTGCTGCCCGAATTTGCATGAGTTTGATTAGATGACTCACCACGAAGAGCACGAAGAAAAGGCAGTGAACGGCATTTCCGCGATGGGGCGAGTCAGGTTCTCAGACAGTCAGTCTCTGATGTTTAATCTGCGCGTACTTCGTGGTGCACCGGTTTTTTCGGGATGAAAGCAACAAGTATGGTGGACGTTCTGCAGTTCTGGTTCGCTGAACTGGAACCGCGCCAGTGGTGGGTCAAGGATGAGGGACTGGATCGTGAGATAGAGGCCCGTTTCGGAGCACTGCACCGTGATGCGGCTGCGGCCAAGTTATATAACTGGCGCGAAGATGCGACCGGGCGACTGGCCGAAATCATCATTCTCGATCAATTCTCGCGCAATATTTTCCGCGACACACCACTTGCCTTTGCCTGTGACGGTATGGCGCTGGTTTTGGCGCAGGAGGCCGTGCGCATCGGCGCCGATCAGGAGTTCGATACGCCTGAGAAGGCCTTCTTCTACATGCCCTATATGCACAGCGAGTCGATGGCGATTCATACACAGGCGGTGAAACTGTTCGATCAACCGGGTTCGGAATTCAATCTGGAGTTTGAACTCAAACACAAGGCCATCATCGACCGCTTCGGTCGCTATCCGCACCGCAATGCGATTCTGGGCCGGGAATCCACAGCCGAAGAGGTCGAATTCCTGACCCAACCCGGCTCTTCGTTCTGATTTAAACTGACCCCGGTTCGAAATAAGTAAAACTGTCCCTTTAATTGAAAAAAATGATGGCTTCAGCCCCGGCCAACTCGACGGCATTTTTCTTGGTGCTTTGCGTGAATAGCGTCATGATATACGCAGTGAGACTAATGACGCATCGGGAAACAGGCTGAAAACATGGAAGCAGCGAAGATTGAGATTGCGGCTGAGAGCGGGGATGAAGCCTCCCTTGCACCCGGTGCCTATATGGCCGCCATCGATGTCGGCTCCAACGCCATGCGACTGGGCATTGCCCTGCGCGATGATAAGGGGGGGCCCAATATCATCCTGCGCCACCGCGAACCGGTTCGCCTCGGCCACGATGCCTTCACCACAGGCAGACTGAGCGAGGCCACGCAGAATGAGGCCATTCTGGCCTTCCGGCAGTTTCGCCGCATCCTCGACCGGCACCATGTCGGTAACCTGCGCGCCACTGCCACCAGTGCGATGCGTGATTCGGAAAACGGCCCGGAGCTGGCCAAACGTATCCTTGAAGACACAGGCATCCAGCTCGATCTGATCAGCGGCGAGGAAGAGGCCCGGCTGGTGTATCTGTCGATCGCCACACGGGTTGATCTGGATCATCATTTTGCCCTGCTCATCGATATCGGCGGCGGCAGTGTGGAGGTTACCCTGAGTGACGACAGCCAGATTGTCGCCTCGCAAAGCTTCCGCATCGGCACCGTAAGGCTGCTCGAAATGCTCGGTACAGGCGGAAACTTCAACCTGCTGCTGCGCGAATACCTCGACGGCATGCGCAGTAAATTGCGTACCCAGATCGGCAGGCGCAAGGTGGATCTGTGTATCGGCACCGGCGGCAACTGCGTGTCCCTCGGCGAATTGGGCCTGCAGCTTGGCCTGAGCGCCAGCAGTACTGAAATCACCCGCAAGAGCCTGAAAAAACTTATCAAACACCTGAGTAAACTCCCGGTTGAGGAACGCATCCGCGACCTTGGCCTGCGCCCGGACCGCGCCGACGTGATTCTCCCGGCCGCCATGGTATTGCAGGAAATCATGAGCGTGGGCAAGGCCACCAGCCTGCGCACCCCCGATGCCGGCCTGCTCGACGGTATCCTGCTCGATATGGTTGCTCCTGAACGCAAGCTGCAGCATTCGCGGCGCATCAGCCTGCTCGGCTGGGCCAGAAGTGCGAAGAAGAAATACCAGGTGGACAATAGCCATGCTCTGGCGGTCACCCGTCTGGCTCTGGATCTGTTCGCTCAAACCGGGCCACTGCATGGTCTCGGTGAAGATGAAAAGCTGTTGCTGGAGGTTGCCGCATGCGTGCATGAAATCGGCATGTATGTACGTGTCGGCCGCTACCACCGCCACGCTGCCTATCTGATCATGGCTGCACCTCTGCTAGGTCTGTCCGTGCAGGAGAGGACTATTCTGGCGGAGACGGTGCACTATCAGCGCAAGTCGTTTCCCTCGGCTACCCACGAGGCCTTTGCAGGGCTTGGCGATGCGGCAAAGAAGAAGGTATGGGCGATGAGCGCCCTGCTGCGGCTGGCCATCGCCCTGAACAAGGACAGGCGCGACCGGGTGCACAATATCGTGGTTGATTGCGATGATAAAACACTGATCCTGCACATTGAGGGTAGAGGAGACCTGTTACTGGAGCGCTGGGCGGTATTGCAGGTGGCCGACTACATCAAGCAAGCCTTCGGCCGCAACCTGCAGATCGATCTTAATCTTGCAGGGGAAATAGCGGAGCCCCGGCTATAATCAGCCCGGCCCTCTCTAGAAAATGCGGGGATGGTTTGCTGCTTTGCGGATTGGGGAGGAGGGGGGACTCGGACGAAAAGTGGTTGGGATTACTGAGGTTGCTGAAAGGAAGTGCGGGAGGGTTTAATCGCCGCCTCCACCATCGGAGCTGCCACAGCCTGAATCGGAAGCGTGGGCGTCTGCGGTGCATTTTCCGGATGTTGGCGATGAGGTGGTGAAAGCGCTGGCGGAGCCGGAAGTCGAGCTGTCGCCGGCACGCTTGTTTCTCTGGACTGCCAGCCAGGCGATGAACCTGATCAGCAGAATGACGGCGATGATGACAATGATCAGGGTGAGAAAGAATTCAAGCGTCATCCGTCATCACTCAGCTGTTTTCGACGATGGCTTCCAGGCGGGTGAGTGCAAGCAGCAGTTGCATGCGGCGGGACTCGGCGCGACGCGGCTCGCCCTGTTTCTGAGGGAGCTCACCCCCTTCGCGATGGCTGGAGAGAAACGGTTTGATCTGCGGCCATAACCTGTGTTCAGGCCAGAGTTTTTCGCCGGCCTGCAAAAAATGTTTGTCCGGCTGTACCAGTAGCTGGGTAATAGCCCGGGTTTTCAGTTTGCTCAGGCGATGCAGCCATTCGCGCCTTAACAGGTGCGCATCACTGTCACCCCAGTCGGCAGAACGCAGCTCAGCCTCAAAATGTTCGATAGGTAGCAGTTCGAGGCAGGCCTGATTGGCTTGCAGACACTGCTTGAGCGGCAGTTCCGTCAGCGTGGCCAGGTGCAGGGCGCAGGCCGATTGCGACAGGGCAGGCATGGCCGCCATATGCAGGGCATGCTCTTTGTCGAGGCCGGAAATCGAGATGCTGTCCATCAGTTCGGGGTGCGTGGAGCCGGCCAGCTTGCCGAGCCTCATATTGCTGATGTCGCGGCGGAATTGTCTGAGTCCCTTCTGCTGTCTGGCAATCCAGTCGGCATCCAGATGGCCGACCGGACAGAGCCTGAGCAACTCCTCGGCAAAGCACAGCAGTTTCTCCTGCAGTGTGCGCTGCAAATCCAGAATGATCTCCATATCGCTATTACTGTTCCAGATGGCTTCGCGCAGATCGCTGCTGCCCGTGACAGCCTCGGCAATCAGCAGTGCTTCGATGATATCGCTCAGATCAACATCGAGCATGCTTTGCAGATGGTGGACTGCCGTCATGCCGAACAGGTTGACCGCATAGTTCGCCGCCTGAGTGCAGATGATCTCATTGGCCAGCGGATGAGTCCGGTAGGTGGAACCATGGCTGCTGTGCAGTGATGCAGGGAAATACTCGGTAAGCAACTTCTCGCCAAAGGCGCTGCGCCGGTCGAAATTCTGTTTGACGAGCTGGTCGTGGATACGGTTCTTCTCCTGACCGAGCAGAATGGAGAGTTGCGGGCGCAACCGCAGCAGTTCATTTTCAAGCATGCGCGGCGCAACCGACTCATCCAGCCAGCCCTGCTCATGCAGGACATCGCGCAGTCGCTGCAGGCGTGGCAGGTTCTGCCGGACAGCGAGTTCAGCCAGCGTTAAGACGCGCGACTGCAGGCGATTATCCGCCAGACAGAGCTCGGTGACCTCATCGGTCAGGCTTTTTAACAGCTGGTTGCGTTTGGCCAGCGTCGGCGTTTTATCGGGGTTGGAGGCGAACAGAATTTTCAGGTTGACCTCATGGTCGGACATATCCACACCGGCCGAATTATCCATGGCATCGGTATTGATCAACCCCCCGGCCAGAGAAAATTCGATGCGCGCTGCCTGGGTGAAACCGAGGTTGCCGCCTTCACTTACGACTTTGCAACGCAGCTGACCGGCATTGACGCGAACGGCATTATTGGCCGGATCACGCACCTCGCTATGGGTTTCATTGCCGGCTTTAACATAGGTGCCGATGCCGCCGTTATATAGCAGGTCTACCGGGGCGATCAGGATGGCGCGTATCAATGCTTCGCCGGAGAGCTCTTCGGCATCAATGCCGAGCGCCTTGCGAATGGAGGGTGAAAGCGCGATGCGTTTGGCGCTGCGTTCAAAAATACCGCCGCCGTTGCTGATGATCGTATTGTCGTAGCCTTCCCAGCCGGACACCGCATCAAATAACCGTTTGCGCTCGGCAAACGATTTGGCCGGGTCCGGCTCGGGATCAAGGAAAATATGGCGGTGATTAAAGGCGGCCAGCAGTTGCAGCGCCGGATTTAACAGCATGCCGTTACCGAACACGTCGCCCCCCATATCACCAATGGCAACACAGCTGAGCGGATCACTGTAGGCATCGATGCCGGACTTGGCGAAATGGTGGGCGGCACAGACCCAGGCACCGCGCGCGGTAATGCCGACCACCTTGTGGTCATAACCAAAGCGGCCGCCGCTGGCAAAAGCGTCACCCAGCCAGAAACCGGCATTTTCCGACTCTTCGTTCGCATCATCTGAGAAACGGGCGGTTCCCTTGTCGGCGGCAACCACAAGATAGGGATCATTTTTATCCGATTCGGCGATACGCATACCTGCCGGCGGTATGATTTCAGCATTCACCCGGTTATCGGTCAGCACCAGCAGGGTGCGGATAAAGGCGCGATACTGCTTGAGCACAAAGGCAGGGCCTTCGCCGTCACGAATGACAAAACCGCCCTTGGAGCCGGTTGGAATAATCTGACCGTTTTTCACCACCTGCGTGCTCATTAACTCCAGTACTTCGGTGCGGAAATCGGCCGGACGATCGGAGTAGCGCAGGCCGCCGCGGGCGATAGGACCTGCACGCAGGTGAATGCCCTCGACGTTTACGCCATGCACAAAGATTTCCCGATAGGGACTGGGGCTCGGGGTGAAACTCAGCCTGCCCGGATCAATCTTGATGCCGATGGGGCTGCCCCGCTTGCGAATAAATGCATTGGTTCGCAGTGATGACTCGGCCAGTTCGGCAAGAGCCCTGAACCAGCGGTCATCAGCCAGGCTTTCAACGCGGGTCATCGCCTCAAGAAAGCGTTCGCTTGCCTCGCTCATGAATGTGTCGGGCATGGCCATCAGGTGGTGCCGTGCGGCAAACAGCTGGTAGAGGGCAGCACTGGCCTTGGGGTGACGCAACATCATATTGGAGAGCGGCCGGTGCGCGGCATCGGGCATGAGCTGGATCAGGTGGTTGCGCAGAGTGATAAGAACAGCCACTTCATCAATATCCAGGCCGGCGCAAACCAACAGCGCATTGAGCTGATCGTGATCGGTCTGGTTGTTGAGTACCTGCATCAGCCCGTGTTTGAGGCGCGTCACATCTTCTGTGTCCAGATGGCGGGGAGCGCGGCATGTCAGTGCGGAAATATGGATGCAGCCAGCGCTGCATTCAGACGTCTCAGAGGCTTCGGGATCTTTGCCGAAAGGGATCACCGCTTCCTGTACAGGATCGAGCCCGAAGGCGCGAATAATATCCACCAGATCACCCAGCGACGGCTGATTCAGCGAGTAGATATGCAGCTCCACCTCATCGCCTGTGGCTTTCGCTTTCAGGGAGACATAGACACGGGTAAGGCCGCTTTTAAGAACGCGCTGGCGCATCTGCAGGTCACGGGTGAACTGGGCTGGTGTAAACAGCTCCTGATACAGCGGCGAAATCGACTCCAGCTCAATGAGTGTGGCGGGGATATCAAACAGATGCGCGTGCCTGAGTAACTCTTCACGGGCCAGGTCTTTCCAGAAAATAATGCAGTGGCGAATCAGTGCGTCCAGTTCGCTCTGCTCAATGGCGGGACTGGCCCGGTCAATACCGATGAGAATGATACGATGCTGACCGATACCGAAAGAGTCGCAGCCGTGGATGATCTGTCCGGCTTCCCCCAGCGTCTGCTGGATATGTTTGAGCACACCCGGCCCGAAGCGCTTGGCGGTGATGGCGATCAGCAGGGTATCCTGATTTCCCTGCAGACTCGGAATCAGGCTGGCGACCAGTTGCAAGGGGCCTGCCAGATCGACAATGGCCTTCATCGGCTCCAGCCAGTTCAGCGGCCCGGTGGCCAGCAGGATACGTTTGGGCATGCGATCAAACAGGGTGCGGATTTCACGCCGGTAGAAGGCGGAGTGCTGCAACAGGTCATCACCAGCCAGTTTGCGCCACTGGGCAGCGATGACGGGCAGATAACTGGCATTGGCAAAGCGGGCGCTGCGCGAGAAGTGGCCGATGATGTTGGCGATTTCGATCTCGCCCTGCCTGTTGTGCCGGCAGATGCGCACAACCTCAACGCTGGCGATACTGTACAGGTAAGATTTGCTCGCACTCAGATTCACCCATGACAGCCCGATCTCGATCGCAGACGGAGTACTGTTGATCTGTTCGGCCAGTTGCGGGGCAATGCGGGCCATGACCCGTTTGTTGCGTGCCAGCCCGAGCCGCTTGTTGCCGCTCTGAATGCCGAAATAGAGGAAATGATTATCATTCATCCAGTCGAGCAGCGCTGCCGCATCACTATTGTCCGGAATCAGTTCGGCAACACTCTGGGCAATAAACCGGCGCATCGGCTTGAAATCCTGCACCGACAGGTCGACTGCCTGCAGTGTGGCAAAAATATCCCTTGTCAGTTGCTCAGGGGCTGGCGTGATGGTGGCTGAAATGTGCAGGGCGATGAACATGAAATTTGCTTCGTCACGCAGATCCGGCTTGCGCAGTTCCAGCCGGCAGCCGTCAGGGCCGCACTCCATTTTGGCCACCATGGTCTGCTGGCCGATCGGTTGAATACCGGAACGCAGGAAATAACCTCTGATTGCATCGAGGTAAAAAGCCTGGTCCGGACAACAGATGGTGATGATATGACGGTGCAGGTTGCCATGTGTCAGTGTGCGCCAGCGCATATCCAGGGGTAGTTTTTTGCCTTTGGGCAGGAGTTTGAGGAAATCCTGAACCAGCACGGCCATCAGCCTCGGCGGCACAACCTCCATGCGGTGTTGCTGGCGTGCCAGATCAAGAAGTTCGATGAGCTGATGGCGAAGGTGTCGCATGGTCATAGTGTAAACTGACAGGCAATGCCGTGTCGACAGCGGATATATTCATGCTTGCCGTACTTCCGGATTGACGTTTGTCGCGCTATTGGCTTAGATAAAGTGCGTAGGGGTAGTGATATGGATGAGAGTGTCAACGGACATCGCCGGCGACTCAGGCAACGTTTCTGTGAGCGTGGATTTGATGGTTTTCATGATTATGAGGTGATGGAGTTGTTGCTGACCTACGCGATTCCCCGCGTTGATGTGAAACCGATTGCCAAACGTTTGCTGGATCGCTTCGGTACACTGGCCGGTGTCTTCGATGCCAATATCACCGAGCTTTCACAACTGCAGGGGGTGGGCGAGAAGGCGGCAGTATTCCTGACCCTGATACGGCAGGTGGAGGTGCGCTATCTGGCCTCGGAGCTGCCGGGTAAAAATGTCTATGATCGGCCGGAGAAAGTGAAGGCGCATCTGCGTATGGTGGTGCAGGGGCGCGGCATGGAGTGTTTCGGGGCGGTATTCACCGACCAGCAGCACCGTCATCTGGCCACCCAGATCATGTTTGAGGGCACGGTGGATCGCACGGCGGTTTACCCGCGCAACCTGATGAAGCGGGCGCTGGAACTCGATGCCAAGGGTTTGATCCTCTTTCACAATCACCCCGGTGGTACGCCGTATGCCAGTGCCGAGGATATCGAGCTGACCCGCCGCATGGCTGATGCCTGCGCGGCACTGGAGATCAAAATTCTCGATCATTTCCTGGTTGCCGGCACCGAGGTGCTCTCCTTCAAGGAGAACGGCTGGTATTAATGCCGGCTGTTTCACGGGGTACTTATGCCATGCAACAGGGTTGCGGAGCGTTTATAGTTCCAGTGAACAGCCTGAGAAAGAGGGGCGGGGTTAAGACAAAGGAGTGTTGATGTTCGAATCCGCAGAGCTAGGAGTCTGTCGGACTTCAAGCATGCGCCCATTCATTTACGACCCCCTGCATTTTTGAAAAATGGCTGATGTATAGATAGCGGCGAGTTGGACACGGATTTTCCTGATTTCACCCGCCCATTCAGCAGTGTGCAAGGCATCGGTTTGCATTTATGCGACCTTGAGTGCGAAAAGGCGACGGATATTCCAAGCCATGCAAACGAGATTCCATTCGCCTTTGACCTTCTCTCTGCCGCGCATCAAAAACTGTCTGAAGCCCATGACGTGCTTAATGATGCCGAATACCGGTTCGACGGTTGTTTTGCGTTTGGCATAGAGAGCTT
>MNWZ01000156.1 GCA_001871925.1 Zetaproteobacteria bacterium CG1_02_53_45
CAAAACTGTGTCCAACACGGCAAACTTCTCACCCGTCTATTCCCTTCATAGCGATTGATGACTCTCTCAAAATGATGGCGTGGAACCTCTCTTAGCAATTGATGAAATACCGTGTTAATGTGCTTCATGGCCTGAGTTCTCCAGTGGGTAAATTTGCTGTCTGATAACTACAAATATACCATAAACGTTGGGAATTCAGGCCTACTTTATCACTGCAAATTCCTTAACCGGACAGCAGTGACATCAAGTAGTAATTGCCCGCTATCAACAAGAGAGATGGAGGTCCTTGCCTGGCTGCACAAAGGTTACACTTATAGCGAAATCGCCAATAATATGAACTGTACCCTCTCCACGGCAAAAACCTATGGTCGGCGCATTCACAGAAAGCTTGGGGTTAGTTCCCGTTCGGAAGCGATTCATGCAGCACTTAATCAGGGGCTGATTTAGCATAGTTTAAGCCTACGCCACGCCTTCGGGTCTGCTATATTCCATTTATGGATCACTTATCATCTATCGCTTCAGAGCGGGGGCAGCTTTGGCTGCGTCTTGCCATGTTGCGCGGGGTCGGGCCTATGCTCGGCCGAAGGCTGGTGACGGAGCTCGGCGGAATCGATCAGATCTGGTCGATGGACGCGACGCGCCTGAAGTCGGTTGACGGGGTGGGGCCGAAACTGCTGGCGGTTCTGGCCGGCGGCCATGCAGTGAACATAGATCCGGTTCTCTGCGAGTGCGAAGCCAGAGGCATCCGGCTGCTTTGCCCCGATGATGAAAGCTGGCCCGCCATGTTATACGGTATCGATGATGCGCCACTGGTGCTGTTTGTGCAGGGGGATATAACAGCGTTGAATACTGCGAAGCCTATCGCCATGGTCGGTGCCCGCAGAGCCAGTCGGGAAGGACAGGTGATCAGCCGAAGCTGGAGCCGCTACTTCTCCGATCAGGGGATGACCGTTATCAGCGGCATGGCTTATGGCATTGATGCGGCAGCCCATGGCGGTGCCCTTTCCGGGAGCTCGCCAACCATCGCGGTGCTCGGTTGTGGACTGGCGGGCACGACTGAGGAGCAGCAGCTGCAGGTTGCCGCCATCTGCAGGCAGGGCTGCGTGGTCTCCGAGTTTCTTCCCGATGTCTCTGCCCGCCCTGAATATTTCCCCAGGCGCAACCGTATTATTGCCGCGCTGGCCCGGGCAACACTGGTTATGGAGGCGGATGTGCGCTCCGGCTCCATGATTACGGCGCGTCAGGCGCTGGAGTACGGGCGCGAACTGTTCGCTGTACCGGGCTCCGTTCTGCTTCGCAATCACGACGGTTGTCACCAGCTGATTCGTGATGGCGCCACCTTGATCAGCAAACCCGCACAACTGTTGCAGCATATGAACTGGGAGGGGGGTGGTCGGATCTCGGCAGCCGGGAAAAAAACCTATGCTCCAGCCAACGCGCTGGAGGCAAAAGTCATGGCGGCATTGGGCTCTCAAAGTATGCATCTGGACACTCTTTGTGAAACTTGCGGGTTGACCCTGCCCGAGCTTTCCCCCATCTTGCTCGCCCTTGAGCTGCAGGATGTTATCAAACGCCTGCCGGGAAACCGTTATATATTAAGCGTGGAGTTGTCAGAATCATGAGTGCTGTTGTGGTGGTGGAATCTCCCGCCAAAGCGAAAACGATCGAAAAATATCTGGGCAAAGGTTACAAAGTGCTGGCTTCGTACGGGCATGTGCGCGCTTTTCCCAAGAAAGATGGTTCGGTTGATCCTGAGAATGACTTTGAGATCAAATATCAGGTGATTGAAGATAAAAAGAAACGCCTGAATGATATAGAAAAAGCCCTGAAAAAAGCTGATATGCTTATTCTCGCAAGCGATTTGGATCGCGAAGGTGAGGCTATTGCCTGGCACGTGGCCGAAGTGATGCGCGAGCGCGGTGCCCTCAAGGACAAGCCTGTTCAGCGTATTACCTTTAACGAGATCACCAAGAAAGCCATTACCGAAGCGGTAGCAAACCCCTCGGAAGTGGATATGAAGCTGGTGGATGCCCAGCAGGCGCGCAGTGCGCTGGATTATCTGGTGGGCTTTACCCTCTCCCCGCTGTTGTGGCGCAAGATTCGCAGCGGTCTTTCCGCCGGCCGGGTGCAGTCGGTTGCGCTGCGTCTGATCTGCGAGCGCGAACAGCATATCCGCGAATTCAAGGCCAAAGAGTTCTGGACGATCGATACCGATTGCCTCGCTGGCGATGCCTTGTTCCAGACGCAGCTGTACGCCGTGGGTGGTCAGAAACTTGCCAAGTTTGCCATTACCGACGGCGTTAATGCCAAGCTGATGGCGCGCAAGGTAGAGAGTGGCAGCTTCAGGGTCTCCGATATAGAGAAAAAGCAGACCAGACAGCAGCCTTCGCCGCCGTTTATTACCACCACTTTACAGATGGATGCATCGCGCAAGCTCGGCTTTACCGCCAGGAAGACCATGCAGGTGGCCCAGAAACTCTATGAAGGTATCGACGTTGATGGTGAGCCGGTGGGTCTGATTACCTACATGCGTACCGATTCGGTTTCCCTGTCCGATGATGCGGTCAGCGAAATGCGCGATTTCATTGGCCAGCACTATGGTGGTGCATATCTGCCGGATAGTCCGCGCCGCTTTAAAACCAAGAGTAAAAATGCTCAGGAAGCGCATGAGGCGATTCGTCCGACTTCTGTTACGCGCACACCTGATGCTATGAAAAACATACTTGATGCCGATGGTTTGCGGCTATATAAATTAATCTGGAAGCGTGCGCTGGCATCACAAATGGCCGTGGCGCTGCTTGACCAGGTGCGCGCTGATATTGAATCCGGTGTAGGTGACAACAGTCTGACTCTCCGGGCTAACGGTTCAACGCTGGCCTTTGCCGGTTTTCGCAAGCTCTACATAGAGGGAACCGATGAGCCGGCCAGGGATGACAGCGAGCGCATGCTGCCTGCTCTGCAAGTCGGCGATGTGATTGATGTCAAAGATGCCAATGCCAGGCAGCACTTTACCGAGCCAAAACCACGCTTTTCAGAAGCCACACTGGTGAAAGAGCTGGAAGCCAATGGTATCGGCCGCCCCTCTACCTATGCCTCGATACTCAACGTATTGCGCGAACGCGAGTATGTTGAAATGGAAAAGAAGCGTTTCGTACCAACCGATACCGGAGATTGGGTCAATAAATTCCTCGTATCATCATTTGGTGCAATTGTTGATCCGACCTTTACCGCTTCCGTCGAAGATAAGCTCGATGCAGTAGCGCGTGGTGAGACTGGCTGGAAGCCTGTGTTGCGTGAGTTCTGGGGACCGTTCAAGGCTGCTGTGGACCTGGCGGCTACTGCGGAGCGACCATCGGAAGAATCGGATGAAATGTGCCCTGAATGCGGTAAGCCAATGGCTATCAAGCTGGGACGCTATGGTAAGTTCCTGGCCTGCACCGGTTATCCTGAATGCAAAGTGGCCAAGCCGCTGAATGGTGCGGCAGAACAGGCGGAGCCTGAATTGTCCGACCAGAAATGCGACAAGTGCGGTGCGTTTATGGCGATCAAGACGGGTCGTTTCGGAAAGTTTCTGGGCTGCTCTGCCTATCCGGAGTGTAAAAATATTCAGCCGCTGGAGAAGCCGGCCGATACCGGTATCCCGTGCCCGACCTGTGGCAAGGGCACTTTCCTGGAGAAAAAATCCAGGCGCGGAAAAATATTCTACTCCTGCTCAAGCTACCCGAAATGTACAAATGCGTTGTGGAACAAGCCGATCGACAAGCCATGTCCGAAATGTGGTGTGCCGTTTGTAACCGAAAAGACCACCAAACGGAATGGCACCGAGCACGTTTGCGCAACCGAAGGTTGTGGTTGGAAAGAGTCGGTGGACCTGCCTGAAGCTGCCTGAGTCAGTTTCTATTCGCGCCGGCAGCATCGATGATCTGCAGGCAGTATACCGGCTGAATCAGCAGGTATTCGATCAGGGCTGGTCCGTTGAGGCGCTCTATTCCGCACTGGAATCAGGCTACGATCTGATTATCTGTGAAAAGGACGCGATGCTGGCCGGATACCTGCTTAGCCTGTCTGTGCTCGATGAGATACAGATCATGCAGATTGCCGTGGCAAAAGCCTGCCGGCGACAGGGATTGGCGGCTGCCATGACGGCTTTTCTGCTTGATCAGGCAGAGGAGATGGCATCCGTCACGCTGGAAGTGCGTGTTTCCAATCATGCGGCGCATGAGCTGTACGCCAGCCTCGGCTTTGAAGAGGTGGGTTTAAGAAAAAAATATTATCCGCCGGATGCAGCGGGCCGATGCGAGGATGCCCTGTTGATGAGTAAGAATATCCAGTAATCCCTTTATTTTTATGATGTTTTCCCATTGCCATTCCTTGACCCGATAGGGGTGGGGGTGCAGCTTTCCGTCCACTATTAGCTGCACAAGAGAGTAATATAAGACCATGAAAATGACCGGTGCCGAAATATTTGTTGAATGTCTGAGACGTGAAGGCGTGGAGACCATCTTTGGTTATCCCGGCGGCTCCGTGCTGCAGATTTATGATGCGATCTTCAAACAGGACCACTTCAAACACTACCTGGTGCGCCATGAACAGGCTGCCCTGCATGCAGCCAATGGTTATGCGCGTGTTTCCGGCAAGTGCGGCGTGGCGCTGGTCACTTCCGGGCCGGGCGCAACCAATGCGGTAACGGGGCTGGCTGATTCCCTGGCTGATTCGATTCCTACCGTCTGCTTCTCAGGGCAGGTGCCATCGAGCCTGATCGGCAATGATGCTTTTCAGGAAGCCGATATTGTCGGTATTACCCGCTCTGCCACCAAACATAACTTTCTGGTCAAACGTGTGGAGGATCTGGCGCTGATTATCCGTCAGGCCTTTCATATCGCCACTACCGGCCGTCCGGGCCCGGTGCTGGTTGATATTCCCAAGGACATCAGTATCGATGTCTGTGAATTCGTCTGGCCTGAAAAAGTGAACATGCGTTCATACCAGCCGGTCACCAAGGGGCACCCGGGCCAGATCAAGAAAGCGGTTCGCGCCATGTTGACGGCCAAGCGGCCTGTGCTTTACAGCGGTGGCGGCATCATGAATTCCATCGGCAGCGCTGCATTGCTGCGCGAGCTTTCGCACGCCGTGAATGCGCCGGTGACCAACACGTTGATGGGGCTTGGCGGTATCCCGCACGAAGACCCGCACTTTGTCGGTATGCTGGGCATGCATGGCACGTATGAAGCGAATATGGCGGTTTCACACTGTGACCTGCTGGTTGCTATCGGTTCACGTTTTGATGACCGCGTAACCGGCCGCCTTGATGCCTTTGCACCTGATGCCAAGGTGATTCATATTGATGTGGATCCCTCTTCAATTTCGAAAAATATCCATGCAGACCTGCCGATTGTGGGCGATGTCGGCGTTGTTCTCAAACAGCTGCTCGAAGAGATAGCGCGTAAGGATGGCACACCTGATGCAGAGGCGCTGGAGCTGTGGTGGGAGCAGATCAATGAGTGGCGTGCCAAGGATTCTCTGGGCTTTGAGCAGTCTGCTGACGGTGCGATCAAACCGCAGACGGTGATCCGCAGGGTACATGAGAAAACAAAAGGTAATGCTATTGTGACCACCGATGTGGGTCAGCATCAGATGTGGGCCGCCCAACATTACGGTTTTAATCGTCCGCACCGCTGGCTGACCTCTGGCGGGTTGGGCACGATGGGCTATGGGCTGCCAGCAGGTATCGGCGCACAGGTTGCCATGCCGGATGAGAAGGTGGTGGTATTTACCGGTGACTCATCGATCCAGATGTGCAGTCAGGAGTTCTCCACGGCCTTCCAGTATAATCTGCCTGTCGTGGTGATTATTCTGAATAACGGTTACATGGGCATGGTGCGTCAGTGGCAGGAGATGTTCTACGAATCCCGCTACTCGCAATCCTATTTCGATTCGCTGCCGAATTTCGTCAAGCTGGCTGAAGCCTATGGCGGCATCGGTATTCGCGTGGACAGGCTGGAAGAGCTGGATGCGGCCCTTGATCGGGCGCTGAATGTGACTGATCGCTTTGTGCTGCTCGATGTTGCTGTATCGAAAGAGGAAAATGTATTCCCTATGGTTCCGGCCGGTGCCGCCCTGAACGAGATGGTGTTGTCATGAGACATACAATTACAATTCTGGTTGAAAACGAGTTCGGCGTCCTGACCCGTGTGGCAGGCCTTTTTTCCGCGCGTGGATACAACATCGAAACATTGAATGTTGCCCCGTTGCTGGACAGTACAATCAGCCGCATGACGCTGGTCACGCGCGGCGATGAGCGGGTCATCGAGCAGATCAAGAAGCAGTTGAACAAGCTGGTTCCGGTCATCAAGGTGGAAGATATCTCCCATACTGTGCATCTGGAACGCGGCATGCTGATGGTGAAGGTGAAGGCGCCGGCAGATCGTTGTGAAGAGCTGCTGGAGCTGGCTGAGAAACATGATGCCAAGGTGATTGATGATCATATCGACAGCCATATGATACTCGAGTTTACCGGCAAGGTTGAGATGCTTGATGATATTCTCGTTGAGTTGCTGCCATTCGGCATTATCGAAATGACCCGAACCGGCCCGCTCGGCATGCGTCGTGGTGCCAAGGGTTTTACTGTTTAGGGAAGTGATGCTGATCAGTGGGCTTGCTGCCCATGATCAGTTCCAGTCATTAGCAAATAAGCTGTCCTGAAACGGTCGGGCAGCTGCTTCAACTCCGGGCTCTGATCTCCTCAACCAGCTCGATAATTGCATTCGGTGCAAACGGTTTGAGCAGAAAGTGCAGATCACCGATCTCGCTGCTGACGTTGCGGCCTGAAATCACCACCGTCTTCACGGTCGGCGCCAGCAACAACGCCTGCTGATGCAGTTTGTATCCATTCATAACCGGCAGGTTGTAGTCTGTAATCAGCATTGAGGGGCGGATATGCTGCTCTTTCATGTGTGTCAGCGCTTCGGCGGGATGGGTAAAGCTGTGTACTGTATAACCATGCTCTTCCAGCAGGCTGGTGAGGAATTCGCCAAGATCACGGTTGTCATCAACAATATAAATAGGCAATGGCCTCTCCTGAAGTGTTACTCCACTGTATATAGAGTAAACGCTGGAAAATGTCAAAATGCCGGCAGTTTTGTTACTTGCGGGCTGCCAGGAGCTGATGTGCCCTGCCTGACTATAGCGGCTGCAATTGATCCCTGTTGCGAAGAATTTCGGCGACAGTAATAAACGAGCCCAGAACCAGCAGTGAGCCATGCGGGTATATCGACAGCAACTGTTGCAGTTGCTCTGTCGGTTCTCCAGCGCCTGCACCGCCTGCTTTATATACCACCTGTTTGCACCAGGGTTCTAGCAGGGAGATCTCCTCTCTCAGGGAGCGATCTTCGCGGGTCAGCACGAGGATGGCATCAAAAGGATCGGCCAGGCCCGCTAGTGAGGGCAGCAGAGCCTCGATCGCATGGCGGTTGTGCGCCGCATCCAGCCATACCGTGGCATCGCCGATATTGATTTTCTGCAGCCGGCCGGGAATCTGGCAGGAGGCGATAGCGGTTTTGGCTTTATCCAGGTCACAATCGATACGCTGCGCCTGCGCCAGCGTTGAGACTGCCGCATAAGCCAGCGAGGCATTGATCTGCTGATGCCGGCCCGGGGCGGCAAGAGATTGCCATGCAGTAGTCGCAGCGGTCACGAGTCGTGGATTGAATGCTGCCAGTATGCGGCTGACTTCCGGCTGCTGCGGCGCGCTGATGCAGAAGCTGCAGTCCTGCATCACAAAGGCTTTCTCTTCGGCGATAGCTTCCAGTGTGTCACCCAGCCAGGCCTGATGATCAATGCCGATGGGGGTGATCAGTGCCATGTCGGCAGCTATCGCCGTAGTGGCATCCAGCCTTGCTCCCACACCGGCCTCAAGAATTTCGACATCCACCGGTTGTTGTGCGAACTGGTCCAGCGCCAGTGCTGTGGCCGTTTCGAAATAGGAGGCGCCACAGGCCAGTGCCGCAGGCATCAGCTTCTCAAGGCTTTGCTGCAGTTTCTCATCGGTTATCGGCACGCCGTTGATGCGAATGCGTTCATTGAAATCTAGCAGATGCGGTGAGGTGTACAGCCCGACCTTCAGCCCACAGGCCTGCAGTGCCGTAGCCAGCATATTGGATGTGGAGCCTTTGCCATTGGTGCCGGCTACGCGGATGCGCAAGCGGGGCTGATGATCGTGGATATGCGATAGCAGTTGTCGAACGCGTTCATGGCCGGGCACATAGTCACGATCGGCAGAGGGATTGCCGAGCGCGGCCAGCCACTGCTCAATGCTCTGAGGCTTTTCAGTCGGCTTGTCAGTCAATCGAAGGTATCAGGCGCTTTTGCGGTAGGAGCGGTCGGTCAGGTGATTAAACAGTGTGCCCAGGTAGTCGCGCAGATCATTGCGGCTGACAACGTCATCAATCAGTCCGTGCTCAAGCAGGAACTCTGCACGCTGGAAGCCTTCCGGCAACTTCTGCCCTACGGTCTCCTGAATCACGCGCGGACCGGCAAACCCGATCAGGGCACCCGGTTCGGCAATGATCACATCACCCAGCCAGGCGTGCGAGGCTGATACGCCGCCCATGGTTGGATCGGTGAGCAGGCAGACAAACGGTATCCTGGCGGCATTGAGCTGATTGACGGTGGCGGATGTTTTGGCCATCTGCATCAGTGAGAGCACACCTTCCTGCATGCGGGCGCCACCGGAGGCAGTCACCAGCAGGTATGGGCAGTTGCGCTCCAGTGCATGTTCCATGCCGCGGACAATCTTTTCACCGGCAACTGCACCCATGCTGCCGCCCATATAGCTGAATTCGAAAATGGAGGAGGAAACCGTGCGCCCGTTGATCTCACCGACATAATTGCGGATGGAGTCCTCAGGGCCTGACTTCCTGGCCGCTTCCCTGATGCGATCCTTGTATTTCTTTTTGTCTTTGAAGTTTAACGGATCTTCCGAGCGCAGTTCAGTGTCTTTCTCTTCAAAGGAGTCGGTATCAAACAGCAGTTCGGCGCGTTGCAGGGCAGCCATGCGCATATGATGGTTGCACTTGCCGCATACCATGCCGTTACGCAGCAACTCCTTGTTATACAGCGCTTCCGAGCAGCTCGGACATTTGACCCACAGCCCTTCAGGGGAGCCCGAATCGCTCGATTTCAGGATATTTTTCGGCGTTTCAATCAGGCGTGTAAACCAACTCATGGCGAAGACCTCAACCTTTCAAAAGATAATAATCCATTGCATGCTGCAGTGGATCTGTAGGGAAACAGAAAAAACCAGCGCTTTCTTCACAATAACAATTCATCGACTTGCGTCAGCATGCGCAGGTGCGGCAGATCCAGCGCTTCGACTTCGGCAGTCATAATATTCAGTGTTTCAGGTTTCATATGATACAGGTAGATCGGAACCTTACCAAGTGCATCGAATTTTTGTAGCTCTAGCATGACGCCGTTGGGAGTCAAATGACCGCTGATATCGGCCAGGTATTGCAGTGAGTTGGGAAATGAACAGTCCATAATCACCGCTTTCAGGTTGGGCTGGGCATTGGCAATTTCCCAGATGCGCTCCGTATTGCCGGTGTCGGCCGTATATATGACCTGCATACCGTTCTGCTCCAGCAGGAA
Source organism: Zetaproteobacteria bacterium CG1_02_53_45 (assembly GCA_001871925.1). Taxonomy (GTDB): domain Bacteria; phylum Pseudomonadota; class Zetaproteobacteria; order Mariprofundales; family Mariprofundaceae; genus Mariprofundus. Next base: position 9,646 of record MNWZ01000156.1, read on the forward strand.
ACCGGTGCATGGAACAGGATGGTTTACGCTGATGGCGGTAACACGCACATCATCGATTTCAAAGGGCACCTCGGCTTGCAGGTCGATCAGCTTCAGGGTCGGGTTGCTGCGGCTGGGGATACGGCTGAAATCGGGCCACACCTCGTCGTTTAAAAAATGGCGGCGCAGGGTCTCGTTGTTTGCCGCCAGCGAATGAATGCTGATGCAGGGGCTGGCACTGTTTCCACTTGTCATGCATTTGAGCGCACGGTTATCAGCCAGAAAGGCGATATCCTTGATATGGTCGAGGTGGGTATGCGACAGGCAGATGTGGCGGATGTTGTGCTGCTCTTCGAGCGACATGGCCTCAGTCGGTGATCCGGCATCAAGCAGGATCGAGTCATTGATCAGAAATGAGGTCAGGCGAAAGCCGACCAGCTGGCCGCCATAACAGCCGAGTACCTTGATTCTCAAGCCGCAGCAGCCCCGCGGATTGCCTCTTTCATGGCCGCAGCAGATGTTGAAAGAGCCTTGCAGGTGGCCTGTTCGCCGCCGTTGGCGGTGATATGTGAAACGAAATGGCTGCCTACGACGACACCGTCAGCAAAGTCCGCGACTGCAGCGACCTGCGCCGGTGTTTTGATGCCGAATCCGACACAGACCGGCATGTCGGTCATAGTCTGGATATGTTCGGTTTTAAGCCGGATGTCACCCATATCCCCCATGTTAGCACCGGTAATGCCGGTCAGCGATACATAATAGATAAAACCGGTGCCGTGTTTACAGGCCAGCCTGATGCGATCATCAGTGGAGGTCGGTGAGAGCAGCAGAATACGGTCAAGCCCGTGTGTGGCCAGTGCGTCATCACAGATCTGCCCCTCCTCAGGCGGGATATCCACAATCAGTACGCCATCGGCACCGGCCGCTTTGGCGCGCTCGGAAAAAATGTCAAAGCCCATGGTGTAGGGGATATTGGCATAACCCATCAGCACAATGCCGATGTCCGGCTGCGCTTCACGCACCGCACGGGTGATCTCAAAGACATCCTGAATATGTGTACCTGCAGCCAGAGCCCGTTCACTGGCAGCCTGAATCACCGGGCCATCGGCCATCGGGTCGGAGAACGGCATACCGATTTCAATGACGTCGCACTGTGCCGCCAGAGCCAGCATCAGCTTGCGGCTGGTGACCGGATCAGGATCTCCAGCGGTCAGATAACCGACAAGTGCGGCGCGATTTTCTGCTTTGCAGCGTTGAAACACTGTTGCCAGTTGCCGGTTGCTCATACCTGGTCTCCTCCGAGCTCGTCACCGAGCAGTTCGAATACGGTTCCCATATCCTTGTCGCCGCGGCCGGAGAGATTGATCAGTACAGTCTGATCAGGCGACATGGAAGCGGCAATAAGCATGCCGGCAGCCACAGCGTGACTGGACTCCAGCGCCGGAATAATGCCTTCGCAGCGGGTCAGGCGTTTAAATGCCGTTAGAGCCTGCTCATCGGTGGCAGAGTCCAGTTGCAGGCGCCCCATCTCCAGCATGGCTGCCAGTTCAGGTCCGACACCCGGATAATCCAGACCGGCCGAAATACTGTGCGTGCCGCTGATCTGTCCCTCTTCGTCTTCAAGCAGGTAACTCAGGCTGCCGTGAATAATGCCCGGCTTGCCGGCGGCCAGAGATGCGGCATGTTCGTGCCCGCCGAGTCCGTGGCCGGCGGCTTCCACAGCCACCAGACGCACTTCGCTGTCATCATAAAACGGGTGCAGCAGGCCAATGGCATTGGAGCCGCCACCCACGCAGGCAACCGCAACATCGGGCAGGCGACCGGTCTGATCCAGACATTGTGCGCGTGCTTCCTGACCGATTACGGTATGAAACTGGCGCACCATCAGCGGGAACGGGTGCGGGCCTGCAGCCGTACCGAAGATGTAATAGGTATCCTCACAGGTGGCGACCCAGACTCTCAATGCTTCATTCACCGCATCTTTCAGGGTGGCTGACCCCGAATCGACCGGCACCACGTTGGCGCCGAGCAGCTTCATGCGGAACACATTGGGGGCCTGACGACGGATGTCTTCGCGCCCCATATAGATATTGCACTCCATGTTAAACATGGCGGCAACCGTGGCCGTGGCAACGCCATGCTGGCCGGCACCGGTTTCGGCGATCACCTTCTTTTTACCCATGCGGCGGGCGAGCAGCGCCTGACCGATGGTGTTGTTCACTTTGTGGGCGCCGGTATGGTTCAGGTCTTCACGTTTCAGATAGATCTGGGCGCCGCCCACTTCGGCGGAGAGGTGTTTGGCGTGATAAAGCGGTGTGGCGCGACCTACGTAGTTTTTCAGCAGGTCCAGGCGCTCTTCATGGAAGGCGGGATCCGCCCAGGCTTCGAAAAACGCCTCTTCGATCTCTTTGAGCGGTTGCATCAGCGTTTCGGCTGCGAAGCGGCCGCCGAACTTGCCGAAATGGCCGCCGGCATCGGGAGCATGTTTGATCTCCAGATCATACATGGAAGAAAAATCGAGGTTTTGTAGTGATTGGCTCATAGTCCCTTGCCTTTGTTTACTGTCTCGATGAAGAGACGCATTTTTTCGGCATCCTTGATGCCCGGGGCGATTTCAACGCCGGAGGATACATCCAGTGCAAACCATTGGCGAACTGCAAGCGCAGCTTCGACATTGCCGATATTCAGGCCGCCGGCCAGCGTCAGGGGATATGGGTGTTCGAAGCCCTTGAGCAGTGACCAGTCAAATGCGCTGCCGGTGCCGCCATACACGCCTGCAGGCGCTCTGGCATCGAGCAGCAGCGGGCAGTCGTAACGCCTTGCCCGTTGCAGATCTTCAGGTCCGGAAACGGCTATCGCCTTGAGCACACGTCGGCGCTGCGCCTTGCAGAACGCCGGCGTTTCATCGCCATGCAGCTGAATGACACCCAGCGGCACACTTTGCAGGACTTCGGCAATGAACTCCTGAGTCGGGTTCACAAACAGGCCGACGGCAGAAACAAAGGGCGGCAACTGGCGAATAATGGCTGCAGCTTTGGCCGGTTCAATATAACGCGGTGACTTGGGATAAAAGACAAAGCCGACTGCATCGACGCCCAGCTGCGAGGCGGCCAGCGCATCTTCCAGGCGGGTAATGCCACAGACCTTGATGCGGGTCCGAACGGATGCTGTTGAAGAGATCATGGCAGCACTCTAGGCAATCTCTGAAAAAACTGCATCCACGCAGTTTGGCTGTCAGTTTTCATGCGGGGCAGCTGTTGATTTTATCTGCTGTTCAGGCCTGTGTTGGCATGGAAAATCCCGAGTTAACCCTGCAGCTACATAGGTTTATGCGGCCGGATTTGTGTTTTATGCGAAGAATAGGTGCGAAACCGGTTTTTCTCACCTAAACTGCGCCCTATGAGTGCTGTAATGAATACATATGCCCGCTTTCCGGTTACGCTGGTGAAAGGTCAGGGATCAAGAGTCTGGGATAATGCAGGGCATGTTTATCTCGATTTTATTTCCGGTATTGCCGTGAATACACTGGGGCATGCGCATCCTGCCATGGTCGCTGCGCTGTCCGATCAGGCAGCAACCATGCTGCACTGCTCCAACCTGTTTCATATCCCCAAGCAGCAGCAACTGGCTGAAAAACTGGTTGCGCTGTCGGGCCTCGGGTCCGCTTTTTTCTGCAACTCAGGGGCTGAAGCCAATGAGGCCGCGATCAAGCTGGCACGCAAATATTTTTACGACCAGGGCTCATCCAGGCGCTCGGTGATTTCCGCCACGCAGTCCTTTCATGGTCGCCTGCTTTCAACGCTGACTGCTACCGGTCAGGACAAGGTGAAGGTGGGGTTCGATCCGCTGCCGCCGGGCTTTGTGCATGTGCCGCTGAATGATATTGAAGCGTTGCAGCAGGCCGTGACATCACAAACTGCAGCAGTTCTGCTGGAGCCGTTGCAGGGTGAAGGTGGCGTCAATATTGCTCAGGCGAGCTATCTTCAGGCTGTGCGCCGGCTGTGCGACGAGCACGGTATTCTGCTTATGCTTGATGAGGTGCAGACAGGTGTTGGCCGTACCGGTTCGATGTTTGCCTTTGAACAGGCCGGTATTAAGCCCGATGTCCTTACGCTGGCCAAAGGTCTGGGGGGCGGTGTGCCGATCGGTGCGCTGCTGGCCACAGAAAAAGTGGCGGCGTCCTTTGGCCCGGGAACGCATGGTTCGACCTTTGGCGGCAACCCGCTCTCCTGTAGCGCGGCACTGACAGTGCTGGACGTGATTGAATCCGAATCCCTGCTGGATAATGTGAAAGCGCGTGGTGAACAGTTGCAACAGGGGCTGAATGCGCTGAAACAACGTTTTCCGGTGATTCAGGATGTGCGTGGTCAGGGGCTTCTGGTAGGGGCACAGCTGTCGGTTGATGCCGGCCCGATCGTCACTGCCGCAAGGGATGAGGGGCTGATGATTCTGCTTGCCGGCCCTCAGGTGCTGCGCTTTTTGCCTGCCTTGAATGTGAGTGAAGAAGAGGTCAATGAAGCTTTGGCCCTGCTTGCCAGCACACTGGAGGCGCAGGCATGAGACATTTTTTAACATTGCTGGATCTGACCGGCGATGAAGCGCGCCATCTCCTCAAACGCGCGGCAAAGATCAAAGGCAAACTGAAGGAGGGCAAGCCTCATCGCCCGCTGGAAGGCAAAACGCTGGGTATGATTTTTGACAAGGCCAGTACGCGCACGCGTGTCTCTTTTGAGGTCGGCATGTTCCAGCTTGGCGGCCATGCGCTGTTCCTGCATTCAGACACGACACAGCTGGGGCGTGGTGAGCCGGTAGAGGATTCGGCGCGCGTACTTTCCAGTATGGTGGATGGCATTATGATCCGCACCTTCGGTCATGATGTTGTGCAGAAGTTTGCCCAGTATTCCAAAGTACCGGTAATCAATGGGCTGACCGATCTCACTCACCCCTGTCAGATTCTGGCGGATATTTTTACCTATGAAGAGCACCGTGGCTCTATTGAGGGCAAAACCGTGACCTGGATTGGCGATGGCAATAACATGGCACACTCCTGGATTAATGGCGCACTCTCCTTTGGCTACAAGCTCAAGCTAGCATGCCCGGCCGGTTTTGAGCCGGATGAAAAGCTGCTTGCTGCAGCGCGGGCTCTGGGCGCGAATGTCAGCCTGTTGGACAGTGCAGCCGCTGCTGCCGATGGCGCTGATCTGGTGAGCACGGATGTCTGGGCTTCTATGGGGCAGGAAGAAGAGCACGCCCTGCGCAAAAAAGCCTTTGCCGATTTCCAGGTGGATGACCGGGTGATGACATTTGCCAATGCAGATGCGTTGTTTATGCACTGTCTGCCTGCCCATCGTGGTGAAGAGGTTGCCGCTTCTGTCATCGACGGGCCGCAATCGGTGGTTTGGGACGAAGCGGAAAATCGTCTGCATACCCAGAAGGCGCTGCTCGAATTCCTGATGTCCGATCAGACTTAAGCTGTTGGACAGGCAGGTTTGTCCTGCCGTTTTCGTCGCTGCATGCCCAATGGACCGGTTGCATGCCGTGGTTACAAGTCGCCAAGTAGCACGCCGTCACGGCTGTGTGTAGCTTGCGCGCCGTTTCCGCCGGTTGGCGGATTATTTTTTACGCATGAGGATTTGAAATGCCGCATCCTGAAGTTAAGAAAGCTGTATTAGCCTATTCCGGAGGTCTTGATACCTCCATCATCCTGAAGTGGTTGCAGGATACCTACGGGTGCGAAGTGGTCACCTTTACCGCCGACCTCGGTCAGGGTGATGAGGTTGAGGATGCGCGTGCCAAGGCGATCGCCGGTGGCGTGAAATCAATCTATATCGAAGACATGCGCGAAGAGTTTGTGCGCGATTATGTGTTTCCGATGTTCCGCGCTAACGCGATTTATGAAGGCGAATACCTGCTGGGCACTTCCATTGCCCGTCCGTTGATTGCCAAACGTATGATAGAAATCGCCAATGCTGAAGGGGCGGATGCGGTATCGCATGGCGCCACAGGCAAAGGCAATGATCAGGTGCGTTTTGAGTTCGGCTTCTACGGGCTGAAGCCTGATGTGAAGGTGATTGCACCGTGGCGTGAGTGGGATCTGGTCTCTCGTGAGGATATGCTGAGTTTTGCAGCGAAACACGGCATCCCGGTTGAGCGCAAGCGTGACGGTTCCAAGTCACCCTATTCCATGGATGCCAATCTGCTGCATATCTCCTATGAAGGTTACGATCTGGAAGATCCATGGTGTGAGCCGTCTGAAGAGATGTGGCGCTGGAGTGTTTCGCCTGAACAGGCGCCGGATACGCCGGAATATATCGAACTGGCTTACGAGCGCGGTGATATTGTTGCCATCAATGGGGTGAGCATGACTCCTGCGCAGGTGCTCACCGAGCTGAATCGTCTGGGTGGCAAACATGGTATCGGCCGTATCGACATCGTGGAAAACCGTTTTGTCGGCATGAAATCACGCGGTTGTTACGAAACACCGGGCGGCAGCATTATGCTCAAAGCGCATCGCGCCATTGAATCGCTGACGGTGGATCGTGAAGCAGCGCATCTGAAAGATGAGTTGATGCCGCGTTATGCCGAGCTGGTTTACAACGGCTTCTGGTTTGCGCCCGAGCGTGAAATGCTGCAGGCCGCAATTGATCTGTCGCAGCTGAATGTGAATGGCGATGTGCGCCTGAAGCTCTACAAGGGCAATGTTTCTGTCGTGGGCCGTCGCTCCGATCAGTCGATGTTTGATGATCGCCTCTGCACCTTTGAAGATGATCAGGGCGCTTATGACCAGAAGGATGCGGGCGGCTTTATCAAGCTCAATGCATTGCGTTTGAGAATGGGCGCTCTGGCAGCCAAAAAAGCGCGCTAAACGGCTGGCAAAGGCGGTTTTACCCTGCTAGTTTGACTCTGCCCACAGCCTGCATATGCAGGCTGTGGGCTCAGGGTTACAGGGGGAGAAGATGATCAGGCATAATAAAATTCTGGTTCCATTCGATTTTTCCGATGAGGCGACCGAGGCGGTTCGGCGTGCGGCAGTGCTGGCGGCGCAATTTGATGCCGAGCTACACCTGCTGCATGTGCTCGCGCCCTCTGTTTATTTTGAAACCGACATGGTTTCGATTCCTCCTCTTGATGAAGTCAACCATGCCGTGCATGACGGCGCAGTCCATCGCTTGCAGGCACTTGCCGAGCAGTTGGATTTTGATGTGACAACGCATGTTGAAGAGTCAACCGGTGATCCGGCCCGACTCATCTGTAATTTTGCCAAATCACTGCCTGCTGATCTGATTGTGATCGGCCGTCACCATGAAAAAGGTGTGATTGAGCATATGCTGACCGGTTCTACTTCAGAGCGCGTCGTGGCGCATGCCCCCTGTTCGGTGCTGGTGACCATGCCGCATGATCTGCTTGAAGAGATGCTGGGCTGATCTTCTCCTGTTAATGCAACGGATAGCGCCGCAGATTAAGCAATGCCTTTAGCCGAGTTGTTCAAGGCATTGGGAGAGCCGGTGCGCCTGCGCCTGTTTGCCCTGCTTGCCGATCAGGGAGAAACCTGTGTCTGCCATCTGACCGATGCGCTGGAGCTGCCGCAGAGTACGGTATCCCGCCATCTGGCTGTTTTGCGCCATGCCGGGCTGGTCACTACCCGCAGAGATGGCAAATGGATGTATTACCAGCCGGCTGTTGATACTCCCGCAGCTCTGATTGCACTGCTGACCCATGCTCCGGCAACCAGCCTGCAGCTGGAACAGGACATCGCACGCTTGCAGAGATCACGCCGTTGTCAGTGATCACGGCCTCGTCAATCACCTGTCCGGTTTGTGCACAGGTCACACAGGAGCAGATGCCCCTCGATGCCTGCCAGTGGTTCTATGAATGTCCCCTTGCCATACACTGTTAAGACCCAAACCGGGCGATTGCTGTGTGTTCTGCTCCTATGGTGATGTGCCGTGTCCGCCCATCCAGCAGGGGCACGACTGCTGCGTGATGATCACGACCGAGCTTTAATTTACATATCCGCATAGACGGATATAATATCTCCTGCTCAGGAGGTCACCATGTCTGAATCAAAACCGCTGGGGCTTTTTGCCCGCTATCTCACGCTCTGGGTGTTTGTTGCTATCGTTACGGGAATAGCTCTTGGTGCCCTGATGCCTAACGTTTTTCAAGCGGTTGGCAGTGCCGAGATTGCACACATTAACTTGCCTGTTGCGATGTTGGTTTGGGTGATGATTTTGCCGATGTTGCTCAAAATTGATTTCACTTCCCTGCATGAAGTGTGGCAGCAGCGGCGCGGTATTGCCGTGACGCTTGGCGTGAACTGGTTGTTCAAACCGTTTTTCATGGCCTTGCTGGGATACATTTTTATCTACCATATCTTTGCCGGATATCTTGCACCGGAAATGCTGGATGGATATTTTGCCGGGCTGGTTATTCTTGCTGCGGCTCCGTGCACAGCGATGGTTTTTGTCTGGTCCAGGTTAACTCAGGGTGATGCCCAGTTTACCCTTTCGCAAGTGGCGCTCAATGATGTGGTCATGGTCTTTGCTTTTGCCCCAATTGTTGCATTGCTGCTTGGATTTGCATCGGTCACTGTTCCCTGGGATACCTTGCTGCTTTCGGTATTACTCTACATTCTGGCACCTGTTCTGGTGGCATACTTCTGGAGAAAACATCTGCTTGAACAAGGGACATTTGATGTTGTTTTGCAGCGTCTGAACCCTCTGTCGATGGCTGCCTTGCTACTGACCGTGGTACTGCTCTTTGCTTTTCAGGGCAAAGCAATTCTGCAACACCCCCTGGTGATTGCCATTCTGGCTGTGCCTATTGTGATTCAAGTCTATGCAACTTTTGGTTTGGCTTATTTCTTAAATCGTAAGCTTTGTGTCAGGCATAACGTCGCTGCACCGTCAGCTTTAATCGGTGCATCAAACTTCTTCGAACTGGCCGTAGCAACGGCCATTGCACTATTCGGTTTTGAATCGGGTGCTGCACTGGCAACGGTAGTTGGCGTGCTGGTCGAAGTGCCTGTGATGTTAACATTGGTCGCTATCGTGAATCGCAGCAAGGGCTGGTATGAGCAGGCTATGCGAAGCTGACATGATGCTGACATATCTGTTTATCAGGATGCGTTGCGAAAATTAACAGGAGTTGTTTATGACAATCAGGGTAGGCATTAACGGCTTCGGACGCATGGGGCGTCTTGGTTTAAGGGCAGGCTGGGACAGAAGCAGTTTTAATGTCGTGCAGATTAACGAGACCGCCTGCGATGCGATTTGCTCTGCACATTTACTGGAGTTTGATTCCGTGCATGGTACCTGGCACTACGATTGTACGGGTGAGGAAAATCTCATCCATGTTGATGATCAGGAGCTGAGTTATAGCTCCAACAACGCAATTGCCGACACCGACTGGTCAGCCTGTGACATCGTTATCGAAGCAACCGGCAAATTCCGCAAGCCGGAGCAGTTGCAGGCCTATTTCGATCAGGGGGTGAAAAAGGTGATTGTCGCAGCTCCTGTCGAGGGTGCGCTGAATATCGTTTATGGCATCAACGAGCATCTGTATGAACCGGACAAACATCACCTGTTAACCGCCGCCTCCTGCACCACCAACTGTCTGGCTCCTGTGGTCAAGGTGATGCATGAGGGGATCGGCATCAAACACGGCTGTATGACAACCATTCATAATATCACCAATACACAGACCATTATCGATAAAGGACACAAGGATCTGCGCCGGGCGCGCGCCTGTGGTCAGTCGCTGATCCCTACCAGCACCGGCTCAGCCAAAGCAATAACAAAAATTTTCCCTGAGCTGGAAGGCAAGCTGAACGGAATGGCTGTGCGTGTGCCGCTGCTGAATGCTTCACTGACCGATTTTGTCTTCGAAGCCGAACGTGAAACGGATGCTGAAGCGATCAATGCTCTGTTCCGGAAAGCCGCCGCAGGTCATTTGAAGGGAATTCTGGGTTATGAAGCGCGACCACTGGTGTCGGTGGACTATACCAATGACCCCCGCTCATCGATCATAGATGCGCCCAGCACCATGGTGATTGATGGTACACAGGTGAAAGTGCTGGCCTGGTACGATAATGAATGGGGTTATGTGAACCGTATGATGGAGCTGACAAGCAAGGTGGCGAAGTCGCTCTGATATGGAGCAGGGCTTTCGCCATTATCTGACTGTAACCGGCGGTTACTGGGCATTTACCATCACCGATGGCGCTATCCGCATGCTGGTGGTGCTCTATTTCCATCAGTTGGGCTATTCGCCACTGGCTATCGCCATGCTGTTCCTGTTTTACGAGTTTTTCGGCATTGTCACCAATCTGGTGGGTGGGTGGCTGGGGGCGCGCATCGGCCTGAATCGCTGCATGCATATCGGCATGTCCATGCAGATCGGCGCATTACTGATGCTCACTGTCCCTGAGGCGTGGTTGTCGGTGGGCTATGTCATGGCCGCGCAGGCGTTCTCCGGTATTGCCAAAGACCTGAATAAAATGAGCGCCAAGGCCGGCGTAAAACTGTTTATGCCGGATCAGTCTGATAGCCGGTTGTTTCGTTGGGTTGCGATACTGACCGGCTCCAAGAATGCGCTCAAAGGTGCGGGTTTCTTTATCGGTGGCGCATTGTTGGCCTGGCTGGAGTTCAGAGGCGCGTTGTTTGTGCTCGCTGCCATGCTGTTTGTGGCTCTGGCCATGACATGGGTCCTGTTACCCAGGGGGCTGGGCAAAACAAAAAGCAGAGCAAAGTTCTCCCAGATTTTTTCCAGGGACCCGCAGATTAACTGGCTGTCCGCGGCCCGTTTTTTTCTGTTCGGGGCGCGCGATATCTGGTTCGTTGTCGGGTTGCCGGTCTACCTGCAGTCCGTTCTGGGCTGGACATTTACACAGGTGGGGGCATTCCTGGCGCTGTGGGTTATCGGTTACGGCTTTATTCAGGGGATAGCGCCAAGGGTGATCAGGGCTGTCTCAACAGGTGAGCCGGGAGCCGGAACGCTGGTGGTGTGGACGGGGGTGTTATTGCTGCTGCCTGTCGGGATTGCTTTGTCTTTACAGCAGGGCTGGGATGGCGGAGTGGTGCTTATTGTCGGTCTGGCTTTATTCGGGATCGTGTTCGCAATGAATTCTGCAACCCACTCCTATCTGATTGTGGCGTGGTCTGATCATGACAGCGTATCGATGAATGTCGGCTTCTATTACATGGCTAACGCCGGTGGCCGCCTGGCCGGAACCATCCTTTCCGGTCTGGCCTATCAGCAGCATGGCATGGAAGGCTGCCTCTATTGGTCGGCAGGCTTTATTCTGATTGCCATGCTTGCATCAATGAAGCTTGATCGTCTGAATTCAATGACAACACGGTGCAGTAGTTGAGTGAGTCAGATCAGTCGTTGATAATTTATTACGGTATATTCGCAGCCAAATAGACCGGGAAGCTCTGCCGGCTCATCTCCGCATTGACTCATCAGGTGCTGTTTATTTTTTGCTGTGCAATCAGATCAGGCGTATAATCTTATACGCAACGTGCATCTTTGTCGCTCTTCTGATTGGTAAAGCTCGGCGTTCAGCGCGGTATTGCGCATGAGGAGGCCACACATCCATGAGCCAAACCATTCGTAGCTTCCCGAAGCGTAGCCCATACCTGTTTTTGGGCATGGCTGCATTGCTTTGGTTTGGTCTGTATCAACTGCTTTTACCTTTTTCGGAAGCGCTGGTGACGATGCTTCCCGTGGAACGTCGCACGCATTTGGGTGGTGCTCTACAGTTCTTCTTTTATGACACACCCAAGGTATTGATGTTGCTGGCGGGCATCGTTTTCGTGATGGGGATTATTCACACCTATATTTCTCCGGAGCGAACACGCGCCCTGCTGGCCGGACGCCGCCTAGGCGCCGGTAATGTGATGGCTGCTACACTGGGTGTTTTCACACCATTTTGTTCCTGTTCTGCTATACCTTTATTCATTGGTTTCCTGCAGGCGGGCGTTCCGCTGGGCATAACATTTTCCTTTTTGATTTCGGCGCCCATGGTCAATGAAGTGGCTTTGGCACTGTTGTTTGCAATGTTTAGCTGGAAGGTGGCTGGCTTATACCTGCTGCTGGGCCTTACTGTTGCGATCGTTTCCGGTCTTGTTATCGGCAGGTTTGCTATGGAAAAATATCTGGAAGAGTGGGTGCGCGACATGCAGAACTCTGCGGTGTTGACCGCTATAGAAAACGAACAGATGGCATGGGGAGATCGCATCGACAGCGGTTTTAATCATGTCTCCGAAATCGTGGGTAAGGTCTGGCTCTACATCATCGCCGGTATTGCATTGGGGGCGGCAATTCACGGTTATGTGCCGGAGGATTTTATGGTTTCCATTATGGGTAAGGATGCCCCATGGTGGTCGGTTCCTGCCGCAGTTGTGCTTGGAATACCTATGTATACCAATGCCGCAGGTGTGATTCCGGTTGTTGAGGCCTTGATCGGCAAGGGCGCCGCTCTTGGCACGGTTTTAGCTTTTATGATGAGCGTAATCGCGCTTTCGCTTCCTGAGATGATCATATTGCGCAAGGTGCTCAAGCCACGTCTTATTGCTATGTTCATTGCTGTCGTTGCTACAGGTATTCTCATTGTCGGTTATCTATTTAATGCTCTGTTGTGAGGTGTAAAATGAAACAGGTTAAGATACTTGGAGCGTAACTATTCAGCACCGATCATAAAGTCAGGGTTCTTGCCGTCAAACAACAGACTCAGAGCCTGGCTGGAAGAAAGCCCCTGCTTTCGGCATGTGGAAATGTAGCTTCTGCATCGACAAAATGCCTCAGCACCATCGATTGATCGAAAGCAGCCGGATATTTTCTGCTGCACCTTGGTCATGCGCAGATCGTTTTCGCCCTGATTGTTGGTAAAGGGGACATCTGGTCGATCCATGAAACGTAGCGCATCATTCTCATAATCTCTCAACCGCTCCA
>MNWZ01000115.1 GCA_001871925.1 Zetaproteobacteria bacterium CG1_02_53_45
CTCACAGGCTGGCGCAGCGCGCTTATTCCATCTTGTCAGCGGCTGCTACGAAGTTACGTCACTGATCATTACGACCAACCTCAGTTTCGGCGAGTGGTCCCAGATATTTGGCGATGCCAAAATGACAACCGCAATGCTCGATCGGATCACCCATCATTGCGACATTATTGAGACCGGAAATCAGAGCTGGAGGTTTACCAATCGAGCATGATTTCGGGCACCTTTAGGGGGGTCAATTTTGGACGCTGACAGGGGGTCAAAATTGGACGCTGATTGACACCCCTACAATTTGTATGAACATCTACAGAGGATTTCAAAACAATGAAAACCTGACTTTTTTGGTAGGATTTTATGACTGTGGCAGTCAGAAAGATGTGATAACTTGATGGTTTGGGGATAAAACAGAGTGGCTAGTGCTAAAATGGAACTGAGATAAGTCCGCCGCTTAATTGCATTCAAGCCTAACGCAAAAAGGCCGAGTAACATTTAGTTACTCGGCCTTTTATTGTTGGTGGCGCTTCAGGGACTCGAACCCCGGACACCCGGATTATGATTCCGATGCTCTAACCAACTGAGCTAAAGCGCCTTTCGGTGTGGCGCGGATTATAGGAAGACGAATTACTTTGGCAAGCGGTCAGCATCATTTTTTTTATCCGGCATGTCATCATCATCGAGAATACGATGGGCAGGACCCTCCATATCGTCGTACTGGCCGTTCTTTACCGCCCAGAAGAAAATCAATACGCCAACCAGACCCATGATGATCATGGCAGGAATCAGTCCGAAAATCACATCCATGCCTTATCCTTGCACAGACGATATCGCGCCGCTATCAGCCTTTTCCATGACTCTCTTCTCACCCAATCCGCCTGCGAATAAGAATAGCATTGCCGATGACCAGTAAAGAACTGATCGGCATGGCTATGGCCGCGAATACCGGCGTCACCAGGGCTGCCATCGCAGCAGGCACCAGAATCACATTATAAGCCAGGGAAATGCCGATATTCTGGCGGATCGTGGAAAGTGTTTTCTGCGCCAGTTTGATGGCAAAGCCGACACGGGAGAGATCGGAGCTGACCAGCACGATATCGGCACAGGCCATAGAGACGTCCATCCCCGAACCCATCGCCATACTGACATCAGCACGCGCCAGAGCCGGTGCATCATTCACACCGTCTCCGATCATCAGCACTTTTTCACCACCGGCCTGCAGTCGCCTGATTTCAGCCTCTTTATCCTCGGGCAACAGTTCGGCCACCACATGCATCTCACCGAGTGTCTCTTTAAGCGCCTGAGCCGCAGCCATCGAGTCTCCTGTGAGCATGGTGATGCCGATCCCCTGCTCCCGGAGCGACTGAATCAGTGCACCGGCCTCATCGCGTACGCGGTCCTGCAAATGAATCAAACCGGCCAGAGCACCATCAACAGCGACGAGAACCGCCACACCCATCTGCCGCTCGATCCGGCTCTGCTCTTGCTGCATCTGCTCAGGCACAGCAATACCGTCGCGTTGCATCAGGCGCAGATTGCCGATCACCACACGTCGTGAATCCACCATGCCGCTAACCCCCAAACCGGACTCGGAGAGAAAGGATACACATGTCAGCTGTTTACCTTTCAACGCTGCAGTGATGGCAGTAGCCAGTGGATGGCGTGATTGCCCTTCAACAGCGGCGGCAAGGCTGATCAGTGCAACCTGATCAAAAGTGTTGGCAGGTATCACTTGTGCAACCCGCATGCGCCCTTCGGTCAGCGTACCTGTTTTATCGAACACCACATGGGTGATGCCGGAAAGGATTTCCAGCGCCTGGCCGTGGCGCACCAGTACACCGCGTTTGGCCCCTGCCCCGACGCCAACGGCAATACACATGGGCGTAGCCAGCCCCAAAGCACAGGGACAGGTGATAATCAGTACGGAAACCGCTGCCAGCAACGCTGTATCAAAATCGTTTCTTAACCAGTAGATAAAGGTGATGGCGGCAAGCCCGATCGTTGCGGCAACAAACCAGGGTACGATACGATCAGCGATCTGCTGCACTTTTGCCTTCGAGCCCTGTGCCTCTTCCACCAGTGTGACAATGCGGGCCAGTGCAGTATCGGCGCCAACAGAGCACACCTCGACAGTCAGCGAGCCGTCCACATTCATCGAACCGGCCACAACATTTGCCCCGGCCTCTTTGCGCAACGGGCGTGATTCACCACTGAGCATGGACTCATCGATATACGACGCACCGGAGATCACCAGACCATCGGCAGGCAGCTTCTCTCCCGGCCGCACCAGCACGTGATCACCGACCTGTAGTTTGCGCACCGAAATACGCTCTTCCCCTGTGGCCAGCAGACGCGTTGCAAGGCGCGGCTGCAACTCCATCAGCCTCAACGCTGCCGATGAGGCGTTACGTTTGGAGAGCCCCTCCAGATAGCGCCCGATCAGGATCACAAACAGGAACGTCACCACCGTATCGAAATAGACCTCGCCACTGGCGTTGAAGGTGATCCAGCTTGAATAGGACCAGGTACTGAGCGAACCGATTGCAATCGGCAGATCCATCGTCAACCGTAACTGTTTCAGTCCCAGTGCCGCGGCACGAAAAAACGGCCAGCCGGAATAGATCAGTACAGGTGTGGCAATGCAAAAGCTGATCCAGTGAAAGAACTGTTTTACTTCGCTATCAATACCGGAAAATGCGCCCGCATACAGGGCTATGGAGATCCACATGATATTCATCACACCGAATCCGGCAAAAGCCATGCGGAACAGCAGCGATCGATTGCGCCGTTGCAGGCTGCCTTCAGCGGTTTCCGGGTTAAACGGAGCCGCCGCATAGCCGAGTCTGCCCAAGCGCAGCATAATGGCTGAGAGAGCCACCCTGCTGCTGTCCCAGCGCAGGTTTAAACGCTGGTGAGCCAGATTCACCTCGGCCATTTCAATACCGTCCATGGCATTCAGGCCATGTTCTATCAGCCATACACAGGCGGCACAGTGGATACCCTCGACCAGCAGGTGGGCCTGCTTTTTACCGCCTTCAAGCGCACGTACAAATTCGGCCTGCACTTCAGGCAGGTCATACTGTTCCAGATCAAGCGGTGTTTCCGGCGGCGGCGCTTCTGCACCCTGATAGTTCAGGCGACTGTAAAAATCATCCAGGCCCGATTCGTGAATCACCTGACAGACCGTCATACAACCGGCACAGCAGAAGCTGCGTTTTTTCCCGTTGATTTCCGCCTCACAGGCCGAACCGCCGGATACCGGCAGACCGCAGTGAAAACAGCTTGTGTGAGCAGAGGAAGGCAAGGCAAAAAACCGCTTAGTCTTTGATAAACACCCGTTGCGTAATATCAAAGCTACGCCCATTCGACTTAACCTGCGCAATCAGATCCCATGTGCCGGGCAATGCGAAGCTGACAGGAGCGGTGAAAGTGCCGGCATCGGCCTGAGTCATCTTCACCTCAAAATCGGCGTTGGCATCACTGGGGCGGTAGGCATATAAAACGACACTGGCCCCACTGACCGGATGCCCTGCTTCATCAACAACATAGAGGCGATAAATCTGCGACTGCCCTACAACAGGTGTTGGCGGCGCCATCAGACTCAAACGCCACTGCGGCCCCTGCTCTGCTTTGGGTGTCTCATGGAAATAGTTTTTACCTTTTTCGTAATAATCTTCTGAAACCAGACCGGGACTGGTCTGACCGGCAACGACAGCCATCCAGATCGTGCCGGCCAAGGCCACACCGACCAGTGCCAATATGCCCAGAAACCAGGGGTTTTTGAAGTCCTCTTTCAGATGTGACGCTGCAGCCATGAATCTCTCCTGTTACCGTTTAGGGCCGACAAATACCGAATCGTAGATTACGGTAATCTCCGGCTGCGTGATACCCTGTATGGTCAGCTGCACATCCGTATTCTCATGTTCGAGACTGGCCGGGCTGGCCTGCAGAAAAATACTGAATGGCACCAGTTTGCCCGCTTTCAGGGTAATATCTTTAAAGTATTCTGCATCCTTCATATGGATATCACCGGAACTGCTTTTCACCGTCAGGCTGACGCGCTGGTCCGTATCGAGTTTATTTACAGCCTTGATGGTATATTTATTCTGAATCGAGCCGTCGGACATGCGCATAAACAACGGTTGCCGTGAATGCACAATAGAGAGCTCAATCGGAGGGATGGTTGCCAGACCATAGATAATGCCGGTCACTGCCAGCATAAAAATAGTACTGTAGGTGATCACGCGTGGCCGCCTGAACAGCGGCGGCAACGTCACGCCCTCCATCTCTTTATGTGAAAGGTAGCGGATCAGTCCTCTGGGTTTTCCCACCTTGTCCATAATCGAGTCGCAGGCGTCGATGCACATGCCGCAGGTGATGCAGCCTTCGCTCATACCCTCACGAATATCCACGCCGGTCGGGCAGACGCCCACACACATTTTGCAGTCGATGCAGTCGCCTTTGGCGGCCTCTTCCATGCCTCTGCCTTTCATCTTGCCGCGCGGTTCGCCACGATGATAATCATAGGTCGGCAGAATCGTATCTTTGTCCACCATCACGCTCTGGATACGGGCATAAGGACAGAGCCAGAAACAGACCTGTTCGCGCATAAAACCGGCCAGGATATAGGTGCCGGCAATAAACATGGCCAGCACCACCCAGGCGATAAATGGCGCAGTGAAGCCCAGATAACCATGCCACAGCTCAATGGCATCGGTGAAATATGCGGCAAAGGTAATGCCGGTGAGGATAGAGACCAGCAGCCACAGGCTATGTTTCAGCGTTTTCTTGCGGATTTTCTCTGCCGTCCAGGGCGCTTTATCCAGTTTGCGGCGCTGAATAGGATTACCCTCGATTTTATCTTCAAGCCAGGTAAAAATATCCGTCCAGACAGTCTGGAAACAGAAGTAACCGCAGAAAACGCGTCCGGCTACAGCCGTCACGCCAAACAGCGTGATAGCCAGCATGATCAGCAACAGGGAAAGCATCCAGATATCCTGCGGCCAGATGGTGGCGCCAAAGATGTAGAATTTGCGCCCCGGAATATCAAACAGGATGGCCTGATGGCCGCTCCACTGCAGATAGGGACCGATAAAGAAAAACAGCCAGGTAGCCATCGTCATCCATTTCAGGTTGCGGAAACGTCCCGGCATACGCTTGGCGTGAATCACCTCATCACCGGTATTGATATGGTAATGCAGTGTATCGGCGTAGAGATCCTCGAAGCTGTCTGTGGACTTCCTGTTCTCGCTCATGAGTCCTCCATGGGTTATCCAGTTTCAAACGGCGACCCCGACCGGGGAGGAGTAATCAGGGCTGCCGCTTAAACTGTCGGGTGGGTTCAATCAGGCGTTTCCGCCCGGCCATGCCACCTTACTGCTTGTCACCTTCGTTTTTTGAATTAATCACTTTAATAAACCAGATTCCGGCATAGACCATAATTCCCAGAACTCCCATCATGCTGATCACTACACCTAATTCGACTGCATCCATCTCATTCTCCTTATGCGTTTCACCGTTTACAGTGAACAGTTGCGGGGGAAGAACCGTCAGCTCTTCCCCCACGCTGTATCACTACTGACCACCACCCATGGCGTGAACCTTGATCGCCAGAATCTTGATCAGTTCCGGAGAAAGTTTTTCGCCGAAAGCAGGCATGATCGCGCTGCGTGTTTCAGCCACATCCTCCTGATTTACACCAAAGCGGATGGTTCTGAGCACCTCTTCACGACTGTTGCCAAAACGCCATACCTGATCGGTCAGGTTGGCAGCGCCCGAGAATGTATCGCCGTTTAGTGCGCCACCCTGAGCATTGTCACCATGGCACCCCATACAGCCTGCATCACTGAACAGAGCCCAGCCTTTTTCAGTAGCAGTACCTTGCGGCAGCGCAATAACGAAATCAGCCAGTGTTTCGATCTGCCCGGCTTCGAGCATGTCGGCATGAGCCGGCATATTACCCATACGACCACCGGTAATGGTCTCTACAATGGTGTCGATGTCGCCGCCGTAGAGCCAGTTGTCATCAGCCAGTACAGGGAACAGTCCTACTGCACCCTCACCGCCCGCACCATGACAGGCTGCACAATTATCACCGTAGGCCGCCTTGGCCGCGGATTCGGCAAAGTTACGCAGCTCGGCATCGGCCATGATCTCACCGGCGCCCATGACTTTGAGTTTCTCCATATACGGCGCTTTCACCGCATCATTCTCAGCCACAGCCTCCTTGAACTCCTTGATCTGGGTCCAGCCGAGGAGCCCCTCGTTGGAGCCGTTGAGCAACGGAATGGACGGATAGAGCACGAAATAGATCAGACACCAGATCCAGCCGACGTGGAACATGATCATCCACCAGCGTGGCGGCGGGTTGGTGAGCTCGCGGATACCATCCCATTCGTGTCCGGTATCCTGAGGCTTTTCGGGTTTATTTGGCGTGCTCATGCTTAACCTCCCGGTCCAGTTCCATATCATCTTCGTGATTGACGAAATCACGATATTGCTCAAATTTATCGCGGTTAGCAGGCTTAAGAATAATGAAATAAGCCGCTGTCATCAGTGCTGCGACGACCAGTAAAATGATAAGGCCGGTCCAGTCGGTGGTGGTCATAACTTCCCATTCGGTAGAAAGAAACTTATTCACGATAGTCCTTCCCTTCCTGGAATTTCACCATGGTTCCCAGAACCTGCAGGTAGGCGACCATGGCATCCATCTCGGTCTTGCCTTTCACCGCCTCTGCAGCGCCTGCGAAATCAGCTTCGGTGTACGGCACACCTACTGATGCCAGCGCACGCAGTTTTCTCTCTGTAAGCGTGTGGTCGATGATACTTTCCGCCAGGAACGGATAACCCGGCATCACCGATTCGGGTACCAGTGAACGCGGAGCTTTCAGATGCTGGATCTGCCACTTGTCCGAGTATTTGGCACCCACACGCGCCAGATCGGGACCGGTACGTTTGGAGCCCCACTGGAACGGATGATCGTATTTTGATTCCGCAGCCAGTGAGTAGTGACCGTAACGCTCCTTCTCATCACGGAACGGACGGATCATCTGGGAGTGGCAGAGATAGCAGCCTTCGCGCACATAAATATCGCGCCCTTCCTGCTCGAGTGCCGTATACGGCCGGATGCTGTCCTCTTCCTGGGAGAGCTTCTCAATCGTATTGTCGAGGTAATAGAGCGGAACGATCTCCACGATACCGCCGACTGAAACGACCAGCGCCACCATAATGATCAGACCCCAGACATTCTTTTCGAGTTTTTCCTGAAATGTCATCTGATTACCCCCCTTAAACCCTGGCTGCCGCAGCCGCTGTTACCGGCTGTTTGGCACCACTGATAGTTTTGACAATGTTGTAGAGCATGAGCACTGCACCGAGCAGAACCAGCACACCGCCAAGTGAGCGCAGCACGTAATACGGATGCATGGCAGATACAGTTTCAGCAAAGGTGTAAACCAGATTGCCGTAGTCATCCGTGGCACGCCACATCAGGCCCTGCATGATACCGGAGACCCACATCGCGCAGATGTAGATAATGGTACCGATGGTGTGAATCCAGAAGTGCGTATTCACCATGCTGACCGAGTAGATATCCTTGCCCCACAGTCGGGTAACCATGTGATAGATCGCACCGATGGAGACCATTGCCACCCAGCCCAGTGCACCGGAATGAACATGTCCGATGGTCCAGTCGGTGTAATGGGAAAGTGCATTCACTGTCTTGATCGACATCACCGGCCCTTCGAAGGTGGACATGGCATAAAATGCCAGTGACACAACCAGGAAGCGCAGCACATAGTCATCACGCAGTTTGTTCCAGGCTCCTGATAACGTCATCATACCATTAATCGCGCCACCCCATGATGGAATGATCATCGCCATGGATACGGCCGCACCGAGAGAGCCGGTCCAGTCCGGCAGTGCCGTGTATTGCAGGTGATGCGCACCAAGCCAGACATAACCGAACATCAGCGCCCAGAAGTGCAGCACGGAGAGACGGTAGGAGAATATAGGGCGATTGGCCTGTTTCGGGATGAAGTAATACATGATGCCGAGGAAACCTGCAGTCAGGAAGAAACCCACTGCATTATGGCCCCACCACCACTGGATCATGGCATCATGCACACCGGAGTAGATAGAGTAAGAGTGCGTCAGCGTAACCGGTACAGCCAGCGAGTTAACCACGTGAAGAATGGTGATCATCACCATCATACCGAGGAAGAACCAGTTGGCCACGTAGATATGGGAAACCTTGCGGTTCACAATTGTCATGATGAAGTTGAATGTAAAGGAGAGCCAGACCACGGCGATCAAAATATCCAGAGGCCAGATCAGTTCGGCATACTCTTTACCCTGAGTCAGCCCCAGCGGGAAAGTAACGACCGCACCTACAACGATGGTATTCCAGCCCCAGAAGGTAAACCAGGCAAGCTTTTCACTCCACAGGCGAACATGGCAGGTTCGCTGTACAATGTAATAAGCTGTCGCCATCAGGGTGGAACCGCCGAATGCAAAAATCACCGCATTGGTATGCAGTGGTCTTAAACGTCCGAAACTTATATACGGATTATCAAAATTAAGCGCGGGAAACGCCAGCTCCCAGGCTATGAAATCTCCGACCAGAGCGCCTACGATCAGGTAGAGCACTGCTGCTATGGAGAACCATTTTACAACGGTGAAGCTGTATTGTTGTTCGTCAGGTTTACCTTCAGACACGGCCATCCTCCTATATTCTCTTCATGAAGACGTGATGCAGATCACGCATATGCGGCATAATATTATATTTAATAATATTGTAAATATGTAATTTTAATGTTACTGTGTCACCACAGAGCATGATATCATTCAACCCCTACCAATAAAAGGGATATAAGAGAGGACAAAATGTCGCAGGCAGAGAATAAGACAGGTAGTTATCTGGGACTGAAGCTGTTCGCTGCCGCACTGCTGGCCACAGCCCTGCTCTTTGCCTGGAGCAGCTCCAACTACCGGATCAGTGATCAGACCCAGGATACCTGGATCGATGACACGGGCCATCTGCATGTACTGGGCATTACAATCGGCCGCACAACACTGCGCGATGCAGAGATCAGTCTGAAAAGCCGCAGCGACATCGCCTTATATATATATCCTGAAGAACATGCCGAGGCGGGACTGCGACTGGAGGCATTTTTTCCATCCATCGCCGACCACAGCAAGGTGATTCTGGAGCTGGTTGCTGATGATCAGATACTTAAGCAGATCGAAACGAGAGCCACCCTGCCCCATCTGTACCCCAATGCGGTTGCCCGCATGAATGTGCATCCTGAAGACCTGCCGCAGATTCAGCAGATGATCGTAAAGAACCTGATACTGATTCCCAGCATAAACATATCGCCTGAAATGCTGCAAAACCGCTTTGGCGCGGCCTCAACCATCTTGCCGGGTGACGAAGATACCACCTACTATTTTTTCCCTGAAATCGGCCTGAAAGCCACATTGAATGATAAGGATGTTACACGGTTGCAGTTCAGCAATCCCCTGTCGGTTCAATAAGGCAGGCAACTATTCAGCAGATATAGAAAAGCGATGGTAAAAGGCATTCACCGCAGAGTACGCAGAGGAAAAGCAAGGCAATGAAAGAGAGTGCTTATTTAATACTCTAAGGATGCTCTGAATAACCGGGGCCATTGGAGTCGTGCCAGCGGCCATATTCATATATTTCGTCTTTCCTCTGCGTCCTCTGCGTCCTCTGCGGTGAAAAGATTCTGATTCTGATCATTGGCAGCAGGCAGCAAAGTAATCAAAGATTCATATCGGGAACCAGGGGCAGCAGCATGATAAATTCGGCCCCTTCACCCGGTGAACTCACCACCTGCATGGTTCCACCGTGCTGTTCAACAATAGCAAAGACATTGGCCAGGCCAAAACCGTTACCATCAGCTTTGGTGGTAAAGGCCGGAGTAAACACGTTTTCGATCACATCCGGAGCAATGCCGGGACCAGTGTCCTTCACCCTGATTTCAACCCAGGGACAAGCATGATTCAGGTTCACCAGAATAGTACCCTCGTTGTCGCAGCCGATAGCTTCAATGGCATTCCTGAGCAGATTCAGCATCACCTGATACAACTGGTCATGGTCACCGAGAATATAGACCGGCTGTGCGGGCCGATGCCATTCAATAGCGATACATTCAGGAAACATCGGCCGGATAAGTGTGATCGACTCATCGATAGAGTCGGAAACATCCACCACACCGAGGTGCTCTTCCGACTGATTGGCAAAGGCAAGAATGCGCCCGATCAGACCGTTGGTGCGCTCTATGGTTTTTTCTATGGAGGTCAGGTGATGCAAAATCAGGGGATCTTCGGTTCGACGGCCAATCATGGCCGATGCGCTGAGCACCACGTGCAGTGAATTGCGGATATCATGCACAATTCCCTGCGTAAAATGGCCAAGGGATTTCATCTTCCTTGCATGTACGTCATCTTCCGAGCCGTCCATGCTTTAACAATACCTCAGTGAACCATTACATTGCGTCAATACCATCTCCCTCAACATTCTGCTGAATGGATGGAAATGTTCACATAAAGACCCTGTTTCTACAATGCCCGAATCAGCATATCAGAACTTAATCATTCAATGAATGTGAACCGGCTGCATGGGGTGATTCATACCGGAGTGATCCATCGGCATCTGCTCTGTCCCATGCCCCGCCCCGCCGCCGTGTAACATGTGCATCAGGCTTGTGCCGCGCACCATGGTGAACAGGCCCAGTAAAATCACTAAAATACCCAAACCCTTCATCACCAGACCGCGTTTATTGGCAGCCAGCAGATTCACCAGAGCTGGCGCTGCCATCATGGCCGGAATGGTGCCCAGGCCAAATGCAAACATGGCGCTGCCTGCTTCAAACACACCACCTGAAGCAATACTTAAGCCCAGTGCAGCATAAACCAGCCCGCATGGCAGCAGCCCATTGGCCAGACCAATGCCATACCAGCTCACCGGCGTACTCTTGCCAGCTGCCGCTTTAATTCGATTAGCCAGTCCCAAACCTCCGATCGCACGGGCGCCGAATCGGGCCAGCGGATCCGGCATAAAACCTGCCAGGTTCAAACCGAAGCTGATCATAATCAGACCTGCCAACAGCGTTAAGACAAACTGAACCTGATCAAAACCACCCAATTGCTTCAGGGAAACGCCGATCAGGCCGCTGATCAGCCCCAGTATCGTATAGGTCGTCACACGTCCGAACTGGTAAGCGGTCAGGCCAGACCACCAGAGTTTGGGCCGTGTCATGGAAAGTGCGGAGACAAGGCCACCACACATGCCGATGCAGTGCATGCTGCCCAGAAAACCGACTGAAAATGCTATCAACAGCGTTTCCATCAATGCCCGGACCTGTACATCTGTTTGATCATATCCGCTGTGACGATTCTTTTCTGCAGCCAGTTGGCCCATTTCTCGGCGGCTTTTTTATTGTCGAAGCAACCGCACTGAAACGAATGGTTACTGAACCAGACATGCGCCTGATAGTGACAATCGCTATTGTCTTTCTGATCCCTGATAAACACCATGACGTGCTCCCTTATCTATTTGATAATAATATTATCATTTAATAATGTGTCAAGCGCCGAATTGTCGCAGTCCCGTACATCGGGGCACAATCATTCGTCATGTTTTATCACCCATTGTTACAATGGGCCTGCGGCTTTGCTATCTTTCGCAAAGATGGTTCAATATTAAAAACTGATACCATCCATTTTAACAGCCCGCTTACGGGCTGATTGGAATCACTGTAAAAATCAGTGTTTCCGGAAGGGGAAAAGAGTTGAGTCAAACTGACAGCACACAACATACACCGAAACGCATTCTTTCGGGCATGCGCCCGACAGGTCGCCTGCATCTGGGCCACTACAAAGGCGTGCTGGAGAACTGGCTTAAACTGCAGGAAGAGCACAACTGCTTCTTCTTTGCCGCCGACTGGCATGCACTGACCACCGATTATGCCAACCCATCGATTGTGAAGGATACGATCTGGGACATGCTGATCGACTGGCTGGCTGTCGGTGTTGATCCGGAAAAAGCGGTGGTGTTTATCCAGTCGGAAGTGCCCGAGCATGCCGAGTTGCACCTGCTCTTCTCATTTATGACACCGCTCTCCTGGCTGGAGCGCGTACCCACGTATAAAGACCAGATCGAACAGTTGCGCGAAAAGGATCTCGGCACTTACGGCTTCCTCGGTTATCCCCTGCTGCAGTCGGCCGACATCCTGATCTACCGCGCGGATGGCGTACCTGTCGGTGAAGATCAGGTGCCGCATGTGGAACTCACCCGCGAAGTCGCCCGCCGCTTCAACCACCTCTATCGCCAGGGCCTGCCTCCGCTGTTCCCGGAACCGGCAGCCATGCTGATGCCTGCGGCCAAGCTGCCGGGCCTCGACGGCCGCAAGATGAGCAAGTCCTACGGCAATACCATTGAGTTGGGTGAAACATGGAAGGTGACCGAGAAAAAGGTAAAAACCATGCCGACGGATCCAGCCCGCGTGCGCCGCGATGATCCGGGTAATCCGGAAAACTGCCCGGTATGGGAATATCATAAAGTCTATTCAAGCGAGGCTGAACGCGAGTGGGTCAAAGACGGCTGTACTACTGCCGGCATTGGCTGCATTGATTGCAAAATGTGCGCACTCAAACATCTCGAAGAGGAGTTACAGCCCATCCGTGACCGCCGTGCCGATATTGCCTCTCGCCCCGATGACCTGAGAGACATTGTCCGCTCAGGCAACGAGCGCGCCCGCCATGAAGCCTCGCGCACCATGGAAAAAGTACGTAAAACGCTGAAAATGGGTTATCGCGTATGATTCAGGCAGTGCAGGCCAAGCTCATCGCTTCTGAAGCGACGCCGCATGCACTGCCTCCGGTTCAACTCGATCAGTTTGAAGGTCCGCTGGATGTACTGCTGCACCTGATCCGCAGCCAGACGATGGATATCTTCGATATCCCCATGGCCGTGATTACCGTGCAGTATCTGGAAATACTGGAAGCCCAGGAAGAGATGGATCTGGAAGTTGCCGGCGATTATCTGGTCATGGCCAGCACCCTGATGCAGCTGAAATCACGCATGCTGTTGCCGCGCCCTGAAATCGATGAGCAAGGCAACGAAATTGACCCGCGCGCAGAACTTGCCGCACAGTTGCTCGCCTATGAGCAATATCGCATGCTTGCCGAAGAGCTCAATGAACTGCCGAGGCTCGGCCGCGATGTGTTTGTTCGCTCAATCTTTCCGGAAGCCAAAGATGTGCAGCGGCCACTGCCGGAAGCCGATCTGGATGCCCTGCTGATGGCTTTCCGGGCCGTATTGAAACGCGTCGGCGGTGAAGTACGTCATCGTATCTTCAGTGAAACGATGAGTGTGCGTGAACGCATGACTACGGTTCTGGAGCGCCTGCGCAAAGGCGGCATCGGGCTCGATGAGTTACTGGCCGATGAACCCGGGCGCGAAGCACTGGTCACTACGGTGCTGGCAATTCTTGAGTTATGGCGACAGCAGATGATTACTGTCGTACAGTCGGAAGCTCTGGGCACCATCACCCTGCTGCCGAAGGAGGCCATGACATGAATGCAGAGCAGCTGCAACGACTTGGCTCGAAGCTCGAAGCCCTGTTGCTGGCCAGTGATGAACCGCTCAGCATGGCCAGACTGCGCGACCTGCTCGGTGAAGATCTGCAAAGCTCGGATATCCGCGCCGCCATCTCCGCACTGGAGGCCTTTTATCAGGATCGCGGCATTCAGATCACCCAGGTTGCCGGTGGCTGGCAGTTCAGAACGACACCTGAGCATGCCGAACTGGTTCACAAGTTATGGGAGATCAGGCCTCAGAAGCTCTCCCGCTCCGCCATGGAGACACTGGCCATCATCGCTTACCGGCAACCGACCACGCGTGCGGAAATTGAAGCATTGCGCGGCGTGAAAGTATCCAGCCAGATGATTGCAACCCTGCAGGAGCGCGGCTGGGTAAAGGTGATTGGCCGCAAAGAGGTGCCCGGACGTCCGCACCTGTTTGGTACAGGCAAACAGTTTCTGGTGGATTTCGGTCTTGACTCACTGAAAGACCTGCCGGATTCAGCTCAACTTATTGACGAAGACGAAATTCAACAGATGGTAATGGGAAGTATCCGAGAGCATGACTATGAAGAAACAGACACCGACGAAGAGAATCCGCACGAAAACGAAAGCCAGGTCGACAGAGACTGACAGCCGGCAACCTGCAAAACCCAACAAGTCGCCGGCAGCTCAAGCGGGCCGGCGACCAGTCAAGGCAGGCGCACCGGTGGCCGGCGGCCAGCGCCCTGCGCGCGTCAAATCACCTGCGGGCAACAGGCCTGTGCGGGCAAAGTCGTCTGCGACCAGGATCAAGCGGCCTCTGAAAACAAATGCACCGGCCAGCGCAAAGCAGCAAGCATCGGAAACAGAGGGTGGCGAACGCATCAACCGTTTTCTGGCCCGTTGCGGACTCTGCTCGCGCCGTGAAGCCGACCGCTGGGTCGAGGCCGGTCGCGTCACGGTGAATAATCAGGTCAGCCAGGAACCGGGTCTGAAAATCAAACCGGGCGATATCGTCTGCGTGGATGGCAAACCGGTTGAGCAACAGACCAGCTTCACCTACATCCTGTACAACAAACCCATGGGGCAGCTCTGTACGCGCCGTGACGACAAGGGTCGTCCGCTGATTTACGACTCGCTCGATGTAGCAGCCAATGTGCAGTCGATCGGCAGACTGGATATGGACACTGAAGGGCTGCTGCTGCTCACCGATGACGGTGCCCTGACACGGGCTCTGACCCATCCGGGCGCCAAAATGCCACGCGAATACCGTGTGCGCGTGGGTGGTCAGGTAAGTCTGGAAACACTGGAAAAATTGCGCCGCGGCGGCTTTGAAATCGGCGAAGGCGATACCAGTGATGGCTGGGAAGTGTCGGTGGATTCCGAAACCAAGGGACACACATGGCTTACCGTAGTGATATTCCGTGGTCGCTGGCGCGAAGTGCGCCGCACACTGGAGACCGTGGGTCACCCTGTACGCAGGCTGATGCGTACCCGCTTCGGCCCGATTCGTCTTGAAGAGGGCATGCCGCGCGGCAGTTACAGAAAACTGAACCGCTCGGAAGTGAAAAAGCTGCTTGATCAGGTGACAACGGAAAATTGAAACGCCTCGCCCCACTGCAGGTCTACGAAAAGCTGTTGTCCGTTTATGGCCCGCAGCACTGGTGGCCGGCTGAAAAACCGTTTGAAGTGATGGTCGGAGCAATCCTGACGCAGAACACCAACTGGCATAATGTTGAAAAGGCCATCGCCAATCTCAAGGCTCACGATATGCTCGATTGTGAGGCCATCGCCAGCAGTAATCTGGAACAGCTGGCCGAAATCATCCGCCCTTCCGGCACCCACATACAGAAGGCGCGTTACCTGCAGCAGTTTTCACTGTTTTACCACAGCAACGGCAAACGCCAGGGATTGATGAAGTGGCCGCAGAGTCTGTTACGCCACCGCCTGCTCGCCGTGCATGGTATCGGCCCTGAAACCGCCGACTCGATGTTGCTCTATGCACTGGACAGACCGGTCTATGTCGTGGATGCCTACACCAAGCGCTTGTTCGTCCGGCTGGGGCATTTCAGCCACGAGCTCGCTTACGACAGTATCCAGCACTATTTCCAGCAACGGCTGCCTGAAAGCCTGCCGCTGTTTCAGGAGTTTCATGCGCTGATAGTCGAACACGCCAGGCGCTACTGCAAAGCCAAACCGCTGTGCGCCGAATGCCCGCTGTTTGACAACTGCCCCACGGCTGTCTGCACACCCCGGGAAATCAGCCGTTCGCTGCCGGATATGGATTAACCTTACGCTTCCTCTGTTATTTCCTGTCCCGCATCCAGGGCGGCTCTGACAGCTGCTTGATTCTGGAAATCAGGACCTGCTGCTGAGCCACCATAAACTTGCGGATCATATCGCCAAAGGGACCGAGTGAACTAAAGCGCACACCTATCCTGGATCTCTTATCGGCATTCATCACCCAGCATGCATGCGCTTCCAGCCAGATCTTGCTGTCCTCAAGTTGCCAGCGGCAGCCCAGCATCTCGCCGGGTTGAATATCGGTCCGGCCAACCACCTCCAACCCCATGCCTGCTGTCGATATATCATGCATCAGGGCAATCACAGGTTGTCCGTGTCGGTTTATCTGGATCTCAAGCTGTGCATCCGGCGCAATGCGTAAATTTTTCCTCAATTCGCGACGCGATTTCTCGACCGAGCGTACCACCAGTCTCAGGGTGTTGTGACTGCAGCCCAGTGCGGCAAACCTGATGAAATGTTGTTCATCCGGGCTCGATGTGATCACTTCACGCATATCATCTGAAGCGGCAAATACCCGTCCCGTTTCCGGTGAAATTTCGACTTCCAGTTCATCCTCTGCAAAATGCAGATATTTCACTTTTGCGGTAATCGGCATTTCGTGGAAATAGTTATGCAGCTGAACCACCCCCTGTTCGGACCAGAGGGCCTTGCCCTGCGCCAGCACGCGCGAGCGCACCTCTTCATCCAGAGCGGCATGCCATTTATGATCAAAAGCCAGAATAATGGCTGACTGCAGGTCATTGAAATGTTCGATACAGCTGGAAAATGCAGCCACTCCGGCATGAACGTTGGTCGACTCCATGCGTTCAATTAAATCCTGAACACTCAACCATTCGCATCGCAACATGGCTGAAAGCAGAACACCGATTTCCACACCGGAGACAATCAGGGAAGCACTCAACTCCTGCAGGGAGCGCTGTATAGGCTGCGCACATATCACGCGCATGATATCGGAACGATCATAATTGCTGATTGAGGGTAAATCCCTGCCCAGCTGATCCATCAGTTTTTTTTCCATAGCCTGCTACTGCTCCCTGCCAAAAACCTGAGCGTGCGCGCCGTCCCGCAAACAGCCTGAAACACTGCAGGGTTCCGGGGCTTCCCGGACCCGACCATCAACAACAGGAGCATGAACTGCTCATTGTCGTATCAGACACGCCCTGAAAACCGCGCAGTGGTTCAAGTGAGCAGGTTTCAGCCACTATCTCTCGCGTGGCTGGTCCATTTACTCGCTGTCGTCGCCCCTGCGCATGCCCATCAGTTCCGCATTGATAAAGGCATCGATGTCGCCATCGAGAAAGGCTTGTGTATTGCCGGTTTCCATACCTGTCCTGAGATCCTTGATGCGCGACTGATCCAGCACATAGGAGCGAATCTGGTGGCCCCAACCGATATCGGTCTTGGTATCTTCCATGGCCTGTTTCTCGGCATTCTGTTTCTTCAGCTCATGTTCATACAGACGCGCTTTGAGCATCTTCCAGGCTGCAGCCCTGTTCTTGTGTTGTGAGCGGTCATTCTGACACTGCACGACGATATTCGTCGGAATATGGGTTAAACGTACAGCCGAATCGGTTTTGTTGATGTGCTGCCCGCCGGCACCGCTGGCGCGGTAGGTATCGGTACGCACATCGGATTCATTGATATCGATATCAATCTCGCGATCAATGTCCGGATAAGCAAATACGGATGAAAAAGAGGTATGGCGGCGATTGCCGGAATCATACGGCGATTTGCGCACCAGACGATGTACACCGATCTCCGCTTTCAGGAAGCCATAGGCGTAGTCGCCCTTGATCGATACCGTAGCCGACTTGATACCCGCCTCTTCACCGGCCGTACACTCCATCAACTCGGTTTTAAAGCCCTTACGCTCGGCCCAGCGCAGATACATGCGCAACAGCATCTCGGCCCAGTCCTGAGCCTCAGTACCTCCGGAACCGGAGTTGATATCGAGAAAGGCCGACTCGATATCCGTTTCGCCGCCCAGCATGCGCGCAAGCTCCAGCGTTTCTATCTGCGGCTGCACACCATCGAGTACCTCGACAGCCTCAATCTGTGAATCGCGATCACCCTCATCCGCACCCATCTCAAACAGCATGGACGCATCATCGAGCTCGCTGACTGCCTGCTTAAATTCCTTGAGCACCTTTTCAACGCGCGCGCGCTCCTGCATCAGGCGCTGCGCCTCTTCCGGGTTATTCCACAGCGTGGGATCTTCGATACGTGCGTTTAACTCGCGCAGATCCTCTTCTTTGGCTTCAACGTCAAAGTGACCTCCGCATGGCATCCAGACGTTCGGCATAATTTTCCGCCCGCGTCCTGAATCCTGCAATCTGATCTTCAATGCTCATCGTTTAACTCCAAAAAAAGTGTTTCTCAAAGGAGGTGGAAGGTACATATTCACCGCTTCAAATCAACCGGTCTGTCCACGTCTCAGGACAGATCAACGATATCAGGCACGATAACACAAGAGGTTAACCATGAAAAACCGCTACTCTGCCCTGCTTCTGCTTTGCGCAGCGTCCCTCATTTCCGGCTGTTTCATGCTCCAGACCACGGTTCATCAACCAAAACCTAAAGCCAAGCCACGCTCCGAAGCCTCTGCGCTACATCTACCGGCTCACCCCCTGCAGCAGCGTGAGAGCATGGCGTTGAGTTACGCAACCGAACCGGCTGTTGATCTGATCATTGGCCAAACAGGCATCTTCTTTTACCAACTTCCGCAAAACTGCTGGCAAAACGGCCCCCACTATGCCGGCCCCTGGAAAAGAGCCACTGATGCGCGCAGCAGTTAACACAACGGGAGCAGCAATGGTTGCCTTACCTGCACGTCTGACCTGGAAGCCGCCTATGACATTTCTCTTGCACCTGCTCACGGCACAACGCGCAGCATCGAGACTGCTCTGATGGCTGTACGCATCGACAAATGGCTCTGGGCCGCCCGTTTTTTCAAAACACGCGGACTGGCTACAGAAATGGTCAATGGCGGCCATGTGCAGATCAACGGCGAACGCATCAAGGCATCGCGCACTGTAAAAGTCGGAGAACAGCTGAATATCGTGCGCAATCAGGAACAGTTTATTGTCACGATCACAGGGCTGGCTGAAAAACGCGGCTCCGCAGCTGTTGCGCAAACACTGTATCAGGAGACAGAACAGAGCATTGCCGCAAGGCAGGAACAGAATCAGTTGCGCAAATTCAATGCTGCCAGCGCCCCTGCCCCGGACAAACGTCCGGACAAAAAAGCCCGCCGCCAGATTATTCGTTTTGTCAGGCAAAAGGATTAGAAAGCAGCCACTACCCTGTAGCCGCCAGCTTCACAGCACTCTTGCCGGCACTGTGACCGGTAGCTGCACACCGGAGAGCAGCACGGCAGATTCATCACCGCCGGGCCCTGCCTCCGTATCCGCCTCACGCACACAACTTCGCAAACGGCTGACATTGCCTTGCAGGACTGTGCATTATACAATTGTTCGATGTCATCTGTTCAAACTATTCCGCCATCCGGGGTACAATCGCAGACAGTGAAAACACCTGTTGTCGCTGTGGGGGCATCGGCTGGCGGGCTGGAAGCGCTGAAGGTTTTTTTACAGCACATGCCGGTCAACTCAGGCGCGGCTTTTGTCATTATTGTTCATCTGGATCCTCAGCGGAAAGATTTGATGGTAAGTCTGCTCAGCAACTTCACTTCTATGCCCGTCGTGCAGGCTGCACAAGCATTGCCGATCATCGCCAATCATATCTACGTTATTCCATCCAACCGGGATCTGAGCATCAGCCACGGCCAGCTGAAACTGCAGCCGCAGGCCAACAATCCGCATGGGCTACACCTGCCTGTCGATATCTTTTTTAACGCCCTGGCCGAGAGCCAGCCCGATCGGGCTGCTGCCATCATTCTCTCCGGCACCGGTAGTGACGGCACGATCGGGATCAGGGCGATCCGGCAGGCCGGCGGCATGACCATGGTGCAAAGCCCGGATGAGGCACAATTCAACGGCATGCCGAACAGCGCCATTGCAACAGGCCTCGTTGATCATGTGCTGCCGGTGGCCGACATGGGTGAGACCTTGCTCAGTTATGCCCGCAAGGTCTGGTTCCAGGAACCTGACCCGACGGATGCATCGCTTGAGAGCTATAACAGAATCCTTCACATCATACAGAATCAACTGGGCTACAACTTCCATCCTTACAAACATAGCACCCTGCAGCGGCGCATCAACCGACGCATCAGCCTGAAGCAACTGGATGATATGGATGCGTATGCGGCATTGCTGCGCCAGAACCCGGATGAAACCATTGAGTTGTTCAAGGACATGCTGATCGGTGTGACCAGCTTCTTTCGTGACCCCGACTCCTGGGCGCTGCTGGAGTCAACATTATTTGACACGCTGGATTTCACGCAGAAAATCCGGATCTGGGTGCCCGGCTGCTCCACCGGCGAAGAGGCCTATTCGATGGCCATGATGCTGCATGAATATATGGGCCGGCATCAGATGAGCTTTGAATATCAGATTTTTGCCACAGATATCGACAGCCGCGCGCTCACCTTTGCCCGTCAGGGCCTCTACCCCAAACAGATCGCTGCCAATATCTCAGCAGAGCGACTGGCGATGTTTTTCAGCGAACAGGGCGCATATTACAAGGTGCTGCCCTGGCTGCGCCAGAACATCACATTCTCCGAGCAGAATGTGACTTGTGACCCTCCCTATTCGAAACTGGATCTGATCAGTTGCCGCAACCTGTTTATCTACCTGCAGGCCGACAGCCAGAAGAAGGTGCTCGAGATATTCCATTTTGCGCTGAAGCCGCACGGATTCCTGATGCTGGGCAGTTCCGAATCGGCTGGTAATCCGTCAGACCTGTTTGAGGTGATCTCCAAGAAGTGGCGCCTGTACAGGAAAATCAATATTCCGCGGGCGCCCAGATTTAATCTTTCAACCGGACCGGTCAGATACGGGAGCATCAACATGCAGAAAGACAACCGCAGTACCGGCATACCGGCCATGCGCATCACCGACATTGCCAGAACAGCACTGCTGCAGGAATACGTTCCTGCATCGGTACTGGTCAACAGTAAATATGAAGTGCTGTACCATTTCGGTGAAACCTCCGATTTCCTGCATTACCCCACCGGTGAAACTACCAATGATCTGTTTGCACTGTTGCGTGATGGGCTTGCTACGCGTGTCAGAGGTGCACTCCGCAAGGCCATGAAGGAGAATACCGGCGTCAAAATCGAGGGGGCAAAGCTCAAACTCGGCGGCGATTCCATCGCCATCAACTTCAGGGTCAAACCTCTGTCTGATATCAAAGGCGGAGAAAACCTGCTACTGATCAGTTTTGAAAACAGACGCCCTGATCAAACCGCCATCAAAACCAAATCTGATGTACCAATGGATGATATGCCGCTGCTTAAACAGCTGGAGGGCGAACTCAGCAGCACCAGGGAGGAGCTGCAAAACACCATCGAGGAGTTACTGACCTCTAACGAAGAGCTCAAGGCTGCTCACGAAGAGGCGATGTCGAGCAATGAAGAGCTGCAGTCCTCGAACGAGGAGCTGGAGACCTCCAAGGAGGAGTTGCAATCATTCAATGAAGAACTCAACACGGTCAACAGCGAGCTGCAGGAGAAAGTCATCTCGCTGGAGACGGCCAACAACGATATCAGCAACCTGATCAACAGCACGAGGAACGCTTCGATCTTCCTCGACACTGATCTGAATATCAAATTCTTTACACCCTCATCGAAACAGCTGTTTAATCTGATTGACTCCGATATCGGTCGCCCGCTGGCAGATATCGTCGCCCGCTTTGATGATCCGCAACTGGCAGATGATATTCAGAGCGTTCAGCAAACAGAGCAGCCATCACACAAGGAGGTACAGGATAGCTCCGGCAACTGGTACAACCGTCGCATCCTGCCCTACCGCATAGCAGAGGATCGCATTCTCGGAACCGTTATCACCTTTGACGATATCACCGCCATAAAACATGCGCTGGATGAGCTGCGTATCAGCGAACACACATTGCGCGAAGCTCAGCATACAGCCCACATCGGCAGCTGGACCAATGATTTCGAAGGCCAGATCAGCTGGTCTGATGAGCTATATCATATCTATGGTATCTCTCCCGAAAGCTTCACACCGACAACTGAAACCATTATAGAACTGGTTCACCCGGACGATCGCTCCCTGCTGCTGCAATGGAACGAGGAATGTCAGGCAAATCAGCATCCGGAACCGATCATCCTTCGCTATATTCGACCCGATGGCGCTCTGCGTTATATCCAGCGTCAGGGTGAGCTTGTATGTGATGCGAAAGGCAGCCCCTGCCATATATCAGGAACAGCTCAGGATATCAGTGAGCAGAAACAGCTGGAGGAGCAGTTTCTGCAGGCACAGAAGATGGAGGCCCTCGGCACGCTGGTCGGCGGCATCGCC
>MNWZ01000094.1:0-3146 GCA_001871925.1 Zetaproteobacteria bacterium CG1_02_53_45
CCTGAAAGAAATATGCGGGTGAAACAAAAGTTGAAACAGTAAATCCAACTGCTGAGATGTTGCCCTTCAATCTATCTCAGACTTTTGCAAGTGGCTCACAGGAATAAAATTTTCTAGGGACATAACCACACTCTAGACCATGCAGGATAATATTGCCGCTTTCTGTTTTGTGGATTCCACTCCAACCTGGAGGTGTTCCAATAACAATAAACTTGCATGAATTCCATTCCAAACCAGCACAAGACTTATCTGACCTGCTGCATTGGAGTTGGAAAGCGGTGTGTCTGACTTATTCAGCCCATTTGATCCAGGCGCGCAGGGAGGCAACGATCTTCTCTGCTGAGTCCTTGTGGCTGGCCAGTTCACCCAGTTTGCCGTCCGGACGGATGATGTAGAGGTAGGTGCCGTGGTTCATGGTGTAGTTACCTCTGGTGTTAGGCGCATTCTTTTCCAGAGGCACCATGAAGGCTTTGGCTGCAGCGGTGACTTCTTCGGCATTGCCGGTCAGGCCGATGATTTCCGGGTCAAAGAAGCGGGTATATTTGCTAACTGTTTCGGGAGTGTCGCGCTCATGATCAAGGGAGATAAAGACAGCGCGGACTTTGCTGCGCTCATCATCATCGAGCATCTTCAACGCCTTGCCGAAATTGACCAGCGTGGCAGGGCAGACATCCGGGCAGTGAGTATAACCGAAAAACACCACACTGACCTTGCCGGCCAGATCACTGAACGAAACTGTTTTATCGCCGCTGTGCAGCGTGAATGCACCCTGAAACTGCGGATATTTTGTGTCCGGAATTTTGAGCAGATTGTAGGTGCCGAAGCCAATCATGGCGATGGCAAGAATCAGTACGATAATAGGAAACGTGCTCGATTTTTCGCTCATAATGGATGCTCTCTCGTAGGTTATGGTTTTTGCCGGTGACGAAGCATAACATCAGCGCACACGGCAATACAGGAGGGGAGTGGATGTTGCTATGAACGACTATCTGGTCTCCTTCCTGTTTTATCTGGTGCCGGCCAATATGATCGCGCTTGCAATTATTTTTTTGGGGCATCGAAAAAATGTGCGCTTCCATTTTATCGAATACCTTTTCATCTACCTTCCCTGGTTCGGTTTTATCGCGCTGACTATCGTGATTTTCGGCAGCATGGATGCGGTTCCATCCATGCCTGTGATCAAGGTATTCCTGATTATTCTGCAGTCTATCGGTTCCGGGGTGATGGGTGGCGCGATTCTGATGCCCCGGCTGGTGATGAAGGATTCCGAGATGCACCCCATTGCCATTACCGCGATCAGCGCCACACTGATTACAGTGCTCTACGTGAAATTCAGAATGATGCTGTTTATTATGGTCGCGGGGCTTTCCGCAGCAACCGACTAGTTTTATATCTGTTTCAAATATTCGATGATGGCAGCGCGTTGTCCGGCATCCTTAATGCCGGGGATTTTCATGCGCGTTTTCGGAAACACGCCGGTCGGATTTTCAATCCAGGCATCCAGAGTGTTCTCATCCCAGATTTCAACCGGAATGCCTTTGGTGCGTGGCGCCTGCCCGTAAATGCCTTTCAGGGAAGGGCCAACCTTGCGTACGGTTTTATCAAAAAAATGACAGGAGCCGCACTGAACACGTGCAATCCCGGCACCGGGCAGCGTCTCATTGGCCATGTTCTGCATGGTTGAGCCTATGACGCCGCCACTTTTCGGCTCACCGCCATCACAACCACTCAGGCCAAAAGCAGCCATGATAAGCAGGGCGGAAACAGCAGTGCGTGACATAGTAAACCTCACAATTATTTGACTGACGCAATGATAGCACATCAGTGCCGGCGATTATAAGTGGCGTTGATTGCCGGAACAAAATCTTTGCGAACACACAAGAAGTGGGCTATACCATAACAACAGTACTTCTGTGGGAGAGGTCAGGCTGATGGAGCAGCAACGCAATCAATTAAAAACATTTCGACAGGTTCAGCGTCAGCTGGGCCTTTATCAATTGATGCTCCAATCCAATGCGGTCGAAGCGGTATCAAAGTCGCCGGCTGAACTGTTGGCGGTGTATGAAACGCTGCTCACCATGCAAGAGGCCATCGCCACACATATCAATACTGTTGAATCGCAACTGTCCGGGCCGGAAAAGGTGACTGCCTTACTGCCATCGAAACAGAGTAACACAGTGGAAAAACTCTCCGGCCGGGAGATGGAAGTGCTGCAGATGTTTGCCAAGGGCTACAGTTACGGCGAAACAGCACAAGCCTTGAATTGCCAGCTGACTACGATTCAGACGCATATCAAGCGCATCTATAAAAAACTCAATGTGCATTCCCGCTCGGAAGCTGTGTTTGAAGCCAGCCAATTGGGCTTGCTGCAGATCTGATGCAGGCCAAAGGGTTGCTGGGCGCACTGCTGAAGCTCAAACGAGCCATCAAAGGCGTTACGCTGCCCGAAATAAGCAGTGTGCAAACCTTCGTTGGTGTATTTAAAGCGCAGCAAACAACGGATGGCAGAGCGGCAAATTATCAAACCTGGCTGGATTATGCGCTGAATAACGGCATGACACGAATGATTGAGAGCAAATATTCGAGAGCCGCTATGCTCGATGAGCATATTTATGATTCAGCGCTATCGAATGATACCAGGCGATTTCACCGTACGGTTGTTGAGACCATTCATACGCTGGCGGGAAAACTGCAGCAGAAGCATAAAATCGGATAACAGGGAGCAGGTTATGGCAACAGGATTGAAAGGAGCAATGGAACGATTGAAGAACGTAGCTGGTGATTTGGCATCTTTGGAGGTTCAGACATATACAGGGACGGTCAGTGTTCAAACAGATGGACAAGGAAAGCTGGTTGATTTCGAAAAATATCTGGAAGCAGTCCAGACGCAAGGTAATGGGTTGAAATTGGTGGCGGTTACAAAAATGAACTTTGATGGTGATGCTATCAACCTGGTTCCTGAAGACGCATTCCCTGAACATATCCAGAATGCGCATGACTCAGCAATCCGGGCAGGTATCGAAACACGTCAGGGACTGTTGCAACTGTTCGGAGATATAATCGGTCTGAAATAAATGCCTGCAGCACCACCCAATCTGTGTGAAGGGCTGACAGCTCTGAAGCGTTCGGTGACTTCAGATATTTCC
>MNWZ01000094.1:3156-25208 GCA_001871925.1 Zetaproteobacteria bacterium CG1_02_53_45
GGCTGACAGCTCTGAAGCGTTCGGTGACTTCAGATATTTCCAGTCCGGAACAGTTCGAACAGTACCTGGAGCGATATGCAATGCTTGGCGGTGCTGTCGAGGAGCTCAGACAAAAAAATATTATCAGCCCGCTTCCCGACAGCGAGCCGGCGGGTTCAAGTGACTATGCGCATTCCCGCATTCGGACAATCCGGAATCGCCTTTTTAACCTCGGTTACCTCAAGTTCGACAGCAAGGAAGTGCAACTGGATGAAACACTGAAAAGTGGCATCGCAGGATTTCAAAGCGATGCAGCTGAAACTATCGGTGATTTTACTGTTGATGGCTGGGTTGGTGAACAGACCTGGACGGCACTTCAGGAGCTGGTGAGCTTTGAAGAAACATCCAATATCCCGCGCTGGTTCAAGGATGGTGAAGCATGTCCCGCCCTGATCAGGGCGACATGGTTGCGCCTGTTTACACTGGGCCTGATCGGAGACAAACCCGGGCAGGATTTAGGGGATATGGGGCCTGCACTTCGGCAGTTCAGTAAAATTTGCAGGATACTTGAACTGACTTCTGGGCACGTGAGACCCGAGATATGTCCGGAGACAATATCGCTGATATTTGATCAGGATGGACTGGTGAAACAACTGGCTAAATGCACAGCGCCAACAACAAAAGCAGTCAGGATGATAATTCATGGCTTTGTCATGAGCCTGGCTAAAATTGAATTATGGTTGTTGGGTTTTGCTGTTGAGCCGAACGGAAGCAAGCAAGAGATTTCTGCTTCGCTGAATAAAAGCATGATTCTGGAAAAGGAGTCACCGCTATATAAGGCACTGTATTCATTCTGGGTTCTTCATAAGGGAGATCAATCAAAGGCAACCATGCCGGCGCGGCTTTTTGTGAATTCTTCATTTCCACTGTTTTTCGCCCAGTTGTTGAAAGATACGACGACAGAGGGTGAGCAGATGGATGCTGATGAAGTCTATGACTGCCTTAAAGAGTATCATATCAGCCTGGATACGGTGTGGGAGCATGTAAAAGCATTCGGCTCCCGTTTGTGGGATGGTCTCAAGCGCATCTGGGGCTGGTTTAGAAATATAGTCAGAAAAGTCGCCAGCGCCGTATCATCATTTATTAAAAATATTTCCTGTCTGGCGTATCAATACATGCTGCATTCTTATGAGACAGTAAAAGCTGTGATCAGGGGATTCTGTGATTCGGTTTCTTATCTGGTCAGCGCTGAGCTTAAAGTGCCCGAGCATGTGAAAACTGTGATCCGGCATGATGCTGATTTTGATTTCAAGATTCTGGTGCATGAAGAGGATAAACCTGCTGATGTGACGGCCTCGGTTGAAGCAGTGAAAATCAGGTCTCGCATTTTCAATATATCGAGCCGTATTCTTGCCGCGCTGATCAATGTACTGAAATACATTGCCACAGGTTTTGCCGGCCCGGAGTGGCTGCTTATGGGGTTGCTGAAGTTGCACAAGCGCATCACTCGCCTGGCCCCCGAGCTGATCGAGCTGCAGAAATGCATTCCTGCATAGATTCCATGTAAATACCCACGTGAAAAAAACCGGCTGCTTGTCCCATATTTATGGGATACCGGAACGATTGGAAAAGGACTTGAATTAGCACTACTGGTTTTTAAAACATGAACTGATGTGACCACAGTCAGTTTGTCATCCGGATTGGAAAAGTAAAACAAGGGGAGATGCCATGCCAAATTACCTACATCCCGGAGTATACGTCGAAGAAATCCCGAGCGGCAGCAAGCCGATAGAAGGGGTTGGTACCTCCATTACCGCATTCGTCGGAAAGGGGGGGGGATCCAGTGCTGCAGAGCCGTTACTGATTCACAGCTGGTCTGACTACGAAAGAGAATATGGTGCTGTCGACTCTGATGATGATGCGATGGGGCTTGCGGTAACCAACTACTATCTCAATGGCGGACGTGATGCCTATATCTGTTTGCTGGCCAGCGATGCCGATGCTGCCGGTTACCAATCCTGTTTTGATGGTCCGCTCAGGAAAATTCAGGATATCAGTATCATTGTACTTCCCGGGGTGGTTTGGGACTCCTCTGATGAGCAGACCAAGCTGGGACATGCTATATCTCACTGCAGCACGATGAAAAATCGAATGGTACTGGTAGATCTGCCTAACGATGCATTAAGTTCGGCAAGCGATGTGGAAGCCCTTGCCCTCACTTCTTCAGCCTATGCCGCCAGCTATTACCCGTGGATCAAGGTTTCCAGTCCGGAGACAGAAAACAGCACGGTCAGTGTTCCTCCCTCTTCATGTGCTGCAGGCATGTGGTCAAAAATCGATGGGAAACGTGGTGTCTGGAAGGCGCCCGCAGGTATGGAAACGGGGCTGACCGGCGTCGCAGGACTGGAGCAGATCGTGGATAACGCGGATCAGGATCAGCTCAATCCAAAGGGCATCAACTGCATCAGATCCATGCCCGGCGCAGGCCCGGTATTATGGGGGGCGCGTACGCTTGCTACCACGGCTCAACCCGAGTGGAAGTATATCCCGGTTCGCCGTACAGCCATGATGATTGAACAGAGCATATATAACGGCATCCAGTGGGCTGTTTTTGAACCCAATAAACACACGTTATGGGCATCTTTACGAGCCAATATCAGTTCATTTATGAATGGTCTGTTCAGAGCCGGCGCTTTTCAGGGTGAGAAGGCATCCGATGCATATTTTGTCCGTTGCGGCCTGGGCGATACCATGACTCAGGGCGATATTGACGCCGGGCAGGTTATCGTTGTCGTCGGTTTTGCCCCTTTAAAGCCGGCTGAATTTGTCATTGTCCGTATCCAGCAAAAAGTTAACCAGCAGTAAAGGAGGGTTTTCATGGCTGCACCACTATTTCCCGTAAATACACACCGATTTGATCCGTACAGAACATTCAAATTCCAGGTATTGATTGATGGCAAGGCAGTAGCAGGACTCAAGAAAATGAGTGCGCTGAAAAAAACGACAGAACCTGTCGAATGGCGTACAGGTGGCGATCCTACGCATGTGCGTAAACTGCCCGGCGGAACCAAGTATGAAGCTCTGACACTGGAGCAGGGACTAACGCACGATCCCGTATTCGAGGATTGGGCCAATAAAGTAAATAACTTTGACGGCGATGTTGCCATGTCCCTGAAGGGATTCCGCAAGGATATCGTGATTAATGTATTGAACCTGCAGGGGCAGGTAGCCATTTCCTACAAAGTGTACAGGGCCTGGGTGTCCGAATATCAGGCGTTACCGGATTTTGATGCAGGTACGACCAATGCGGTTGGCATTCAGACCATCAAGCTTGAGCATGAAGGTTGGGAGCGTGATCTGTCTGTTGTCGAGCCTCAAGAAACCTGATTGATAGGGGTAGAGTGAATGGAAACACTTTTACCCGGAGGTGTGGCGACTCCAGCAGGCATTCTGCGCGATTATCAATTCAGACCGATAACCGGAGCGTTGGAAATGGCACTGGCTGAAAGTGCCGGTATCTCCAATATGCCGGCGGCTGTATCGCATGCCTTGGCCGGTTCGCTCGCCACGGTTGCCGGAGAGGAGCCGCGGACAGATGTTGTTAGTCAGCTGAGCGTAGGTGACAGGCAGTTTCTTATGCGACAGTTGGAGCTGCTGCTGGGCCATGATTTGCAGTGGCACTCATTCACATGTCGGAAATGTGCTGCGAGGTCGGATTTTCAGATTGAACTGTCAAGATTGCCTGTGAAAGAGGCGACACAGGGTTATCCGCATGTTGAAGTGGATACATCACAGGGCAGCTACTGCTTTCGCATCCCGAACGGATCGGATCAGGAGGCCATCGCAACGATTGAAAATGAGTATCAGGCGTTCAATGTGCTGTTAAGTCGATGCCTGGTTACATCCGCGGTTGATTCTGCAGAGAGCGAGATCGTTTTTTCAGAGCAGGATCGTCTGTTGATTGAAGCAGAACTGGAGCGCATTGCTCCGGAAGTTGGATGTGAGATTGCTGCAGCTTGCATCGAATGCGGTAGCCAGAATGTGATTGCACTGGATCCCTACGCCGTTATCGGGAAAAGCAATGGCTCCATTTATTCAGATATTCATAAACTGGCCTGCCATTATCACTGGGGTGAAGAGGAGATTCTCAGCTTACCTCGAAAACGCAGGCAGTATTATCTCAAACTGATTGAGATGTCGCGCGGTATGGCGTTCGAAGGTAGTGCGGGATGAGTTCGATGAAGAAGGGTTTCTTCTCGAATCTTATCGGAGATGCAAGGCGCACAGTTTTGTCAGCGCCGCTGTTCTCTGCAACGGAACAGAGGCGTGGGCGCGACCCGATGCATCCCCGTTCGGTTGATGCTTCAATGCCGGTTCAGCGGGCAGCGCCGGCCACAGCGGTAAATCGGTCGCTGCCGCTTCGATTCCATGTAACACAGGCAGGTGATCAGGGCAGAACGCCTGAGAATGGTGACAATCAGCATGTTAGCGCAGCCGCTGAACAACGCACTGAAGCGTTGGCAAAAAGTGACGCGCTGGAGAAACCTGTACAGCAAAGCCATGTAAAAGAGATCAGGACAGTACCTGACATGATGAAGCCTGCAGCAATATCGGCTGCACTGTCCGGTGATCATAATAAGAGGGATGAAACAGTCGAACAGGCAGTAGAGCCCGTTTATTCGTCGTCCAATTCAGAACCGGAGCGCTTTACAGGAGCCTCTGTAGCTGACTT
Organism: Zetaproteobacteria bacterium CG1_02_53_45; assembly: GCA_001871925.1. Taxonomy (GTDB): domain Bacteria; phylum Pseudomonadota; class Zetaproteobacteria; order Mariprofundales; family Mariprofundaceae; genus Mariprofundus. Next base: position 7,868 of record MNWZ01000094.1, read on the forward strand.
ACCCGAACAATTGAAATCGGATGAAGCTCAGGCGGAAGCCGTCGCGTTTGCTGATTCAGCAGCCATCGTTGAGCCTGATGTGGCAGCTGACCAACATGTTTCCCGTGCGGTGGCGCATCGGGCCGAAGAGGTTCCTCCCGTCGTTGCTGAACAGTCTGTCCGGTTTATGCCATTGCAGGAACGTGGCCCTTTACACGAGGCAGTCGTTGATCGTGCAGATGTTGCCGGTTTCAATCAGCCGGAAGTCGAGCAGCCTGTAGCAGCGAACCCTCAGACCACTGAACGGGCGGCCACACAGCAAGCTCGATTTTCGCAACACAACGACAGCAATCCTGAACCCCGGGTTCATATCGGGCGGGTGGATGTGATTGTGGTATCAGCGCAAAAGAGTGAATCCGTGCAGGCGAAATCGCTGACCACCACGCTGGACTTCGCCAGCCGTAATTATCTGAGGAGACTCTAGGCCATGGCTGCTCCGTCCCCATCCTCGCTATCTCAGGTGTGCCGGAAAATCGCTGAATTTGTCAAGGCAGGTGTCAACCATGAAGGCCTGGATATGAGCAGTCATGCCGGTCATGAACACAATGTTGAGCAAGTGACTATCGGTAATCCTGCCGCTGTAGGCTCAGGGGGGAAATCGGATGCAGGCTCGGATATCCATCGGCTTAATTTGTTTTTTTACCGTTTTGAGCCATTCGAGTTTCATGCCGACCTGTTGCCCGGCGAGAGCTGGCTGTTGCGGACTCATTGCCTGATCACGCCATTTGCCGTTTCCGAAGACAATGTCAGTGCCGGCGAGAACGATCTGCGCCTGCTCGGTGAAGTGATGAGGGTATTTCATGAGACACCGGTGCTCAATGTTACGGTAGATGATAGCGGTGAGAATGTGGACTTTGCGATTCAGGCTCTGTTTGAATCGTTAAGTACGGAGTCGATCAATCAGATCTGGTCAACGCAGGGTAGTGAGCTGGCCTTTCGGCCATCGCTCTCATATGAATTTTCAATGGCACCTGTTTTGCCGCTGAGCCGCAGTGTTGGCGCACCACTGGTTGGTGCAACAGGACTTGTCGCGCATGCAGGCATGGAGTCGGCGGGTAGCATAGGAACGGACTACTCGGATATCGTTCAAACACCGCAGGTCAACAGGGTGAGCGTGGATACCGGGTCCGAGGAGTGGGCTCCGGTCATTTGCTTTATTCATGAAGGCAACTATGCCCGGAGCCTGCTCTTTTCCGGCGCACCGACTCAGCTGGATATCAAGGTTGCCGGCAGAATCGATGATGAATTGAAACTCTACTGGGATGTTTGGGACAAGCTCAGTGGCTGGCAGACCCGAACGGCTGAACATCTGGTGCAAATTCATGATGTTGAGATTGATCCGGCTCACGTGGGTTCAGCCGATGCGACGTTATCTGTTCCAATCACCGGTTCCGGTCAGGCAACGCTATATGCCGAGAGAACCTGGCAGAATCTTCCGGAACAACCTGAGCGGACGGTGCGCAGCAACGTGTTGCTGCTGACCGTGTATGAGCCGTAACCATGGAAGCCGTTGTGAAGGAGCTGAATACAACGTTGCTCAACCCCGAGTGGGAACGCATAGAATTGCTGTGCCATTACCTTGTTGCTTCACGCCGTGGGCGGGAACTGGACGCCGAACATCTTGACCGGCTGCGCAGTTTACAGGATCAGGTGCAGCATTTGCGACAAGGCGCAGGGGCCTGGGCAGCTAAGGGGATAGCAGGACTCTCTCCACTGGAATTTGATATGCTGGCCTGTGTGGTTGCGCCCGAGATGGAGCCGCGGATCGGCTGGCTATATCAGGATTTGCAGCCGGGTATCAGCAAACCGTATCCGAGTCCGGCCCTGATTCAGGGATTGACAGCACTGCAACCGCATCAGGCCGGAGAACTTTATGAGGCTCTGGATCGAGGTGGCCTGTTAAGGCAGATGCGGCTGATTCGTATGCATGGATCCGGCAGTTATGATGCGATCCAGCCTGAGCTAGGTCTGGCGATGCGATTGATGGGCCGGCCCGTTGTTCAGGCTCCGCCGCCCGGATCTGTGCCGGTTGATATGCAGGCGGGATGGGATGACCTCGTATTGCCGGCTGACCGTATTGCGATGTTGCACGAATATCTGCTGTGGATTCAACACCATGATGTGGTTGTCGGCCAGTGGGGCGGTGCAAGAGTCGGCGGCCCGGTGGCACTGTTTGCCGGAGCATCAGGTACGGGTAAAACATTTGCCGCGTCGGTGATTGCCGGCGCTCTGGGGTGGCAGCTGTTTCGGGTTGATCTGGGGCGTCTGGTCAGCAAATACATCGGGGAGACAGAGCAGAACCTGAATAACCTGTTTGAGGCGGCTCATGGACGCCCCATGGTATTGCAGTTTGATGAAGCCGATAGCCTGTTCGGCAAGCGAGGCGAGGTAAAAGAGGCACGGGACCGCTATGCCAACATGGGTGTCAGCCATCTGCTGGCATGTATAGAAAGCCATCACGGCCCCTGCATTCTGACCAGTAATTTACGCACCCACCTGGATCCGGCTTTTGCCCGGCGCTTTCAGATGGTCATTGAGTTTCCGCGGCCCGATGCTGCTGCACGCACACAATTATGGCGGCGTCTGCTGCCTCCCGGAGCACCGCGCCTGGATGAAGTTGATCTGGAACTGCTTGGCAGGTCAGTAACCCTCTCCGGTGGTCATATACGCAATGCAGCCTTGCATGCCGCCTATCTGGCGGCAGGAGAAAACAAGCCAATCAGTCTGCGTCATATTGCTCTGGCTGTATGGCGTGAACTGGCCAAAGATGGTCGTGAGATATCGACGCTGGATATGGGCGCGCTTGCCGGTTATCTGCCCGGGGAGCTGAAATGCTGACGATCGATCATTTGCGTTTGCAGTTGCCTGCAGGTTACGAGAAACGGGCAGCATCGATAGCAAGGCTGGTTGCCCGGGAGCTCGGCCGATTACCCGTGACACATTCAGGCCGTGTCGAACATCTGGCCGTTCCCCAAATAACACTGCATGGCAACCAGACGGATAAACAGCTGGCAATCGGAATCGCGCGTTCGATCCACTCTCAGATGACAGGTGAAGCGGGAGGTTGCCATGATTGAGGTGCATACATGCTAAATGTTACGAAAGGCGTCCTGCTTGAGTATTCGCTGATGCTTCCACCGCTGGTGCTGGTGTTTGAATTCAATCCCGAAGAGATCTCGCGTACGCGCAGGATTACGATCAATACCGGCAGCACACCCGCCACCCGCGGTGGTTATGATTTTACACTGCCAACCGAAACAGCTCGTGTGGCTCAGGGTATTTCCGTCGAGCCGGAGCAGTTCGATATCAAGATACTGCTGGATGCGACCGATCGTATGGATCGGGGTAACAAAGTCGCCCTGAGCTTTGGCGTCGAGCCGGAAATCGCCACATTGCGCAGCATGGTTGAGCCCAAAGCGCAGGGACCGCTCGGGCTGCAGTCATTGTCCGGACTCGGGTTTGGCGGCAATCGCGCCTTTGAACGCGATGAACATGCATCTGTACTGCTGTTTGTCTGGGGCTCGCATATCCTGCCGGTCTTTATCACCACCGTACAAATTGATGAAAAAGCTCATCTGCCTTCACTTGTTCCCTACCGGGCGGAAGCAACGCTGAGCATGCAGGTCATTGAAGGAAATAATCCTTTCTATGAAGTCGAAATGGTACGTCAGGTTGCCAGTGCCGCTCTCAATACCGGGCAAACAGTGGCCACGTCACTCGGGAGTTTGTTCTGATGTTTGTAAACAGGTCGAGATATAAAGACGCTGTCGCGTTCACTGAACCATCGGGTTTTGCCGGCGTGCGACCCAGAGAGATCGGGGCGGCAACAGCTGTCATTGAACACACGCTTCAGGCCGGAGACAGGCTCGATTTGCTGGCGCGCCACTATTACAACAATGATCGCCTGTGGTGGCGGATACTGGATGCAAATCCGGATATTCTCTATGCCGGAGACCTGTCGATTCCGGATCGGGTGGGTGAAACAATCCTGATTCCAAGAGTGCGTGAGTGAGGTGAAACGTGGCCTGGCTTGAGCTGCAGCTCGATTCCGTGCGAGAACCCGCCGAATGTCTGATTCGGGTTGATGGCGAAGAGGTGACTGAACTCTACCCGTTTCTTACCGGAGTCACGGTGCAGCTCAGCCGTAACGAGGCTGCGACGGCCACCCTTGTTTTTGAAAGTCGCCGTGATGAAACAGGCGAGTGGCTGGTACAGGATGCAGGCATCCTGAGAACCTGGAAACCGGTAATAATAGAAGCTGCCTTCGGTGATTACAGCGAAGAAGTGATGCGCGGCTATATCCGTGAGATCAGGGCGGAATATCCCTCTGAGGGTGTTGCTACGGTCACCGTGGAATGCCAGGACGATTCGATTGCCCTGGATCGGCTGCATCGGCGCCGGGTATGGGGGGCGGAAGTGCCGACCTGCGATGTCCATATGATGACTGAAATCCTGGGACGTTATGCACTCTCCGCGCATACCGGCTGTGGTACAGGCCTGAGTGATATCGTGGTTAATCAGGATGACACGGACATCACTTTCCTGAAAAAGCGGGCCGCTATAAACGGTTATGAGCTGGTTTTTGCCCTGGGCGTGGTTTACTTCGGTCCCTGGCGAATCGATACCGAACCTCAGGCCACCATCATGGTCAATGCAGGGCGCCAAACGAACTGTATCCATTTCTCTTCAAGTGCGGACGGACATCAGCCGGATAGCGTGGCTTTTGATGTGGCCGATAGCGAACGCGAGGGCGTGCTACAGGAAAGCATTACATCCGATTTGCCACTGATGGGCAGCGAATCTGCAGACAGCATTTCATCCGGTCTGGAAGATTTTTCGTGGCGCATGAGCAGGGAAGGTGGGGTTGATCAGGAAACACTCAGGGCAGCAGCCCGCAAAAAGGCCAACGAACTGGCTATGAAAATCAAAGCGGAGGGGGAACTGGACGGCTCCCTCTACGGGCATGTGTTGCGTGTGGCTGAACCGGTCGGTGTGGACGGGGTCGGAAACTGGCTCGGAGGCATTTATTACGTCGATGCGGTGACCCATACGTTCAATTACGACGGATATAAACAGCAGTTCAAGCTATTGCGCAATGCCTATGGTGACAATCTCGATGCCGGGATTGGCAGCGTACTGGCTGCCATCATTTAGCCGGGGAGAAGCGTATATGCCGGACTTGTTACATCAGATTGCCGAACGGATGCAGAACACTTACTACGGCAAATACCGTGGTTTCGTTTCCGATAACAACGACCCGGAACATCGGGCCAGACTGCGTTTGACGGTGCCGTCGGTTTTAGGCGAAGAGGTGACCGGCTGGGCGCTTCCCTGCATGCCATTTGGCGGCTTGCCTGATCAGGGGCAATTCACTGTTCCGCAACCCGGAGCACAGGTATGGGTCGAATTCGAGGCAGGAGAACTGGCGCATCCGATCTGGACAGGCACCTTCTGGCAAAATGATGGTGATGCGCCTGCAGCACTGGATGGAGAAACTCCGAGCAAGCGTATGCTGAAAACGCCATCCGGGCACATCCTGGAATTTGAGGACAGGGAAGGTGAGGAGCATATCCACCTTATACACAAGGCAGGATCGTCCATGCAGATCGATGAGAATGGCACGCTTGCCCTCACAGATGCGCAGGGGGCTAGCCTGAGGCTGGATGCCGATAGTGGCGAAGTGGTGATACGGGATGCCAACGGCAACAGCCTGACCATGAACGCCTCCGGCACTGTGGTTGAAGACGGTAACGGTAACAGAGTCGAAATGGCGGCTTCCGGCATCACGCTAGCCGGGCAGCAGATTGTTATTAACGGCTCCCAGGTAATGCTGGGCGGGCTGGGCGGTGAGCCGATTATCAAGGGACAGAGTTTTCTTACCATGTTTATGACGCATATCCATCCGACCGGCACAGGACCATCAGGTCCACCGATTCCGCAGGGGGAGATGAGCACCCTGTCAATGAAGGTTCTGACATCATGAGGTATGTATGGCGATGAGACTGACTGACCCTGCCTATCTGGCTTTTCCGCTACGTGTGAACGGCAACGGTGGAGAATTGGCGAAGCGTTCACGCCATGTGCGCGACCAGATTGAACAGGTGTTATTTACGATGCCGGGCGAGCGGGTGTTCCGGCCCGAGTTTGGTGCAGGGATGCGTGCTTTGCTGTTTGAACCCAATGCCAGCGCGCTGTGGACTGTGGCAAAGAAACGCCTGCTCGCTTCGCTTGCCGATGCCCTTAAGGGAGAGGTTGATCCCAGAAGCCTGGAAGTGGATGTCAGCGGAGAAGGTGAGCGGGTGGAGATTGTGATTTCGTATACATTGGCAGTGGTTGGATATCAGGAACGGCTGTCGTTTACGGTAGGCCATGATGGCTGTTAACCCTGAAGTAAAACTGGCGTTCGGACAGGGGTGTCCGGATTGTGGACGTCGGAACGTGATATTGCCGTCGGCCCTGCCTGATCCGGGTGATGATTTCGACTGGCAGCTGCGTGATTATGATGGTTTCCGACTGTTTATGATGCAGGAGCTGGCTGCCCGCTTCCCCGAACGCAGTCGCTGGACACCGGCGGACCTGGAGCTGGTAATTGTTGAGCTGCTCTCTACCGTGCTGGATCAGTTATCCGATACGCTGGACAGGATTTCTGCCGAGGCATTTCTGGAGACGGCCAGGCAGCCGGCATCGGTACGCAGGCTGCTCGGCCTGCTCGGCTATGACGCAGTCAGTATGGCTGCCGGACAGGCACATCTGCCCGATGCCACTGCAGATGCGGGTGAAGATGAAGCGGCGCAGCGCCAGCGTATCTGCGGCTTTTTACCTGCATTGCAATCATATCTGGATGATTATCAGGGTATTGTGGAGGCGTTGTCAGCCGATGAGCAGGATGCACTGGCAGCCTGTATCATTGACCCACAATCAGCGGATGCCGATGCACTGGCTGCCGTTCAGCTGTTTCTTGAAAAGGCGCCGGAATTTGTCAGACGAGCCTCTGCCGATGCGCTGGAGTGCTACTGGGCCTCACATCCGGGAAATATGAACCTGCACCGGCAGGCCGGTCCCCGCTCTGTTCATGAACAACGCAGAATGGTGACCCTGAATGATTATGCCAACAGGCTGGAGGAGCATCCGCTGGTGCATCGGGCTGCGGCCTGGAGTGAATGGAGCGGATCATGGAACAGTGTCCAGGTTGCAGTGATTGCCCGGGATAACAGCAAACTGGAGCAGCCGATTCCTGCTGACTCCGATTTGCGTTCCATGGTGAACACGTTTCACAGGGAGCATGGCCTCCCCGAGGTACACTGGGCTGTAAGCCCGTCATTCCGTACGGGTTTAAGGTTATATGTTGATGCCTGGCGCATGGCAGGCCAGGAGGTGCTGCTTCAGGATGCACGGCCAGTCGGCATCAGCATGTCGATTTCAGTGCGGGTGGCAGATCACTACTTCCAGTCCGAAGTCAGATATGCAGTAGAACAATCGCTTGGCACCGGCCCCGCTGGTTTCTTTGAGCCCGGCAGGCTCTGCTTTGGCGAGGATTTACATGCCAGTGATATCTTTGAAGTGCTGATGGCGCTCGATGGCGTGGATGCGGTCTGTCTGAATCGATTTAAACGGGTAGGAAAACAGTATTCGGATCAATCCGACAGTGGTCTTATCGAACTGGACGGTCTTGAAATTGCCGTCTGTGATAATCAGGCAGAGCAGCAGGCCAGAGGTTATTACTCGCTCTATTTACATGGAGGCCGGAAAGGATGAGCGGACGCATGGATCTGACACGCTGGAACAGAGCCGGCCTGAGCAGCTTTCGCTATGTTGACGGTAATGCCGTCAACTGGCTGGAGATGTTACGCGCCGCCTTGTCCGAACGCTTCCCTGAATGGGAAGATGTGCAGGCTGAACATGCAAGCGCAAGTGAGCGTGAATTGCTCTCGGCGCTGCTCAATCAATACCACGGTGAACGCCGTGATATGTTATGGGAAATCACGCGCAGTTTTGCCCGCGCGGCCCATGTACTGACTGAAAGTCTGGATGCCTGTGCAAATGAGAGTTATATCGGGACAGTCACGCAGTGGGATAACCTGCGTCGTCTGGTTGAAATGCTGGATTATCATCCGGCATCACCTGCATCGGCTGTTGTTGCACTGGCCCTGATCGCCAAACAGGCAGGCGATGTGCATGCCGGTTTGCAGGTCAAGCATATGCCAACGGACGGCAGCGCTGCGGTCATTTTTGAAACCCTTGATGATATAGGTGTCACTCCGGTACTGAATCAGTTGCATCCGAAAGCATGGAACAAGTCGCAGGCATTGTTGTCAGCAGATACCCGATGGATTTCTGCGCAAGGCAAACCTTTGGGGGAACTGGAAATATCCTGCGGAGAGTTGGGGCTACTGCTCAATACGGATTCGAACCGGGCCGACGTTGTTGCGCTCAATGCTGTCCATGCGGCTGAGAACCGTTTGAGTTTTGCATATCCCGGACTTGCCGGAGCCGGTCAGTGGAAAGAGCACCAGTCGATGCTGCTGTTAGGGGCAAAAGATGTACGGCCGTTCAAATTGCGCGGCAAAGGTGTCGTCCGTCTTTCAACTACTGATAACAAACCACATAAACTGTCCGTGAACGATGTCATTGCCTGGCAGGATCATGGTGCATGGATATTCAACGAGGTATCGGCAAGTGATGACTGTTCGGTACGCCTGGCTGATCCGAATCTCATGCCATCGCGCTTTACTCATCTCTACAGGCTGGCATGCATCGATGCCGGGGCCAGCGCATCATTTTCCGCCGATAAAATCGTATTTCCTCTGTTGTCAGGCGATTCAAGCATAGCTGCCGGCCGCTGGTTGAATGGTGAATTGCTGGCATTGAACCGTTCAGATTATGAAAAGGTGGCGCATCCGGACTTTGCCAAAAAAACTCACAATCAGTTGAAACATAACAATATCAGCAAGGTCTATGTGAAATATTCGTCCGATAAGCCTGCCGCAACGGTGCAGAGCTCCGAGCTTGCTGAATTTATTGTCGATGGTTCCTCGAAAGGATTGAACAGCGGTGACTGGATTATTGCTGAAGGCGGAAAGAATCAGTCGATTCGCTATGCCATGCAGATCGCCACTATTGTAGAGCAGGAGAACAGTTTTGTGCTGGGCTTTTCCGCTATTTCAAATGCTTCTGCAGGTGGTGCCGCGAGTGAGCCCCTGATGACGAGGTTGCGGAATATTCAGGTGGCTCTGGACGAGAGTATCCTGATCGGTAAAACAGTCGGCTTTTTTATCGATGGCCGGGCAGCAGAGCTGGGGGTGGCTGCGATTCAGGGTATTGGAGAAACATACGCAGCAGCCCTGGGCAAAGGCGCTACGCTCAGAGACCTTTCAGCGCTTGATCCGTCCGATGTGCCCGGCATTTCTCCCATCAGGCTTATGGAGTTTAAAACCAAGGCCGATTTGGTACTCGGTTTCAGCGTGTCGGAAGCAGACAGCCTGCTGGCCGGTAAACTTGTCTATGATTTGCTGGCACTGCCGCAGGCATCGAATGTGAGCACACCGGCAGATAATGCCATCAACGCGATTTCCCGCTTTCATGGGCCGTTCGCATTAGCACTGCTTCCTGAAGGCTATGATCAAAACAGGGAGACGCTGAAGCGGACGAAAACAATTGCCCTGGAAGCCGTGCCTGATGAGCTCGCAGTGGGGCGCAAAGTGTTACTGGTATGTGGTGAACAGGCTCTGGCCTCCTCGATTGTGGCCATCGATGTTGAATCGGACAGCGTTACGCTTGCCCACGATATTGATCAAGAAACCTATGTGAAATCGGAGACGCTGCTTATGGCCAATGTGGTCAGGAGCGGTCATGGCGAATCCCAACCCGAGCGTGTGCTGGGTAGCGGTGATGCAACCCGTTCGAACCAGTCGTTTCTGTTTAAACAAGAGGGTGTCTCTTTTATTCCCGATGCAACGATGTCTACCGGGGTCCGGGTCGCTGTGGATGTGGCAGTCGATGGCCGAATCTGGACACAGGTAGCCAGCCTCAATGACTCCGGGCCGGTCGATATGCATTACTGTGTGCGTATGACCGAAGAGGGTTATTTACGTATCTGTTTCGGTGATGGTCAACATGGGCGCCGTTTGCCCGGAGGTACGAATAACCTGCGCATCTCATGGCGCAAAGGAAACGGGCTGGAGGGCAATCTGGCTGCCGGTTGTCTGGAAAAGCCGGTAAAACCCCATCGTTTGCTTGCGAGTATTCGCCAACCACAGGGTAGCAGTGGCGGCGCGGACATCGAAGGGCTGGATTCCATTCGGGCCAATGCTCCGAGCAGTCTCCGGAGTATGGAACGTGCCGTTTCTACCAGCGATTTCAAATACCTGGCCGCAGGTCTGAGTACGGTATGGCAGGCCAGTGCATTTGCACTGACATCGGGCCTCTCCCGGCAACAAAAGATGGAAGTGGTTGTCGTTCCATCAGGAGGCACGGCACTGGCGCATGAATCGCAAACGAGCCTGCAGGCCTACCTTGAACAATATGCTTTGCCGGGAACCATCGTGAAGGTCACTGGATTCGAACGCGTGAAGCTGGCTATTGATGTCACCATTCAGGTTAAAACTGAAGCATTCGATCCAGAAAAGGTGAAGCAGGCAGTCCGACAGGCACTGCTGCAAGCGCTTGCCCTGAAGCAGCGCCAGCTTGGCAAAGCCCTTTATCGCGCCGATCTTTATCAGATTGTCGAGTCCGTGCAGGGCGTTGAGAACTCCAAATGTACCATTTTACCGGGCATGAAAGTCACCAATAGCCGTGGTGATGTGCTCAGGGATGCTGTAACCATGATTCATGCGAATGGCGATATCCGCTGTATCAAAGCATCTGAGCGTGAGCTCATATACCTGCCGGATGATGCGCTCGGGCTTACTCTGGATGACAGGAGCTATACATTATGAGCTTCAAGACGGATTCAGGCCGGAGGTTGTATGCGTTGATACCGGAGTTGTTCCGCGACCGGGACAATCATCAGTATGACAGTAGCGGGGATTTGCTGGAGCTGGGGCATCAGGCGGCATATCTGGATGCCTGCGGTGTACTGCTGGACAGCATCAGGGGAACGCTCGATCAGCGTCTGGCCGACTGCTTTCCGGATACTCCTGTTGACGGGGGACTGACCTGCCAGGAGTGGCTGTTACCGTACTTTGCCAACCTGCTGGGTGTACGGCTGGTATCATCGGACGCGGATAGCCAGCGTCAGGAGATCGCCAATGCCATGGCATGGCGCAAGGGCAAGGGAACACTGGCTGTCGTTCATGATATCGTTGAATCCATCGGTGGTTGCGAGTCGGTGATTCAGGAAGCGTGGCAGCGGCTTGCCGTCACTCCGCGCATCGGGCTACTGGCGCAGCCGGCTGCTACTGTGGATTTTCGCTATGCATCCCGGGCCGTGCAGACAGAGGCCGGTGATCCCGCGGCCATGGCAAGCAACTTTAACAGTGAGGAAACCACATACTGGCGTCAGGGCAATCCCGGCGGAGTACCCTGTTTTGCAGGCAGTTTCGAGGATGTTTCCCGCAGGACAGTCGACCTGCGCAGCAGCAACTGGCAGCAGGGGCATATTCATCCCAGGCGGCTGTTGGTTTATATGCCGCCGCCTCCGGGCTTTTATTCGCATGAGGCAGGCATGGAATGGGATCCTGCGTTGTGTGTGGAGAATGCAGAGAGCGGTAACTGGGAGTTCGGTGATGAGCATGGCTTGATGAAACAGATCACCAGTACCGTCACGCTTGAGGCAGGTAAAACATACCGTTTTGTGAATGTGCAGTTCTGTTGCCAGATCAATGTGCCGCAAAACAGCAGGGTGGAGATGCTGCGTTCGGTGGTCAGGCATGTCGTGCTTGAACACGATGATTGTGCAGTGCCGGTCCTGAAAGCGACGGATTGCCTGTTCAGGGAACTGCATGCCACACATGGCCTGTGCAGGCTGGAGTATTGTACCGTCATGCAGAAGCTCGAATGTAAACATCTGCTGGCCAGTGATTCGATTTTTGCAGGCAGGGTTGAAGGAATAGAGAAACCGAGTGTGCCGCTGGGGTCAAAACCCGCGTTCGCCAACTGCATTCGTTATTCGCGCGTCCCCACATCACTGCTGGGGAACATTGCCAGCAGGCAGAACTGTACGGATCTCGAGCCACTGTTCTTTTCAGATAAATTCAGGTATCCGAAAATCGAGACAGGCTGCGGCGTGCTGCACCCGGCCAATAGTCAAAAGATTTGTTCCGGTGCAGAAGATGGTGGTGAGATGGGAGCGTATCACCTTAAGCAGTATTGCCTGAAAAATCGGGCTGTACTTACTAAATTACAGGACTACATGCCGGTCGGGATGGAGCCGGTATTGATGCCGGATGCACGTCTGCTGTGTGAACCGCCTGTTACAACAGATACGGGAAATGAAGGGGAATAATCATGAAAGCGGAAATTTCCAGAAACAGCCATGATCCGGAAAAGAGGTATTCGGGTGTCTATCAACAACAGGGGCGCATGCTTACCGATGCGGACTGGAATGAACTGGTTGATATCCTCAAGGCGCGCCTGAACGATGCACTGAAGGATGTGATCGGCAGCGCTACGCCGCGGCAGCGTAAAGTGGATATTCTTGCCGCAGATGAGCCGGCTGGCTGGACGATTGGTGCCGGCCGTATCTATGTCGACGGGGTTTCAGCCGAGGTGTCGGGGAGTAGCACCACTGTCGCTTATACAGGGCAGCGTGATTTCCCCGGGGCGCCGAAGATTGGCGAGAGTGATTACCTGCTCTATGCCGATGTGTGGGAACGCACGGTTACGGCTCTGGAAGATCAACAGCTTGTAGATCCGGGCCTGCATGGCGCGGATACCTGTGCCCGTACGCAGACGATGTGCCAGATCAAGTGGTGTCCGGACGGGCTGGATCCCCAAGCAGGTGAACAGAATCCCGCTCATGGCAATGCCGAGCTGACGTTGAGGTTGCGTGCCGGAGCTACCAGCAGCGATGCCTGTGACCCCTGTGCGGATGTTGTAGCGATTGACGAACAGATTGGAAATTACCTGTTCAGGGTTGAAGTCCATGATGTGCAGTATATCGATGGGCAGCCTGCCAAAGGAATGCAGAGCGTGACGTTGAAATGGTCCGGTGAAAACGGTGCCGAGCAGTATGATGTGGATAGCGTGCCTGCCGCCTACAAAGATCATAAATGGGTGTATGAGTTCTTTGATGAAACCAGCGAGAAACATCTTGGTGTTCATCTGGCCGGTGCAGCTGATTTTGCCCGCAGGGGAGAGCTGACAGAGGCGTATCCTGCCACTGCACCCGATGCGTTCGGTTTTGTACGCCGTTGGGATGGTTACTGCACAGTGGACCTGAAAAACGGCAAATTGATTTCCGGCAGGGACAGAGGGGTGACGCTGTCAACGGCCGTGGATGCTGCGAAAGCGGGTTTTGTGGATATCGGTGCCAGCCTGAAGATCAACCTGTCGGCAATGGAGCTGATGCTGAAGCTGTCGAACAGGAGACTGGTTGCTGGTGATTACTGGCTGGCGCCTGTACGTGAACATGCATCTGACGCGAATCAGTTGCTGCCTGATGCAGCCCTGCCAAACGGTATCCACCACCATTATCTGACACTGGCAAAGATTGGCGGGGAAGAGATTGAGCTGGTCTCAGGTGATGACTGCAGGCGTCACGGTTTCCCGCCGCTCAGCGATATTCGTGCAGAAGATATCTGCGTAGAGGCGTTGTGCAGTAATCTCTACGGCGATGCGAAAACGGTGCAGCAGGCACTGGAAAACCTGTGTGACATCGATGCTGCTGATATTGCATATGAGCATGAATGTGAAAAAGGGGCGAATGAAAAGCACTCGTCAGTCTATGACGATGCGACGAGCGTCAAGGATGTACTGGATAACCTGTGTGATTTACACGCTTCGGACATCGCCTTTACACCGGACTGTGTCACATTAAGTGAGACCGGAAATGTTCAGGAGGCGCTCAGTGCGCTTTGTGCACGGGACCTGGGTAACTGCTGTGCGCGTACGGTCGGCAAGGGTGGATATTATCCGAATTTGACTATTGCCTTTGAAGATATCAGGGAGGAGAAGGAGGTCGCGCTATGCCTGTTGCCCGGCGACCACGAAATCAAAGTCGAGCCGGATCTGCCCATGCTGAAGGTGCTGAAAATGTCCGGTGCGGGGACCGATGCAAGCCGGGTTACAATCGTTCCGGGAGCCATCGACCTGATCGCGGATGTCCTGATTTTGCGCGATATTTCATTCCTGATAAACAGGAAGACAGGAACCATGACACTGACAACCAGCCAGTTGGATGTGCAGTCCTGTTCATTTGAACGTTTGAATGCCGGAAAGAATGCCGGTTCAGTTGTCAAAGTGGTTGCCAAAGATGATAAGGCCACTATCCAATGGCAAAACAATTATGTCGTTTCTTTATGGAAACAGCGGGTGTTCGATCTTGGTCAGGTGTTCGGCGCCGGTCCTGCATTGCCTCCGGCGCTGAGGAAAGCAATTGAAGCTCTGGCTGTATCTGATCCTCTGGCAGATGAGCCGGCTTATAGTAAAGCGCTTACAGAAGTGGCCAATGGCATTGCCGGCATGAGTTTTGATGACAGGGTGAAGTTTTCCGGCGAGCTCAATAAACAAGTGGAAAAACTGCCGGGTGATACCAGTTATTCCATCAGGACAGGAAAGCGTCTTTCGCTGTCAGCTGCAGCAACCAAGGCCGGCATAGCCGGTGCCAGGGCCAGAGTGATCAAACCATACAGTGCCGGTGCGCCATCGCAGATTATGGAAAATGCAGCTGTAACTGTAGGTGTACGCAATCCGGATGTGGCCAATATTCGTACAGGTATCGATGAGCTGGTCAGGACAGCTACGACCATGGGCTATGGTGATTGTCTCGGTATTGCGAGGCACCTTGTTTCAGGGGTGATCAGGAGCAGTCAATTCGATGGAAATATCGTACTCAATGCCGACTTGACCAATGCTGTGGATCTCGGGGCACAAAACCCGATCAAGAGGGTCCACCCTGATCTGGAAATGCCGCTCTATCCGGGCCAGCTCGATGGCTCCTTACATATCACGGGCAACCGTTGCCAGCGCCTGATTACGCTGTTGCCGCTTTCCACCGTGAATGCAACCAGCGGCATGCTTGGACCTCACGGCGATGAATACCAGACACTGTTTGTCAGTGAGAATGTGTTATCCGGCATTCAGAACAGCCTGATTGCCGGTACGCTGCATTTCCAGGGCAATCAGTTTACCGATGACGGGGAGGGGGAACTGATGTTCGTGATCTCTGTTTTCGGCATGTATACGGGCAATGGCGCTACCACTGAAGGGCGGGTGATTAACACCATACTTTCCAGGAACAGGGAAGCGGCCAACTGGCTGACGCTCAGCTAAACTGATGTAGAACAGGAGGTGGGTATGGAATTTAAATCCAAAACCAGACATACAACTCCAGCGCGGGTGAAATCGTCAAAGCCTGCATATGCTTCTCCTGCCAATCGAAATCAGCAGGCACAGGTTCAGAATATTCTGCGCTCTACCGGAGCACAGGCCAAATTAACGATTGGGCAACCGGGTGATAAATACGAGCAGGAGGCGGACCGGGTCGCCGATCAGGTAATGCGCATGTCCGATGCCGATGTGGCGCAACGGGTAGAAACCGGAGTCGTGCAGCCGATGCGGATACAGCGCATGAGCCATGAGTGCGAAGAAGAACAATCTCTCCAAAGACAACCTGAGGAAGAAGAGGAAGAGCTTCAGGCCAAGGAGATGCCGGGCCAGACTCCACAAGTTACGTCCAATCTCGAATCCAGGATCAACAGCCTGAAAGGGGGTGGCCAGCCGATTGATCCCGCCACACGCTCCTTCTTCGAACCTCGTTTCGGCCACGATTTCAGAAACGTACGTGTTCACGCAGATGGTATGGCAGCAGATACTGCCAAATCGATCAATGCCCGTGCCTTCACCTTGGGGAATCACATGGTGTTCGGAGCAGGGCAGTACAGTCCGGAATCGGGCGAAGGTAAACGACTGTTAGGGCATGAGCTCACACATGTGGTACAGCAGGGTGGTGATGCTTCGACCATTCAGCGCGATGATCCTATGGAGTTTGAGCCAAAAGTGATTGTTGGTGGAAAGGCACTCGACGAACGGTTGGAAGCCCATGCAGAAGAAATAAAGGATCGCATTCAGGGCTGGGTCGAGGATGGGATCGGCGATTTTCGCGATGGGATTCAGGACGCAGTGACCTCATTTGAATTATGGTATGGCGATAGAGATAAAGAAACACAAAGTTCTGCTTTTGTGGGAAATCTAGTATGGGCTGTGTTGGGGGCGGTCGGGGCATGTATTATAGCTCCAGAGTACGCTCTTGTAGCGGCGTTGTTTGGTTTGGCAGCAGGGGCGTCGGGAGTGGCGGCAACAATATCCGGAGAGATTGATCCAAACGCGAATACCGATAAACAAGTGAGTCAGCTAAGACAACAGTTTATTAAATGGGCTGCAAGCGTTGATAGGAATTTCGATGGTTTTAGCGATTTATTGAGGGCGGAGGACCCGCCCCTGTGGAGGATCATTGGTTTTTATCTTACCGAGGAACCTCCGCTGTTATCCAATGCTCAAGAAGCACTCTACGACAAAGCAGGGGTACCGCGTCCGAATCAAAATTTGGGGGAAACAATTCTTTCTGAAATGATATATACCTTTTTAGATTGGGAAAGAAATGAGCTGGTCAATAACAGTTGGACCGCCGGTTCGCCTGAGTCGATTCGGTATGCAATGTGGAAGGAAACGGTCAGGAAAGAATTTAGACAGGAAGCGAGCAAGGAAGCTGAGCGAAGACTGGGAGATGTTCCTTCAAATTAGAGGTGCCTGGTCTACTTTTGCACTCGGGAATGGAAAATACGGTATATAATAGAAACAGAAATCGCCTGATGCGTTCGGCAGGATAGAGTATTTTTTCGGGGTAAGCGTCAAAGCAACCTCATCTACCGCTTATAAATTGAAGGCTCAGACTTCGCATCAAATTTGATGTGGAGGCAATATAATGGCAGAGAATCCAAAGGGTCGAGCCGCGAAGCGGCAATACTGGAAGCAGGTGGTATCCGACTGGGAGCATGGTAATTTCAAAACACAAAAAGAGTTCTGCCAGCACGCAGGTATATCATACAAATCACTGAGCCGTTGGCGGCGCGTATTCAGGCATGATCTTCCGCCGCCAAAACCGGCAATGGCCTTTTCCACCGTTCATGTACGGAAAGAACCATGC
>MNWZ01000054.1 GCA_001871925.1 Zetaproteobacteria bacterium CG1_02_53_45
CGTGGAGATCTCCCGGGGTAAGACACACGTTCTTCGTACGGGCCACGCCGAATTTACCAGACAGCACCCCGATCGATTATCGGGCATCGCAGTCCATTGCCTGCTTACCCGGCGCTGTCCGGCCTTATATCCGGTTTCTGTACGTCGCGTCCGTACTGTCGTCATTTGCTTCCTTCAGATTCCACCTCACGGTGGACACCCTTGCATAGACGGTTGCTTCCCATCGACTGGGCGCAAAGAGGGACTTCCACCCTCCTGAACGTGCGCCATGCCCGGCGCACAAACGAAAAAGGGCCGCACCATGTGCAGCCCTTTCTCAATATACTTGTTACGATCTGTTACTTCTTCTTCTTTTTCAGCCAGACCAGACGTGCAGTCATCATAGCCAGTTCAGCTTCAGCCGCGGCATAATCGATATCATCCTTGGAAGTATCGAGTGCCTCTTTAGCCCTGCGCTCAGCATCAATGGCTGCGGCTTCATCAATATCGGAAGCACGTTCAGCAGAGTCAGACAGTACAGTTACCATATCAGGCTGGACTTCCATAAAGCCGCCGGACACGAACACCTCATCAACATTGTCACCGTTGGTGATGCGGAGTTCACCTGAGGTCAACGCACTGAGCAGAGGGCTATGCTTTGGCATAATACCGAGTTCGCCTGCAGCTCCGGGAGCAACAAGGAATTCAGCTTCGCCGCGATAGACTTCGCGTTCAGCCGTAGCGACCAGCACTTGCATGGTGGAAGCCATTAGCCCTTAGCCGCCATCTTCTCAGCTTTGGCAACAGCTTCTTCGATGCCGCCGACCATGTAGAAAGCCTGTTCAGGAAGATGATCGTACTCACCGGCCAGAATGCCTTTGAAGCCTTTAATCGCTTCATCTTTCTTGGCGTAAACACCAGGGGAGCCGGTAAATACTTCAGCCACATGGAAAGGCTGAGACAGGAATCGCTGTACTTTACGAGCACGAGTTACGGTCGTTTTGTCTTCATCAGACAACTCGTCCATACCCAGAATCGCAATAATGTCCTGCAGTTCCTTGTAACGCTGCAGTGTACGCTGTACACCCTGAGCTACATCGTAGTGCTCGATACCGATAATTTTCGGATCCAGCTGACGCGAAGTGGAATCCAGTGGATCCACCGCAGGATAGATGCCCAACTCGGCAATCTGACGTGACAATACGATAGTAGAGTCCAGATGCGCGAAGGTGGTAGCAGGTGCCGGGTCAGTCAAGTCATCCGCAGGTACGTAAACGGCCTGAACAGATGTAATAGAACCGGTCTTGGTAGAAGCAATACGCTCCTGCAGACGGCCCATTTCTTCAGCCAGGTTAGGCTGGTAGCCCACAGCAGAAGGCATACGGCCCAGCAGTGCTGATACTTCCACACCGGCAAGTGAATAACGGTAAATGTTGTCGATGAAGATCAGTACGTCGAGACCCTGGTCACGGAAGTACTCAGCCATAGTCAGACCGGTCAGTGCTACGCGCAGACGGTTTCCAGGAGGTTCGTTCATCTGGCCGTAGACCAGAGCAACCTTGTCCAATACGTTGGATTCCTTCATTTCGTAGTAGAAGTCGTTACCTTCACGGGTACGCTCACCAACACCTGCGAATACGGAGAAACCACCGTGTGCTTTCGCAATGTTGTTGATCAACTCCATCATGTTTACGGTTTTACCAACGCCGGCACCACCGAACAGACCCACTTTACCGCCCTTGGCGATTGGTGCCATCAGGTCGATTACCTTGATGCCGGTTTCAAGAATTTCCTGAGCCGGAGAGAGTTCTTCAAATGTAGGCGCAGCGCGGTGAATTTCCCAACGATCTTCAGAAGGTACATCTTCGCCTTCAAAGTCGATGCCTTCGCCAAGTACGTTCATGATACGACCGAGTGTAGCCTTACCAACCGGCACCTTGATCGCTGCACCTGTATCAGTAACAGTCATACCGCGTTTCAGGCCATCAGTAGCACCCAGGGCAATTGTACGAACGGTGTTATCACCGACGTGCTGCTGAACTTCAAGTGTCAGTTTTGGATCTGACATTTTCAGAGCGTTATAAATTTTCGGCAGCTCGCCTGCATTGAAGCGGATGTCCACTACCGGACCGATCACCTGAACAATGGTACCTGTACTCATTTTCTGACCTCTCCTAAAAATCTAAACTGTTTAACCAGCAGCTGCAGCACCGGCACAGATTTCTGCCAGCTCCTGAGTGATGGCGGCCTGTCGGGCCTTGTTGTAAGTAATGCTGAGATCTTTAACGATATCCTTGGCATTATCGGTTGCGGCTTTCATCGCCACCATACGTGCAGACTGTTCACACGCTTTGTTTTCAAGCAGTGCATGATAAACCAGTGACTCCACATAGCGACGCAGAACACCTTCCAGCACATCTTTTGCTTCCGGTTCGTAGAGGTAATCCCAGTAGCCGGTTTTTACATCTTCAGGCACAGGACAAGGCATCAAACACATAGTCGTCGGTGACTGAGTCATGGTGTTAACGAACTCAGAGAACACAAGATGCACTGCATCGAGCTCACCGGACTCATACTTGTCGATAGCCAGAGTCACAACGCCCAGAATATCTGAGAGTTCAGGTGTGTCGGAAATATTTTCCGCCACACCGTTGATCTTGGCTCCGATACGGCGCATGAACTGGCCGGCACGGCGACCGATCGTGAACACTTCAATATCAGCCGTCTGCTCTTTCATAAGACCCAGTGCAGCTTTCAGTGCATTGGTATTCAATCCACCGCAAAGACCCTTATCAGTAGAGATCACAATGATGCCTACCTTTTTGATCTGTGCACGCTCAACCAGGAATGGATGCTGGTACTCATTGTGAGCACTGACGATGTTGCCAACAACCCGTTTTACACCTTCGGCATAAGAACGTGCGGCAACCACACGATCCTGGGCCTTGCGCATCTTCGACGCAGCAACCATCTCCATCGCCTTGGTAATTTTACCAGTGTTCTGGATAGCCTTGATCTGGGTGCGAATTTCCTTAGCTGAAGCCATGGTTTAGTCCCTTTCTCAGTATGTGCCGGTAGACTTAAAGTCCGCGACAGCGTTCTGTAGGCCTTCTTCGACCTTTTCATTCAGTGCAGGAGTAGCATTGAGGCCTGCAACGAGGTTACCGTGCGCACTGTTCAGGTGAGCCAGGTATGCCTTCTGGAAAGCGACAATCTTGTTTACCGGTACTTCATCCAGATCGCCGTTGTTCAGTGCATAAAGTACAGCCGTCATTTCAGCTACTGACTGTGGATTATTTTCATCCTGCTTGAGGATTTCCATACCGCGTTTGCCGCGCTCGATCTGTTTACGTGTTGCCTCGTCCAGATCCGATGCGAACTGCGCGAATGCTGCAAGCTCACGATACTGGGCCAGGTCAAGACGCAGACCACCGCCGACTTTCTTCATCGCCTTTGTCTGGGCAGCGCCACCAACACGGGATACAGAAAGACCTGCGTTGATTGCCGGACGCTGACCTGAGTTGAACAGGCTGGTTTCAAGGAAGATCTGGCCGTCAGTAATAGAGATCACGTTGGTTGGTACGAATGCAGATACGTCGCCTTCCTGAGTCTCAATGATTGGCAGTGCGGTCAGTGAACCGGTCTTGCCGACAACCGCACCCTTGGTGAATTTCTCAACATAAGTTGCGTCAACACGGGAGGCGCGCTCAAGCAGACGGGAGTGCAGATAGAACACGTCACCCGGGTAAGCTTCACGGCCCGGAGGGCGACGCAGAATCAGGGAAACCTGACGGTAAGCCCATGCCTGTTTGGTCAGATCATCATAAACAATCAGAGCATCTTCACCGCGATCACGGAAGTATTCGCCCATGGTGCAACCGGCGTATGGTGCAATGTACTGCAGTGCAGCGGATTCAGAAGCAGAAGCAGCTACGATAATGGTGTTATCGAGAGCGCCGTGTTCTTTCAGCGTACGAACAACAGCAGCAACGGTAGAAGCTTTCTGACCAACAGCCACGTAAACACAGGTTACGCCGGTGTTTTTCTGGTTGATGATGGTATCGATTGCGATCGCAGTTTTACCGGTCTGACGGTCACCGATGATCAGCTCACGCTGGCCGCGGCCAACAGGAACCATGGCGTCAATCGCCTTGATACCGGTCTGCAGAGGCTGATCTACTGATTTACGTTCAATTACGCCCGGTGCGATTTTTTCAACAGCATCAAAGCCTGAAGCGTTGATCGGACCCTTGCCGTCGATTGGCTGACCGAGCGCGTTAACCACGCGACCTTTCAGCTCAGGACCAACCGGAACCTCAAAGATCTTGCCGGTGCATTTGACTTCCTGACCTTCGCCAAGCGTCGTGAACTCACCGAAGATCACAGCACCAACGCTGTCTTCTTCAAGATTGAGCACCATTCCCATGATGCCACCAGTGAATTCAAGCATCTCGCCAGCCATTGCGCCGGAAAGACCGTGAATCAATGCTACGCCATCACCTACGGAGATGATGCGGCCGACATTGGCGTCAGCTGCACTGGCTTCAAAGCCCTTGATCTGCTCTTTAATAATCGAACTAATTTCTGCGGTATCGAGCTTCATACGTTATTTCCTCTAATACTCAGTCTGCTGCTTAAGATGCCAGGGCACGGCGGAGGCCGGCCAGCTTCGTGCGCAACGAATAATCAATTTTACGGTCACCAATGCGAACTACCATGCCACCAAGGATTGACTTATCCTCGGATATGGACAGACGCACTTTCTTGCCGGTGGAAGCTGCCAGTGCTTTGGACAGCTTATCCTTGAGGACATCGCTGATTGCAGAGGCAACAGTGACTTCCGCATCCAGCTCGCTTTCCGCAAGGTGAATCATCTCTTCAACCATAGCTGCAATTTCAGGAAGCAGGGCTGCCTTGTTACGCTCAGCAAGCAAAGCTACCAAACGTTCGATTTCTGCAGAGATCTTGCCGCCGGTTGCTTTAATGATCACCTTCTGCTTCAGCGCAGCCGGATATTCCGGAGACAACAAAAGCGCAGCAACTTCAGTTTCAGATGCAACTGCTGCAACCGCTGCCAGATCCTGACGCACATCAGTGCCTTCAGAGATCAGATCAAACAGGGCGCGTGCGTAGCGGCGTGAAATCTGCGAGGTGCTCATGCGTTACCAAACCCGGCGCTAACAATACCTTCAACCAGTTTGGCATGACGCTTGGCATCAAGCTCGGCTTCCACAACACGCTCAGCGGCGATCATTGCGATATCTGCCACTTCATTACGCAGGGTCTGACGTGCACGGTTAAGCTCTGCATGAACTTCATCACGGGCGCCATCAACAATCTGCTGGGCTTCAACGCGAGCCCTGATAACAGACTCCTCGTTCAATTCGGCAGAACGCTTCTCGGCAGCAGCGATGATTTCAGAAGCTTTGGTACGCGCTTCTTTCAACTGCACGGCAATTTCAGCATCAGCTTTCGCCTTGGCTTCTTTACCGGCATCTGCAGCGGCAAGCCCCTGGGCAATCTTATTCGAGCGGGCTTCCATAAGATCGGCCAGTGGACCGTACAGGTGCTTCTTCATGAGAAACACCAGGGTCAGGAATACAACTATCTGACCAATGAATGTCAGGTCTAAACTCATATGACCTCCTCTTTAGATTCCAATGTTCTTTTTTCTTAGCCCAGGAATGGGTTTGCGAACAGGAACCACAGAGCGAATGCCATGATGATGAATGGGAAAGATTCCATCAGACCTGCAAAGATGAACATGTTGAACATAAGCTGTGGGCGCATTTCCGGCTGGCGAGAGATGCCTTCCAGAGCTTTCGAGCAGATAAGACCCCAGCCAATTGCAGAACCTAGGCCTGCAGCAGCGAGGATAACACCGACTGAAATTGCGGTTGCAGCTGTGATGATTGTTGTTGCGTCCATATTTATATACTCCTATCGTTATAAATAATTAGTGGTGTTCTACCGGTTGGTGTGCAATAGACAAGTACACCACCGTGAGAATCATGAAGATGAAAGCCTGCAGGAACCCGATAAACAGGTGGAATGCAGTCCATGCCAAGCCAACAAAGAAACCTGCCGCCATACCAACCGCACCACCGCCCAGAAGCAGGAATGAAATCAACAGGAAGATTACTTCACCAGCAAACATATTACCGAACAGTCGGAAGGAGAGAGACAAAGGCTTGGCCACTTCTTCAACGAGCTTGAGAATCAGATTGATCGGCATAACGACAGGCTTAAGGAACCCTGGAACCAGAGATGTAAACGGCTCCATGACCAGCTCTTTACAGAAGTGGACAGGCTTAAGCTTGAATTCGTAATAAAGAACCAGTGCAAACACGGACACAGCCATTGCTGCAGGCAGATTCAGATCGTTGGTAGGGACAGGCCGGAAATGAACAACGCCGAACATGTGTGCAACGTTGCCCAGCAGGAAGGCAGGAAGGATGTCGATTGTATTCACCAGGGCAATAAAACAGAATACTGTAAATGCCAGCGGTGCAATCAACGGATTATGAACAGGGAAGTTATCTTTAACAGTCTGGTCAATAAAACCAACCACAGACTCCATAAAGTTTTGCGCACCGCTTGGTGCACCGTCAACAAGCTTACCCTTCAACCAAAGGGCAAACAAAAACATACCGCAGGCAACCACAAGGGAAACCAGCATTGTATCAAGATGAATCTGCATAAATGGACTGGACTCATCGATCTTGAGTGTCCAATACTGCAGATGGCCAGCAATTCCGCCTTCGCCGTGACTCTGTTCAGCCAAGTCCCTCTCCTTTTCCTTCTCTCTTGAACTCTTTCATGGCAGAGATAAAAACCACCGCCTGAGCTACAAACATACCGGCCGCTACAGCCAACAGATGTAACCCTATCAGATGCGCCAGCAGCAATACTGCTATCAGCGCAATAAACCGCAAAGCCGCACCGGCATACAAGGACCGCTGCCCGGCATACACATCCAGGCCGTTTGTCCCATCAAGCCTGCGAGCCAGCCACCATGCATTGCCTGCCATTACAGCCACGCCATAAAACAGAGACACTGCATACACCATCTGGCCAAATGCCGCCAGGCAGATAAAAACGAGAGCACCCGCAATCATCTGTGTTCGGAATATTCTCGCAAATACAGATGATCTTTCCAGAGTCATACATCCTCAAGAACTAGGTGGTAAGCCACTTGTTAACCGTGATTCCCCTTCCCTCGGTTCGTGCGAGCGGCATTATAACGACAGGCCACCCTCATGACAAGCGAACAATGATATACTTCAGAGTCTGCCTGTATGCGTTAAGTACATCATTTATCCGATCATATGTCCACATCAAATCCGTTAACTCTTAAGCCTTTTTAAATCAATCCACCCAGAGCCTGTCTGCACAGTGTCATCAATGGACCAGGGTATACACCAATCACTACCACACCTATGGCAGCTGCAATAACAGTTGCCTGAATCGGACGGCTTTCAACAAAGTTGAACTCCACACGCACATCATCAAAGTATATGTATTTAACTACACGCAGATAATAAAACACGCCTATAGCAGAGAACAGCAGGGCAAACAGTACCAGCTTGAGGTGGCCCGCTTCAACTGCGGCCATAAAAACTGCGTACTTGGCCCAGAAGCCGCCAAGGAACGGAATCCCCGCCATGGAAAACATCAGTAAGCCCATAGCCAGTGCATAACCCGGACGCACTTTCGACAGTCCGGCAAAATCATCCAGTAATTCGCCCTGAATACCGTCACGGCGCATCAGAATAATGATGGCGAACACACCCATGGTCATCACCAGATAGATTGACATGTAAATCAGAATACCGGCAAAACCTTCGGCAGTACCGGCTATCAGGCCCATCATAATAAAACCGACATGGCCGATGGTTGAATAGGCCAGCATACGTTTGATATTGCGCTGGGCAATTGCCGCCAGGTTTCCGGTAATAATGGTCAGCACGGCAAGAATAGACAGAATCGTTTCATATTCGTGCTGCACGGCAGGCAGCAGATCCGCAACGATACGCATCAGAATAGCAAAACCGGCGACCTTCGGGGCCACCGACATGAACGCAGTCACCGGCGTAGGTGCACCTTCATAAGCATCCGGCGTCCACATATGGAATGGTGCCATGGAGACTTTGAATCCGAGACCTGCAAAAAGGAACACCAACCCCAGCATCACAGCTGCGTGGCTGTTGCTATCGGTATTCTGCAGCGCTACACCCATTTCTGCGAAGTTGAAGCTACCTGTAACGCCATACAGGAATGTGATGCCGTAGAGCAGCATACCGGAAGAGAGTGCACCGAGGATAAAGTATTTCAGTGCAGCCTCATTGGAGCGCAGTACGTCACGCTGATAGGCCACCAGCACATATACACTCAAAGCCATCAGCTCCAGACCAAGATACATGACAATGAAGTTATTGGCCGACACCATCAGCATCATACCCAGCATGGCGAACAACATCAGGATATAATACTCACCCATATTCACTTCTTTTTTCATATATTCGAGCGAGAGAATCATGCCGAAGGCGGTACCTGCATAAATCAGCAACTTGCTGAATGCTGCAAACGGATCAAAAACAAACATCCCGTAAAATGCCACCAGCACTTCGGAACTCTGAATGCTCACTGTAGCTGCAGCAGCGATGATGGTGGTCAGAATCGCAAGGTATGCGGTTGTCTTGCTCCCCTTGGTGATGAACACATCAATCAGCAACAGCGCCATGGCCATCACAGCCACGATCATCTCAGGCAGCAGCGTTATCAGATGCTCCGGAAACGGGAACGGAAAAGTCACATTAGCCATGAATTACTTCCTTAGTGATGGGCCGCATCAAGCACAGGCATTGCCTGTACCAGTGCTGCGGCTGCATCCAGCTTACTCGTTGTTGCCTGATCGATCAGATGAGAGACCGACACATGCAGGAAATCCAGGAATGGCATTGGATAGAAGCCCATCCACAGGGTCAGTGCCATCAAGGGAACAAAAAATCCGAATTCGCGCACGGTCATATCTTTCATGCTCTTGACCGAATCCTTGACCAGATCGCCCATGACTACCCGTTTATACATCCACAGGGTGTAGCAGGCAGAGAGGACCACGCTTGATGTTGCGGCAATGGCGATCCACTTGGTGGAGACATCCATATATACTGGGTTGGCTTCAAAGGTACCGATCAGCACCATGATTTCACCAACGAATGCAGATGCACCCGGCAGCGCCACGTTAGCCATACAGAAGAACAGCATCACCGCAGCAAATACCGGCATGACATTTACCACGCCTCCGTAGTCACCAATCTCCCGTGTATGCAGACGATCGTACATGACACCGACACAGAGGAAGAGCGCTGCAGCAACAAAACCGTGCGAGATCATGCCGATCACTGCACCTTCAACGGCAGCCTGGGTAAACATAAAGGTACCCAGAGTCACAAATCCCATATGGGCAATGGAAGAGTAGGCAATCAGACGCTTCATATCTGTCTGCATCATGGCAACCAGTGAGATGTAGATAATGGCAACCAGACTCAGGGCAACCATGAACGGTACGAAATACTGTGAAGCATCGGGCAGCATCGGCAGTGAGAAACGCAGGAAACCGTAGGCGCCCATTTTGAGCAGAATACCGGCCAGTATCACGGAACCGGCAGTCGGTGCTTCGGTATGCGCATCGGGTAGCCACGTATGCACAGGCCACATCGGCACTTTCACCGCAAAAGCGATAAAGAAGGCAATGAAAATCCAGATCTGCCATGACAGATCAAACGGGTAGTCCATGAACGCCAGCATGCTGAAGGTGTTGCCGGCCTTGAAATACATCGCCAGCAAGGCAATCAACATCAGTACGGAACCGGCCAGCGTGTAGAGGAAGAACTTCAGCGTGGCGTAAACACGGTTTTTGCCACCCCAGATACCGATAATCAGATACATCGGAATCAGCAGCGCTTCCCAGAAGAAGTAGAACAGTACCGCATCAAGCGCTGCGAACACGCCGATCAGCGTGGTTTCCAGCACCAGGAAGGCAATCATGTATTCCTTTACGCGTGTCTGAATGCACTGCCATGCTGAAACAATACAGATAATCGTCAGCAGACTGGTCAGCAGGATGAACGGCATGGAGATACCATCCACACCCAGCTGATAGTTAATGTTAAAAGCAGCAATCCACGGATGGAACTCTTCAAACTGCATATGTGATGTGCCGGTATCAAATGAGAGTGCCAGCGGCAACGTCACCAGAAAACTGATGACTGAAACAACGAGAGCAGCCCAGCGCACAGCATTATCGCCACGCACAAACAGCCAGATCACCAGTGCTCCTGCCAGTGGCAGGAAGATGCTCAGTGACAGGATTGGGAAGTCCAGAACGTTATGTAATTCCATTTCCGTCTTCTCCCCCTTAAGCCGTCAGCAACAGGTAGGTGAGCAGTCCGAAGACACCCAGTACCATGGCAAATGCATAATGGAACACCATTCCGGTCTGTATGATGCGCATACGCAGTGCACCGGACTTGACCGAATCAATGATGCCACCGTGAATAATGCCCTTGTCGATTACGCCCAGATCACCCCTCTGCCACAGGAACGTCCCCAGATTACGGGCACGCCTTACAATCAGCCAGTCGTAGAACTCGTCCCAGTACCACTTGTTGAGCAGGAAGGTATAGAGCGGACCGGCAGCACGGGCAATTTTCGCAGGCATGGCTGATTGCCGGAAGTACATCACATAGGCCAGACCGATGCCGCTGATAGCCAGCCAGAATGGTGCGGTAAAGATAAAATGGTACCAGCCGTGTGGACCATGCTCTGCGAGCGTCATCAGCGGATTATGCTCATCCAGCACAAAAATCGAATCGCGGAAATATCCGTGCATGATTTCCGGATTGGCGATATCGAGCACCATCACGCCCCACATACCTGAAACCACTGCACCGACAGCCAGAATCATCAGCGGAATGGTGATCACCTTGGGCGACTCATGCAGATGTGACTGCGTGTGCGGATCCACGCGATCCGAGTTGTGGAAGGTGAGGAAGAACATACGGAAGGTGTAGAAGGCGGTCATAAATACACCGGAGAGCACTGCAAATGATGCAAAAGTGCCAAGCCAGCTATATTCGGTAAATTCACGCACCATAGTCGCCTCGATGATCAGGTCCTTGGAGAAGAAACCTGCAAACGGCGGCACACCGGAGAGTGCGAGAGCTGCCAGCAACATGGTGATATATGTGATCGGCATATATTTGCGCAGCTGACCCATCTTGCGGATATCCTGTTCAGCCATAACGGCATGAATGACGGAGCCCGCCGCCAGGAACAGCAGTGCTTTAAAGTAGGCATGTGTCATCAGATGGAAGATACCGGCTGAATATGCCGATACGCCACAAGCCACAAACATGTAACCGAGCTGCGAACAGGTCGAGTAGGCAATCACGCGTTTAATATCATTCTGTACCAGACCGATGGTTGCACACATCCAGGCGGTTACCGCACCGACAATCACAACTGCAGCGAGCGCTGTTTCGGAAAATTCAAACATCGGCGACAGACGCGCGACCATGAACACACCCGCAGTCACCATGGTTGCAGCATGGATCAGTGCGGAGATCGGGGTTGGACCCTCCATGGAATCGGGCAGCCACACATGCAGCGGCACCTGACCTGATTTACCCATCGCACCGACAAACAGAGCCAGACAGATAAAGGTTATGGCTGAAACCTGCCAGCCCATAAAGCCGAGCGTGATGTTCTGGGCCACGAAGTCAGGCGTCATGGCGAATACAGTTTTATACTCCACAGTACCGAAGTAGTACCAGACTGCCAGAATACCTACGGCAAAACC
This sequence comes from Zetaproteobacteria bacterium CG1_02_53_45, assembly GCA_001871925.1. Classification (GTDB taxonomy): domain Bacteria; phylum Pseudomonadota; class Zetaproteobacteria; order Mariprofundales; family Mariprofundaceae; genus Mariprofundus. Next base: position 11,843 of record MNWZ01000054.1, read on the forward strand.
GAAGTCGCCGACGCGGTTGACGATAAAGGCTTTCATGGCGGCCTTGTTGGCACTTTCACGCTGGAACCAGAAGCCGATCAGCAGGTAGGAGAACAGACCCACAGCTTCCCAGCCGAAGAACAGGGTGAAGAAGTTATTGCCCATCACCAGCACCAGCATGGAGAAGGTAAAGGCACAGATATAAGCGAAGAAACGCGGATAACCCGGATCACCATGCATATAACCGATGGTGTAGATATGTACGCAGGACGACACAATCGTGACTGTCATCATCATGATCGCGGTCAGCGGGTCAACCAGCATACCGACAGGCACAATGAAATCACCGGCCAGCATCCAGGTCCAGAAGTTACCGTGGAAGGAGGCACCGGCCAGCACCTGGGTGAACACATGCACGGAGAGAATGGCTGACAGAATGACCGAGCCGGATGTCACGATGTGCGACAGCTTTTCCTTCAGTGCCCAGCCAAACAGGCCAGCCGCCAGAGCACCCAGCAGCGGTAACGCAGGGATGGCGAGTAATTCGGTCGTATTGAGTGTTAACTGTTGCACTTAAACTCCCCCTTAACCCTGCAACGAATTGATGTCTTCAATTTCGATCGATCGACGCAGTCGATAGAAGGAAACCAGAATCGCTAGGCCTACCGCTACTTCACAGGCAGCGATGGTCAACACGAAGAAGACAAAAATCTGTCCACCGAGATCACCGAGATGATGTGAGAAGGCTACGAAGTTGATATTCACAGCCAACAGCATCAACTCGATGCACATCAGGATGGAGATCACATTTTTACGATTGAGAAACAGTCCGATCACACCGAGTGAGAACAGGGCTGCCGAGACTATAAGGTATTGAGATAATCCAACCATTACATACTCACCTTGCGAACGCGGTCTTCCCTGCGCACTTTCACCTGCGCAGACATGTTCTGGTACTTCGCATCCTTACGGCCGCGCAGTGTCAGCACGATTGATCCAATCAACGCCACCAGCAGGATAATCGCTGCAATTTCGAAGCCGAGCAGATATTTGGTATACAGGATCTGACCAATCTGTCTGGTATTGTTGACTTCCTGACCGAGGTGCGCGGCTTGCGCCATGGCGCCATCAGCAAACACACCGGAACCGGCTGCCGCAACAAACTCAACCAGCAGGATCACTGCAATCATGCCGCCAAGCGGCAGATACTGCAGGAAGCCTTCCCGCACCTTGGCGACATTCACTTCCAGCATCATGATGACAAACATGAACAGCACCATCACAGCACCCACATAGATCAGAATCAGGATAACGCCGAGGAATTCCGCATCGAGCAGAAAAAACAGACCCGCCGCATTGAAAAAGCAGAGAATCAGGAACATGACCGAATGCATGGTGTTACGCGACAGCACCACGCCCATGCCGGAAAGTATCGACAGGCCGGCAAACAAATTAAAAAATGCGGTTTCGAGCATTTCTCCCCCTTAGTCTGCGCTTAAGAGTAGCGTGCATCGGCAGCGATATTCGCTGCGATCTGCTTCTCTAAACGATCACCGTTGGCCAGCAACATGTCCTTGGTGTAATACAATCCGTCACGCTGTTCACAGGCATACTCAAATTCCTGCGTTTCTACAATCGCGTCTACAGGACATGCTTCCTGGCAAAAACCACAGTAAATACATTTACTGAAATCGATATCATAACGGGTAGTGCGGCGCGATCCGTCATCGCGCTCTTCCGATTCAATGGTAATCGCCAGTGCAGGACAGACCACTTCACACAACTTGCAGGCAATGCAGCGCTCTTCGCCGGACTCATAACGACGCAGGGCATGCAAACCACGGAAGCGCGGTGACAGCGGTGTTTTTTCTTCCGGATATTCCACTGTAATTTTCTTTTTGAACAGATAGCGGCCGGTGACGGAGAGACCGATCAACAGCTCCCACAAAAACCATGTTTTAAAAGCACGTTTCAGCATTGCATTACCTCCACGCCAGCCAGAAGTTGATAATGCCGTCGAGTCCCGGCGTGTAGATGAACATGCCAACGACAAAAATCCAGCCCAGTGTCCATGGCAGGAAGATCTTCCAGCCCAGACGCATCATCTGGTCGTAACGATAACGCGGGAATGTGGCGCGGAACCAGATGAAGACAAAAATCAGGAATGCGGTTTTGCCCAGCAACCAGAATGTACCGGGAATAATGTCCAGTGCCGGGATCGGTGCATACCAGCCACCGAGAAACAGAATCGAGGTCAGCAGACTGATCAGGATCATGGCGCCGTACTCTGCCAGCGAGAAGGTGGCGAACCACATGCCTGAATACTCGGTATAATAACCGGAAACCAGCTCTTCGGTTTCAGTCAGGTCGAATGGTGTACGACCGGTTTCAGCACAACCGGAAATAAAGAACACGATCAGCATCGGGAACAGCGGAATCATATACCAGTGCAGAATGCCGCCCGCCTGTGCATGTACGATATCACCCAGATTCAGGGATCCGGCCAGCATCATCACGGTGACCAGACCGAAACCCATGGAGATCTCATAAGAGATCATCTGACAGGTTGAGCGGATAGAGCCGATAATCGGATATTTTGAGTTCGATGCCCAACCGGCCATCAGCACGCCGTAGATGGATAACGATGAAATCGCCATCACATACAACAGACCGACATTCAGGTTGGAGATCGCCATGATATGCGGCGTTTCCCAGATACCGAACAGCGACGTTTCACCGAATGGCACCACGGCAAATGCGACCAGCGCAGGCACCAGCGAGAGCAGCGGAGCCGCCAGAAACAGCACCTTATTGGCACGTGTCGGGATAATGGTCTCTTTCAGAAACAGTTTAAGGCCATCTGCCAGCGGCTGTAACAAACCGGCAGGACCTACGCGGTTACAACCTTTACGTACCTGCATCCAGCCGATAATGCGACGCTCGAAATAGGTGATATAAGCAACAGTAAGTGCAACGGGAGCGGCTATTGCGAGAATTTCCAGCGCCCAGATCAGTGCCTGCAAGGCCATATCAGCAGTGCTCATTCTGAAGCCCCTCCTACAATAGATGCACCGGAGACATCGGACAGGTCACCCGCCACACCGCGTTTACCTACAAACAATACGCCGGGACTGACATCCTCGCGCAAGCCGATGTGATACGTGGCTTCACCCAGGAAGGTGCGAACCCTGTGCTCACCCGCAGTCATTCCTTTGGCCTCCAGCGTCTGAGGATGTACGAGCACATCGTCCAGCGCATGAATACGCCCGGCTTCGCTAAGCAGATCAGAAGCACGCGCCCACATACCCTCACGATACATCGAGTAGCGACTGACGACATCCAGTTCAAAGCTGTCACTGCGGGCAACCGGCGTATAACTGACATCACGGTTACGGCGAGGTTTGATCAGCACAGTATCAGCTGCAGCAGCGCCCCATGCACCGGCCAGTTCCGGCAACCGGTTGGCAACCACTGCACGCAACTCATCGAGATTAACAACAGGAACATCCGCCCCCATCACCTGAATCATGCGCATCATCACTTTCCACAGCGGACGCTCCTGACCCAGCGACTTGATTGGATTGCTGGCCACACGAATGCGGCCTTCCATATTCACAAACGTACCGGCAACTTCCGAGTAGGCCGCTGCAGGCAACTGTACAGCTGCAAATTGGGCCATCTCGCCGGAAAGTGAGCCGATTTGTACCAGTGGCACCCTGGCAAGGGCCGCCTTGGCAGCTGACGGGAACAAACCATCACCTACCGGATCGCTGCCAATCAGAATCAGCGCATCCAGATCACCGGCAGAAGCTGCCGCGAACAGATCACCTGCACTGACACGCACATCACCATGAGTTGCCGACAATACCTGACGGTTCATGCCTTCAGGAATCAGGTTACGGCCATCATTGCCACTCTCGGCATGGCCGCAGGCGCGCATCAGCAGGTCCAGACCATGAATCAGTGCAGCCGCATCTTCATGCGCACGGATCTCTTCACCGACAAGCAATGCACAGCTGTCAGCCAGTAGTGCATCGGCAAGCACTTTGCCTGCCTCATGGCGTTCAGGCACAGCGGCCATCCAGCTATCAAAACCGGCGGCGGTTTTGCCCACCTGACTGATCTGCTCCATGGCGCGTGCAATCACGGCCGCCCAGTCACGCGGACGAACCAGCGCATCACTGGAGATATCCATATTGGTACGGTAATTCATGGCCCCGATACGGGAAACCGGTTTTCCGGCACGGCTGCGCTTACGCAGACGCTGCATCAACAGCGGCAGGCGCTGACGCAAATCAGAACCGAGCACAACAACCTGGTCAGCAGCTTCAATCTGCGCCGTAGTCATCGAGAAACCTTCTTCAAAAGCAAAGCTGCGCATATCACGACGGTGCAGGCCATAAGCCACCCTGGCTGCGGGGAACAGTGCATCGCGCATCAGCCGAATCGCCATCTGCCCTTCAATACTCCAGTCCGGAGAAAACAGAATGCCGACACGTTTACCTTTTAACAGGGCACTCACCTGTTCAAACGCCTCATCCCATGTCGCCTCTTCCAGAGCGCCGTCACGACGGACAGTTGGCTTGAGAATGCGGTTGTCAGAACGGAAAGCATCATAAACATACCGGCCACGGTCACAGATCCACGGCTCGGGACTGCCATCAATCGGACGAATACGCATGACTTCATCACCGCGTGATTCGATACTGATATCACAACCGTTAGGGCACTGTGTACAGGTACTCTTGTGATGTGACATTTCCCACGGACGGGAAACATCGTGCGACGGTTTATCCAGCAATGCACCAACCGGGCAGATATCAGGCAGGTTGCCTGACAGCTCGGATTCCAGCGCTTCTTCAACGATACCTGCGATACTCATATGGTCGGAACGATTCAAAATACCGATATCACCGGTGCCGGCCACTTCATCAGCAAAGCGCACGCAACGTGTGCAGTGAATGCAGCGTGTCATGCAGGTATTTACAAACGGGCCCAGCTCATAGTTTACAACTGCACGTTTTGGCTCTGCATAGCGACCTTTGGATGCGCCATGTTCAACGGTATAATCCTGCAACTTGCAGCTGCCGCCCTGGTCACAGACCGGACAATCCAGCGGATGGTGAATCAGCAGGTACTCCATCACCATTTCACGATCTTTAGCCAGCGAAGCACTCTGGGTTTTGACCTTCATACCCTCGGAAACCGGTGTGCAGCATGAGGCGGCAGGTTTGCCCCACCCTTCAACTTCTACCAGACACATACGGCAGTTGGCCGCCACAGAGAGTTCAGGGTGATAGCAGAAATAGGGCACATCATGGCCATGCTCGCGGCAGGCTTCCAGAATGCTGGTACCCGGAGTTACTTCGACTTCCTGATTATTGATAAATAATGAGGTCATGATGATTTCTCCGCCAGACGGGTCTTCACATCTTCAGGGAAAAACTTGAGCAGTGACAGTACCGGTGCTGCTGCACCTTCCGCCAGAGCGCAGATCGTGCGCCCTGCCATGTGCGTTGCCGCATCTTTCAGCACAGCCACATCTTTTGCATTACCCTTACCATGCTCCACGCGATCCATAATGCGCTCCAGCCAGCCTGTACCTTCACGGCACGGCGTACACTGACCACAGGATTCATGCGCATAGAAATGCGCCAGTCGATGGGTCAATGCCACCAGATCAGCGGTTTCATCCATCACGATAATCGCACCTGAACCGAGGAATGAACCCGCTTTCATCAGGGCATCGTAAGTCAGTGGTGTATCATAATGCTCGGCGGTCAACCAGGGTGTGGAAGAACCACCCGGAATAATCACTTTCGGAACAGTGCCGTGCTGCAAACCGCCACAGTACTCTTCGATCAGCGTCTTCAGCGATGTACCCATTGGCACTTCATAGTTACCCGGTTTGTTCACATGCCCGGAAACCGAGAAAATCTTGCACCCTGTGTTGTTCGGAACGCCGATTGATGCATGCCACTGACCACCGAACTCCAGAATCGCCGGCACCGTTGCCAGTGTTTCCACATTATTGACCACTGTCGGGCAACCGTAAAAGCCTTCAACAGCAGGGAATGGCGGCTTGAAACGCGGACGTCCGGGTTTACCTTCCAGCGACTCGATCAATGCAGTCTCTTCGCCGCAGATATAGGCGCCCGCACCACGATGCACAGTCAGATGCATGGAGTAGCCGCTGCCGAGAATATTTTCACCCAGCAGGTTCGCCGCATAAGCCTCGGCAATCGCTTCATTCATCACATTGGCTTCATGCAGAAATTCACCACGGATATAGATATAGGCATCGTGCACATTCAGCGCAAAACCGGCCATAATCATACCTTCGATCAGCAGATGCGGATCAAAGCGCATAATGTCGCGGTCCTTGAACGTACCCGGTTCACCCTCATCGGCATTACACAACAGATAGGTCGGTTTGCCGGTATTGCGCGGCACAAATGACCATTTCAGACCGGTCGGGAAGCCCGCACCACCGCGCCCGCGCAGGCCCGATGTTTTGACCTCGTCAATAATTTTCGCTGAATCAAACTCTTTAAGCACAGTCGGCAAAAATGCATAAGCGCCATGTTCACGCGCCACGGCGAGCTTGTTCATATCGGGTACATTTATATTATCAAAACAGATCTGTTTAACCTGCTTGGGATCGGAGGAGATGGTCATGCCGCACCTCCATGTGCGTCACTCTGCGAGCAAGCTACAGCTTGTGTAATTTTGCTATCCTGCAAAATTATCATGCTTTACCTCCTGCCTGGGCGCGCACATGGGTAATCAGCGCATCCATGGAATCAGGCGTTGCCTTTTCGTGATAAATATTATTCACCTGCACAACAGGCGCACCACCACAGGCTCCGGCGCACTCGACTTCTGCAATGGTAAACAGACCGTCAGGCGTGGTTTCACCCATCTTGATACCCAGCGTTTTGCACATGTGTTCAGCCAGTTCATAAGCGCCATTGAGCATACATCCGGCATTGGTGCACACTTCCAGCAGATGTGTGCCACATGGCTGTTCACGGAACATGGTGTAAAAAGTCACCACTTCACGAACCTGCATCAGGCGCAGGCCCAACACCCCGGCAATCATTTTCTGGGTATCCATGGAAAGATAACCGAAATCCTCCTGCGCCATATACAACACAGGCATCAGAGCCGACTGCGGCCCCGGATAACGCTTCACCAGCGTTTCAATTTCAGCCAACCGTTCTTCGCTGAAGCGAACTGCATCCGCACTCATCGGTCAACCTCCCCAAATACGATATCCTGCGTTCCGAGAATCGCTACAACGTCAGCAATCATATGGCCGCGGCACATGTGATCCAGCGCTTCCAGATGAGCAAAGCCGGGTGCTCTCACCTTCATGCGGTAAGGTTTATTGGAGCCATCTGAAACAATATAAACGGCAAATTCACCCTTCGGATGCTCTACAGCCTGATACACATCTCCGGCAGGCACATGAAAACCTTCCTGGAAATATTTAAAGTGATGAATCAGCGCTTCCATATCCGACTTCATCTCACTGCGCTTCGGATTGGTCAGCTTGTAATCCTCAACCTTCACCGGACCCGAATTCTTCTCCAGCCACGTTATACACTGACGGATGATGCGATTGGATTCGCGCATCTCTTCCACACGCACCAGATAGCGATCATAACAATCGCCGGTAGTACCGACAGGAATATCGAACTCCATTTTGTCGTAGACATCATACGGCTGTGTTTTGCGCAGATCCCAGGCAATGCCGGAACCACGAATCATTGGTCCACTGAAGCCCATAGCCAGGGCAGTTTCCTGATCCACAATGGCGATATCCACATTACGCTGTTTCCAGATGCGGTTTTCCGTCAGCAGTGTTTCATATTCGTCGACATAGGTCGGAAAACGGTCAGTGAAGCCCTTGATTTTATCCAGCAAACCGTCAGGCAGATCCTTGGACACGCCACCGGGACGGAAATAAGCCGCATGCATACGCGCACCGCTGACTTCTTCATAATAGTCGAAAATATCTTCGCGCTCACGGAAGCAGTAGAGAAATACGGTCATTGCGCCGATATCGAGTGCAACCGCGCCCAGCCACATGCAGTGATTCAGAATACGGGTCAACTCGGCATACATCACACGGATATACTGGGCACGCTCAGGCGCCTCAATGCCAAGCATTTTTTCAACAGCCAGCGCGTAAGCATGTTCATTGGCCATCATCGAGACATAATCAAAACGATCGAAATAAGGCACGTTCTGCAAGTAAGTTTTATACTCAAACAGCTTTTCAGTGCCGCGATGCAGCAGCCCGATATGCGGATCCGCCTTCTCAACCACCTCGCCATCGAGTTCAAGTACCAGACGCAATACGCCATGAGCGGCAGGATGCTGGGGGCCAAAGTTCAGTGTGTAGTTTTTAATCTCAGCCACGGTCTACCCCCGGCCATGTACGTTCAACAAGCACACGTTCCTCCAGCTGGTTCGGACGATATACACAGCGCCATTGAGCATCGTCAAAGAACATCTCAACACGCCCCGTCATCGGGAAATCCTTACGCAGCGGATGGCCTTCAAACCCATAATCGGTCAACAAACGACGCAGGTCGGGGTGATGATTGAAAATCACACCGTACATATCAAAACATTCACGCTCAAACCAGTTGGCAGTCGGCCAGACCTCGGTGACGGAATCCACCAGATCCCGTTCATTAGCCCCTACCTTCAGACGAATACGCCTGTTCCGGGAGATAGACAGCAGGTTATAAACAACCTCGAAACGCGGCGCATCGGCGGCATGGCCCGGATACTCCGACTTGTCGACACCGCACAGATCCATCATCTGTTCAAAAGCATGTGTGTTTTTCAGATAGTGGCAGGCCTCAACAATACATTCGCGTGCCAGTACCACGACTTCGCAATCCAGTCCCGCAACTGCCGACAGTACCCGCCCGCCGAACTTTTCACGCAAACCAGCCACTTCAGCCGAAACCCCGGCAGCCTGATCCACTCCGATATCATCCTGTAATTTCTCTTTAGTCATCTCAACCTACCGGGCAATCGTGTTGGTACGTTTGATTTTTTCCTGAAGCTGAATAAAACCATAGATCAATGCTTCGGCAGTCGGAGGGCATCCCGGCACATAAATGTCCACCGGCACAATGCGGTCGCAGCCCCGCGTCACTGAATAAGAGTAATGGTAGTAGCCGCCGCCATTGGCACACGACCCCATGGAGATCACCCAGCGCGGCTCGGACATCTGATCGTAAACCTTGCGCAGCGCCGGAGCCATTTTATTGCACAGCGTGCCGGCAACCACCATAACATCAGCCTGACGCGGGGACGGGCGAAACACGATCCCGAAGCGATCCAGGTCATAACGCGAGGCTCCCGCATGCATCATTTCCACAGCACAACAGGCCAGACCGAAGGTCATCGGCCACAGCGAACCCGCACGCGCACCGTTAATAAGCTTGTCAGCCGTTGTGGTGATAAACCCCTTTTCAAGTACGCCTTCTATTCCCATTGCAAGGCTCCCTTCTTCCACGCATAAACATATCCAACCAGAAGAATCACCAGAAACATCACCATCTCGACGAAACCGAACAGACCGATCTGGTCAAGCACAACCGCCCATGGAAACAGGAACGCACTTTCAAGGTCAAATATTACAAACAGAATAGCCAGTAGATAAAAACGAACGTCAAATTGCAGGCGGGCATCTTCGAAGGCCTCGAAGCCGCACTCATAGGCGGAAAGCTTTTCCGCATCCGGCTTTTGCTCAGCTAGAAGGGCTGTCAAAACAAGCGGTGCAGCACCCATACCAATCGCTATCAAAATAAAGATAAAGATTGGCGCATATTCATTCGCGAGATAAGTCGCGCCCATGAACTCCCCCTCCTAAAACCTTATGAAACTCCCCGTCCCTCTCTCGAAAAAAGGGCGTGCTTGCTACCACTTGAACCTGGGCCGGTCAAGCAAGCGAGGTAGTTTTTCCCTATGAAAACTACGGAAAAATAACATAATTTTAGGTATTTTCAACCACAATAATTTGTTGGTTATATAATCAGTTGTTGTTCAGCGTCCAAAATTGACCCCCTAGAGGGGCAAAACAGCGTCCAAAATTGACCCCCCTGTATGATCCCCGTCCATTGACTTGGCCGGAGGTAAAAACAGGAGTGACTACAGTGGAAACGAAAGCAAAAGTGAGGCGAGATTTTTTCGTCGAAAAGAAGAGCATCAAGCAGATTGTTCGAGAGCGTCAACTATCGAGAAATACAGTACGCAAGATATTGCGCGATGAGGATACAAGCTCGAAGTATCAGCGCACGGTTCAGCCGCGCCCTATGTTGATTGAGCATAAA
>MNWZ01000055.1 GCA_001871925.1 Zetaproteobacteria bacterium CG1_02_53_45
ACTGATCCCTCACGACTTGGTTACATCGTTCGGGCACATTGGGGTATTGAAAACAATCTGCATTGGGTGCTGGATTATGCTTTTGATGAAGATTCCAACCGTGCACGAAAAGGAAATAGCGCGGCAAATATGGCAGTGGTTCGGCATATTGCTTTGAATCTGATCAAAGCCGATACATCATCCAAAATCGGCATTAAGAATCGAAGGCTTAAAGCTGGATGGGATAATGATTATTTGGAAAAACTGCTAATGGGAAAGTAACAGTTTTAATGCGATTGCCCTGTACACGCAGTATTGATCAGTTGCGCCTGCTGGACCTGCATGGCAGGGAGATCATCAGGGTGAGTTTTAATGGCGGAATGCCGACAACTGCTTCTGCGGATGTCCTGCAGGACAAATCCGATCGCTATTACTTCAAAGCGATGCAACAACTGCAGTCCGGGCAGCTCTATATCTCTGAACTCGACCTGAATGCAGGATAGGGCAAGCTGGATGTTCCCGATAAACCAACCATCCGTTTCGGTATGGGGGTGTATAATGAGTCCGGCGAACGGGTCGGTTATCTGTTGATGAATTATCTGGCCGGAGCCATGCTGGATAGATTCAGGGCATCTGCCGCCCTGATTCTCGGGGATGAGCTGCTGGTCGATTCCAGTGCAATGGTGCTCTCGTCTCCCGATCCGTTGCTGCAGTGGCACAAGCTCGATGACCAACCGTGTTTTACTCCAGTCATCGACACGGCTGCCAGCTGGCAGGCGATGAGTACTGCCGCCGCGGGTCTTGTTGAACGTGATGCGGTTACATATGTGTATGCGACAGTTCATCCTGCCCTTGAGTTGAGCGATATTCCGATGTTGAAGAATCATCCCTATGACTCCGGTTATTTCTGGAACTTGTGGTTCGGATTGATGACAATCATGTCGCTGCGGCGATGGGAAAACAGCAGGAGCTGATGGTATACTGGTATTTGATTGCACTGCTGGTATTGCTGATTTTTTCCATTCCCCTCGGTCAGATGCTGGAGCGTCGGCGCATCTGTGCCAATCACATTGAGATGCTGCATCAGGCGATAGAACATGCCGGCGAGTCGATCATGATTACCGATGCAGCAGGGGTGATCGAACATGTTAATCCTGCGTTTACTGTTTTAACGGGTTATTCCGCATCGGATGCGGTTGGTAAGAAACCCCTTCGCGCTACTGAAAAGCAGGGCACAAAATAAAGCTTTTTACAAAGAGATGTGGAATACGATCAGCGCAGGCAAAACATGGAACGGGCGTATGGTTGACCGTCGCAAGGATGGTTCCCTGTTTCCTGTCTGGATGTCGATTGCTCCGATTCTGGATGCGAATGGAAAGATCATTCACTACATAGCGGTTCAGAGAGACTATACAGAGCACCAGCTGTTACAGGAAAAACTCTCCAATGAGATCAAAATGCAATCGCTCAGTATTGCAGTTGGCGGTATCGCGCATGAATTCAATAATATTCTGGCCGCCATGATGGGTATGCATATCTGGTCAGGAACCTTGAAAATGAAAGTCCCGAGGCCATCAGGATGCTGAATACGATAGAAGCTTTGGGTGCTCAGGCAGCGGGTATGATTCGCCAGATGTTGACCTACGTCGGGCACAGCGAAGTTGTGCTCAGGCCGCAGAAGCCCGGAGGTTTCTTCAGGGAAGCTGTCGCAGGGGGGGAGGCAATGGTGCCGCCCGGCGTTGTCCTGATACGGGAGATCCCTGATCTGCCGGATATCGTCGAAGCGGATACAGCCCGGTTGCATAAGGTCGCCGAACATCTGATTTCAAACGCTTGCGATGCTCTCAAGGCCGTTGAACAGGGGGAGGTCAGGGTTGCTTGACATTGGCGATGCGGCAACAGCCTGAGCAGGGCTTTACCCCTTATATCTGTTTCAGTGTCAGTGATAACGGGGTCGGAATACCCGAAGAGCAAAAGCCATTGATCTTCGAGCCGTTTTTTACTACCAAGGAAGTCGGACAGGGCACAGGCCTGGGGCTGTCGTATGTACTTGGCATTGTGCAGAAGCACCATGGTCATATCGAGGTGGACAGTGTCCCCGGCAGTGGCTGCACTTTTTCAGTTTTCCTGCCTATCAGGGCAAGCGGGTAAGGGCTGTAGCTGAATGCAGCCGGGGTACACACACACTGCTGTTATTTGACCTGCTTTGTGCTATAAACGAGCCATGAAATCATTCTCCCAATGGCGACCACATCCCTGGCACGGGCTGGACTCTGGAGCCGAACCGCCGAGGCGGGTACATGCCTATATCGAAATCAGTCCTTTTGACACGGTGAAGTTTGAAGTGGACAAGAAATCCGGTTATCTGCGCGTTGACCGTTCTGTCCGTTCAAGCTCGCAACATCCGGCGCTCTATGGATTTATTCCACGCACGCTGTGTGCCGATCGTGTCGGTGCACTGATGGCGCATGCAGAGCGGGGCGATGGCGATCCGCTGGATATCTGTGTGATTTCAGAGCGGCCGATTTCGCGTATTGAAATCCTGGCCAATGCCCGTGTGGTCGGTGGTCTGCCGATGTGTGACCACGGGGAAGCGGACGATAAAATCATTGCCGTGATCGAGGATGATCCCTTCTGGTCGAAAATTAATGATATTTCAGAGTTGCCGCCGGCTATTATTGATCGCCTGATGCACTACTTCCTTACCTACAAGTTTGTGCCCAACGAGCCGCATCGTGTGGAAATTGGCAAACCCTATGGTTTCGAACATGCGGCGAAGGTGATTGAAGCTTCTTTGGCTGATTATATCGCTGAGTATGGCGAGCATCCTTAAGCACTGCTTCGCATAGCTGTTCAGGAAGCGCTGATTGATTCAGCGCTTCCGTTTTCAGTATTAGCTCAGTGGCCGAGCATGGCCTGCTTGAGCTTTTTGTCCGCCGGTTTGTTGCCGAGCCAGACCGATAACAGCGCCTGCTGGAAATCCGCCCCTGCGATACTCCCCGCTTGATGGCCGTTGATTGATACATGGGTGGCACCGCTCTCTGTAAAATCAAACACTATCCGGTCCCCTTTGTGTGAGGTGACAAAAAAGCTGTTGAACCGGTTCAGCCGCTCCTGCAAAGCCCGCATCTGTTGTGCACTCTGATTGTTGGCAAAGCTGCTGTTCCAGCCATCGGTCAGTTTCTCTTTTGATACTTCATCATAGAGGAAGTCCATGCTGACGCGTTTCGTTGCCGTGGCGGTGATGATGCTGCCAGCATTGGACGAATGCTGTTCCAGATAAAGCGCCGCGACATAAATATCGAAAAAGAATTTGCTGCGGATACCGGCTCCGTTGAGCTGCAGTGTTTTGCCCTCCAGCTGGATTGCTTCCGGCAGGCTCACCCCTTCAATCTCGGCGCTCCAGCTGGATATGGGAAATATGAGTAGTGCTGTGAGCATCATCATACGCAATCTGTGCATGCTAGACTCCTTAAGTGTTGCATTTACTTGATTTAAAACCAAAAAACCGGATAGCGCAAATGACAGAAGCCCGAGCATATGGTTTGCTCCTGCAACTATTGGCATGTGTCATGCTGGAGAGTATTGGATTCCTGTGAATCCGAATCGGGATGTGATTGATGCCTGAAAAAAATACGACACTCAAACAGTTTGCCGCTCTTCTGGACTGGGAGCTCTGGCTGACGCCGGTTTTGCTCGCCGTCGTGCTGCTCTTATGCAGTTTTTACAGTTATCTGCTATTTCACACGCTGGCCGAGCTGTTTGCGGTTATCGTTGGCGTAGTGATGTTCGTGGTTGCAATGTACACCTACAAGCATGCACGTGATGACTTCGTCATGTTTCTGGCCACAGGTTATTTTTGGGTTGCCGCAATGGACCTTATTCACACATTGCTTTACAAGGGCATGGTCATATATCCGATTGATCTGGCCAATCATTCAACCCAGTTCTGGATTGCCAACCGGTATTTTGAGTCATTGGTACTGCTTTTCGCGCCGCTGTTATGCAGTCGGTGGCTTCATAACGGAGTCAGGTTTATTGCATTCGGATTGATCGCAGTCGTCTGTTATGTTCTGATTATGAGTGGTTATTTCCCTGACGCCTATATCGAAGGGGAGGGGCTCACCCGTTTCAAGATCATCAGTGAATATATCATATGCCTGATCCTTGTGCTGGCGGTGGTCAACCTGTATCACCATCAGGATCAACTGAAACCGGGCATTTTTCCGTATTTGACAGCCTCAATTGTTCTGACGATTTTTGCTGAACTGGCCTTCACAAATTATATCAGTGTCTACGGTCCGGCAAACTTTCTGGGGCATATTTTCAAGCTGTTCTCTTTCTGGCTGATTCTGTATTCGATCGTACGCAGCAGTTTGCAGTATCCTTATAAGGCGTTGGGTGATTCTCGCTCCTTGTTGCAGAGCTTGAGGGATAGTATCCCGGATCTTATATTCTATAAGGATGTCCATGGCGTATATCTGGGCTGTAATCAGGCATTTTGTGCGCTTATCGGTAAAGATACGGAGGCTGATGTTATCGGCGCCACCGACTTCGATCTTTTTGATGCAGAGCTGGCGCAATTTTTTCGTGTTAAAGACAGTGAGATGCTGGAATCAGGCATCGCACAACAGAATGATGAATGGGTGACCTATCCCGATGGTTCCAAAAAGCTGCTTGATACGCTGAAAGTGCCGTTCCGGGATAGTACCGACAAGGTGATCGGGCTTATCGGTATCAGTCGTGATATCACCGCCAGCAGGCTGGCTGAAAATAAGGTGCGCAAGTTGTCGCAGGCAATTGAGCAGGCGGGCGAGGCCATGGTGATTACCGATGACACTGGCACCATTGAGTATGCTAATCCGGCGTTTACTCAGGTGACCGGATACCGCTTGGATGAGGTTCTGGGGCAAAACCCGAGGATGCTGAAAAGCGGCAAACAGGATGCGTCGTTTTATGTGGATATGTGGAAAACCCTGACCCGGGGTGAGGTGTGGCATGGCAAGCTGATCGACAGGAAGAAGGATGGTAGTCATTACCCGGCCATGCTGACGATTGCGCCGATGCTTGATGAGCAGGGCGAGATTACAAACTATATCGGTATTCAGCAGGACTTGACGGAATATGAGAGTCTGGAGGAGCAGTTTCATCAGTCGCAGAAGATGGAGGCTGTCGGCACGCTGATCGGCGGAATAGCCCACGACTTTAACAACACGCTAGCTGGTATTACCGGCAACCTCTATATGGCCAAGAAAGCTGCCGCTACGTTACCTGATGTGGTGACTAGGTTGACCAATGTTGAGAATTTCGCTTTTCGGGCAGCCAGCATGATCCAGCAACTGCTCACTTTTTCCCGCAAAGGGACGGTGCAGATGAATCCCATTGCCATTGCCCCGTTCCTGAAAGAGGTGATCAAGCTGCAGGAAGTTTCCGTGCCCGAGAATATCAGCCTGACACACCATATCCGGAATATCCCCCTGACCGTCAACGGAGATATTAACCTGTTGCAGCAGGTGCTGATTAACCTGATTAACAATGCCCGTGATGCGCTGGACGGTATTGAAAAGCCTTCGATTTTTATTGAACTGGAACAGCGGTCGCTAGACGAGACTTTTCTCAGGCAGAACCCTGACATCTCTGCTACCGAGGTCGCATGCATCAGCGTCAGCGATAACGGCAAGGGCATTGCAGCTGACGTTGCAGAGCATATTTTTGAACCGTTTTATACCACCAAGGGCGTGGGTAAAGGCACCGGGCTCGGTCTCTCCATGGTGCTTGGCGCAATCCAGTCACATGGCGGTGCCATTGAGATGGAGTCCAGACCGGGCGAGGGCACCACATTCCGTGTTTATCTGCCTCTGGAGCACGCCTCCAATACGGTGGATATGGGGGAGTCAGCAGGGGAGATGCTTCCCGGAGTTGGTGAAACTATCCTGCTTGTTGATGATGAAGCCTCGGTCCTTTTAACTGGGCAGGATGTACTGGAAAGTCTGAACTATAAAGTGCTGACAGCCTGCGATGGCCAGGAAGCTGTTGAGGTGTATGCGGCTCATTATGATGAGATTGACCTGCTGATTCTCGATGTGGTGATGCCGAATATGGGCGGGGTGGAGGCACTGCAACAGATCCGGAAGCAGCACCCTGATGTCAAAGCGCTGTTTGCAAGCGGCTATGACAAGAGCAATACACTGGTTCAGGCCGGTCATATCAGCCTTGATATGATGATCTCCAAGCCGTATTCAGTCAGCAAACTCAGTCAGATGATTCGCGCTTTGATCGACAAATAAGCCATCGCAGGCGTTACTGACTTTCTACGGTTATTGTAACCACTGAAACGGCGCTGAAGTGAGGTTCATTTCGCTCTTGCGATCATTGCGCCAGATCAGCCATGCGCGAGGTTTGCCGCTCATCGCGCCGGCATGGGCATCTACGCCTGAGCTGATAGCCTCGTCACCCTTGAGATCAATATGCAGCAGGAATGAGGGGCGCACGCCCGGTCCGCCGCCGCCGAATGCCAGGTCACCGAACTCGATGACGTTTTCATTCTGTTTCAGCAACACCGGATAACGGGCGAACCATGCATAAAATGCCGTGCCCGGCAGCCCCACGGCCTCCTTTACACTCTGCATGGCCGGCAATTCCTGCCAGAAGATATCATCGGGCCCGCTCATGCGTGTCGAGATCAGTCCGGTGACGAATGCTTCATCGAACAGCGGCCGCGTGCCGGCGAATCCCGGTTTCAGATTGACTGCGGCGCGTGCGTAGTAATCGGGATAGATCGCAATCAGCTGCCAGTTGAAGGGCGAAAAGGCCAGTGGCAGGGCATTGCAGGCTATCGCACCCGGATGCTCATTTCTGGCCAGATCAATGGCCTGCTGCTGATTATTGTAAACCAGCCCCAGATAGCTGAACATCAGTACAAGGCTCAAAACACCCAGTTTGCGTTTTTGTTGAGTCCAGATAAAACCGGCCAGCAGCGGAAGCAGCATGCAGCCGGTAAACAGCGGGTCGATAATGAACAGCAGATCCAGTGAGGCGCGCCAGTCGGAGAGGGGGGCGAGCATCATGGTGCCGAAGGTGGTGATCAGGTCGAGCCCGATGTGCATGAGCAGGGCAAGCCCTATCATCCACGGCATGGCCGGGTTTTGTTTGATCTGTTTTGAGCAGAGGCTGAACACCAGCCAGCCCCACAGCGGCAGCATCAGCAGTGAATGGGTAAGTCCGCGATGGTGCTGCAGATAGAGAGTTTCGGAGAAGAAGCGCAGCACAATGTCGGCATCGGGCGCCATGGTCAGCAGGATCAGGAACAGTGTTTGGGTGCGCGGCAAACGTGATTTTGGAAAAGCGCGTGCCAGTGCGGCACCCGAGATGGCGTGGGTTAACGGGTCCATGCAGGAATACTTTTCAGCAGTTCGCTCCAGTTATTGCCCGGTGTAATCTGTCCGCCGCAGACATTATGTCCGGCACCGGTGACCTCCGCGATGGTGTTGGTTTCGCCGGTCAGGGTCTGCTTGGCCAGCAGGGCAAAACATACGGCCTCCACCGCCTGTGGTGGCACATCCTCGGCTTCAGTGGTTTTTACCGTGGCAGGAGCCAGCTGGCGGCTAAGCAGTTGCATCAGATGCAGGTTGCGAGTGCCGCCTCCGCAGACCAGCCATTTGGCCGGCTCATTGGGCATGAAGCCGATGCTGTTTTCAATCGCGTCGGCCGTGTACTGACAGGCAGTGGCCATGCGATCGGCATCTGAAATATCCGGCCAGCCCAGAATCAGCTGTACCATCTCCTCGCCGAACTCTTCACGTCCGGTTGATTTGGGCGGCTTGCGTTGCAGGAAGGGATGTAACATCAGTTTTTCCAGCAGTGCATGGTTAACCGCGCCGCTGGCGGCCAGTTCGCCGTTGCGGTCAAAGGTATTGCGACCATTGCTGAATGCCAGCATCAGACCATCCATAATCATATTGCCGGGGCCTGTGTCAAAGCCGATGGTGGTGCCATCCAACCCTAACCAGGTGACATTGGCGATGCCGCCAATGTTGACCACTGCGATATTTTTGCGTTCGTGGGCAAACAGTCGACGATGGGAGAAAGGAACCAGTGGCGCACCTTCTCCTCCCGCTGCGATATCGCGACTGCGGAAATCGGACACTGTGGTAATGCCGGTTTGCTCGGCAACGGTGGCGGCACAGCCAATCTGAACCGTGAACGGCTGCTCCGCTTTCGGGCGGTGGCGAATGGTCTGGCCGTGGCAGCCGATAGCTGCAATATCCGTTTCTTTCAGTCCGACGCCGTGAATGGCAGCCAGTACAGTATCGGCATAGGCCACGCCGAGCGCCCGATCCAGTGCACCCATGCTGTCAATGGCATCGATCTCTCCTGTGTCCGATGCAGCCAGCTTCAGGACAGCTTCGCGCAGGGCTGCCGGCATCGGATATTCCGAGAACTGAATGAGCTCTACCGGCCCGTCCGGAGCATCGCCGATACGTACGATAGCAATATCAATACCGTCAGCTGATGTTCCGGACATGATGCCGATGAACAGGGATGATAAACTCAGAGGCAAAACTGCTTATCTGAATATAGAGATTAAAATGCCTGTGGTTCTGACGGATCAGCTTCGACTGGAGCATCTGTTGCCGGTGCCGCTTCTTCAGCAGGGACAGCTTCTTCGGCAGGGGCAGCTTCTTCGGCAGGGGCAGCTTCTTCGGCAGGGGCAGCTTCAGGCTGAGCTTCTACAGCGGCCGGGGCTGCTTCTTGATCAACAGGGGCAGGCTCAACTGCGGCTGGTTCGCTGGCTGGTACTTCAGGCTCCACAACGGCCGGAGCTTCAGGTGCACCACCAGCAGAAGTCAGTGCGCGCAGCATCTTTTCCACTTCGGCAATAGTCGCCTTGGTCTCTTCTGTGGCCATGCCTCCAATCTCCTGAATGCTGGTAAGCGCGCGCTGCAGCTTGGTCTGGATCAGGCTTTCACGGTTGCTCTTGATGTCGTTACCGAGCGATTCGATCTGAGTGGTGATACTGGAAATCCGGGAATCAATCGCGTTCAGGTGTTCATCCACGACCGGGTTGTTGGCCGAGGCTGAAATGAAAACAGAATAAGCTGCCAGCAACAGGGCAATGACTGCGATATAGAGTCCTGTGTGTGGTCGGCAGCAGCCGGCTCCTTTGCAGCTTGAGGTCTCGCTGCTGTTTTCTGCCTGGGCTTCTTCTGTGATTTTGGCTTCAGTTGTTGATTCGGACATGCCTCTCTCCTTTTTGTGGTGGCTGCTCCGCTTAACCGGAGTGCCCTGATTGTTGCAAGCGTGACTATAATACAAAAATAATAATCTATCAGGCCTTATCATGCATGATGAAGTTTATAATAGCACACGGCCTTTGGCTGCGCGACCAAACATTTTCTAAGGAAGCGCTGATTTTATTCAGTGCTTCCGTGCAGGCCACGGATGGCCTGCCACAATCCGGCAGGAAAGCCGGATTGGACGGCGCAGCCGCCTTCAGGCGAACGGCACGATGCCGCGAGTCACAATCATGCGCGTAAGTGCTTGATTTTCATGCCAGACGTCCATGTCTGGCATCCTTCGGACGTAACGCGTGCAAGATTGCTATCCTGCAATTTTGTGTAAGCAAGGGCGAAACGACGCTTTTGCCCTTGCGGGCTGACCATTTCGCAGGAAGCGAAATGACATGACCATCAGGAGCCGAAGGTGAACCACATGGATGTGGTGAGTATTTTTGCCGGGATGGCACACATCAGCATCGAACTAAGTCTCGCTGCGGTGGCGATATGTGCATGAATTTGCAATGATTCGCACCCGATTGCAGTGAGGTGGATATGAATATTCAGGAACAGATGGAATTGCTTGGCCGTGGCACGCTGGAAATTTTGCCGGCAGGTAGCCTGGAAGCAAAGCTGAAAGAGGCTAAAAAAGAGGGGCGTCCGCTACGCGTGAAGGCGGGTTTTGATCCGACAGCACCCGATCTGCATCTGGGCCATACCGTGTTGCTGGAGAAATTGCGCCAGTTTCAGCATTGCGGCCATCAGGTTGTGTTCCTGATCGGTGATTTTACCGGCACCATAGGGGATCCGACCGGCAAGAATGAAACACGCCCGCCGCTGACGCACGATGAAGTGCTGCTCAATGCCGAAAGCTATAAAGAGCAGGTGTTCAAGATTCTTGATCCCAAACAGACTGAAGTGCGCTTCAACTCCGAGTGGCTGGGCAATCTCACGGCTGCCGATCTGATCCGGATTGCCGGTAAAGCTACTGTGGCACGCATGCTTGAGCGTGACGACTTTGAAAAACGCTATAAGGGCGGACAAAGCATCGCCATCCACGAATTCCTCTATCCGCTGGTGCAGGGGTATGACTCTGTGGCTCTGGATGCGGACGTGGAGCTGGGCGGCAACGACCAGAAATTCAATCTGCTGATGGGGCGTCAGTTGCAGGGTGCATACGGCAAGGCGCAACAGGTGATTCTCACCATGCCGTTGCTCGAAGGGCTCGATGGCATCAATAAAATGTCCAAGTCGCTGAATAACTATGTCGGCGTGGCGGAACCTGCCAGGGAACAGTTCGGCAAGCTGATGAGTGTGTCGGATGAACTGATGTATAAATACTACGAGTTACTCACTGATGTGAGTCTTGATGAGATCAAGGCCAAACATCCGATGGAAGCCAAGAAGCAGTTGGCCGCCCTGATCGTCGAACGTTTCCACGGTGCCGGTGCAGGGGGGATGGCACGTGAAGGTTTCGAGGCACAGTTTGCCAAAAATGAAGTGCCCGACGATGTGCCCGAGGCAAGCCTTGCTGCCGAGGAGGGATCGCTGTGGATTATTCATGCCCTGACCCGCACGGGACTCACTGCCTCCAACGGTGAAGCGATCCGTATGGTGAAACAGAATGCGCTCTCCATCGATGGTGAGAAGGTGGCCGACAAGGATTATCAGCTCAAGCCGGGTGGCCCCTACCTGATCAAGCTGGGCAAGCGTAAGTTTGTGAATCTGACTGTAGCGTAAGTCCGCGCAGTGATTCGATAAACCGGATGCCGTATCGTAAAACAGAGGAGCTCATGATGAAAAAACAACTGTTATTACTGATGCTGGTCAGCGCTACACTGTCGGCTTGTGTTACCAATCCGGTGACCGGAGAGAGCCAGTTAAGTCTGGTCAGTGAGCAGCAGGAACTGGCCATCGGAGCGCAGCAATATGCACCTGCACGCCAGTCGCAGGGCGGTGATTACGTGGTGGATCGCGAACTTACAGCCTATGTCAGTCAGGTTGGCCAGCGCCTTGCCGCAGTCAGTGATCGCAAGCTTCCCTATGAATTCAAGGTGATTAACAACGGTGTGCCCAATGCCTGGGCCTTGCCCGGTGGCAAAATATCCATCAACCGAGGCCTGTTAACCGCATTGAACAGCGAAGCCGAACTGGCGGCAGTACTCGGCCATGAAATTGTACATGCGGCGGCCGGACACGGCGCACAAAGCATGTCGAAGGGTATACTGCTGCAGGCAGGTGTGGCCGGTGCAGCCATTGCCACGCAAGGCACAGGTTATGCTGATCTGGCACAAATGGGGGCGGGCATCGGTGCGCAGCTGATCAGCCAGAAATATGGACGGGATGCTGAACGCGAATCGGATTACTACGGCATGCTGTATATGGTGCGGGCCGGTTACGATGCACAGGGCGCGGTGGATTTGCAGCGCACCTTTGTGAAGCTCTCGGAGGGCAAACAGCAGGATTGGATGAGTGGCATGTTTGCCAGCCATCCGCCATCGCAGGAGCGCGTGCGCAACAATGAAGCGCTGTTGGCAACGCTTCCCAAAGGCGGCGAGCAGGGGGTGGCGCGCTTTCGTGCCAAGACAGCTGGTCTGATGCGCAGTAAACCGGCTTATGATGCATATGATACAGGGCGTGGGGCACTGGCTAAAGGTGATGTGGCAACCGCCCGCCGTCTGGCCGGGCGAGCCATTGCGATGGAACCGAAAGAGGCGCAATTCTATGGCTTGATGGGTGATGTCGAGCAGAAGAATAACCGTCTGAAACCGGCCATGAAGCAGTATGATAAAGCCACAAGCCTGAATCCGGATTTCTTTTATTACTATCTGCAGCGGGGGCTGGTGAGCGAGCGCTTGAAGCTGGCCGCTCAGGCGCGCTCGGATCTGCAGCGCAGTGTAACATTGCTGCCCACGGCTGATGCCTATAACTCGCTGGGCAATCTGGCCAGGCAGGATGGGCGGCTCGATGAGGCCAAGGGTTATTATGCCAGGGTGGCAGGGGTTCAGGGGGCGCTGGGCAAACAGGCTTATGGTGCGCTTGTGGAGCTCGACCTGAACGATAATCCGGGCAAATATGTTCAGGTTAAAGCAGGGCGGGACGGGCAGGGCAGAATTGTTGCGCAGGTTTCCAATCCGACGCCACGCAGCATTGCCGATCTGGTTGTCGCCGTGCAGTTTAACAATGCGGCGGGGCAAACGCAGCAGATAGAGCGTTCATTCAGGGGTACGGTTGCGGCTGGAAGTCAGCAGTTGTTTGACTTGGGCTGACCGGGTCACTGACTCAGGAGCAGTTGAACAGCCTGCGTATTGGCATCGTTCGGGCCCGGGTGGCGCCATAGCGGGATCGGGGTTTTATTCGGCTTTGCACAATGCAGCGAATAGCTTGATCGCTTCCCGCTCATGTCTGAGCGGTGCTGGTGCTACGCTTCCTTCAACGGGGAGTTCGGTTACCACATACCAGATATTGCCTTGAGGCGTGCAGGCCAGGCGAACAGTGCCATACTTTTCTGACTTGCCGGTTTGCATGATGGACAGCGTTGCTCTTCTCACCCCTTTACTGGCTCCTCTGGATTTCAGAACTTCGATCGTTGCCCTTTCAATCGGAGCGAGCTCTTCAATATCAGCCAGTTGTGACTCAGCAGTTTGCTCTATCATATGGGGGCTCCCTGGCCTGCAGTGCCATCTCTTGGGGAAATGGAAACGGCACCCTACAGGTTAATCAGGTTTGCGTATGTTGCCGATCGCATGTAGCGATCATGCCATGTTTGCGAAATGAATGCAGTGCTTTGACACGAAAGCTCGGAAAGGGGCCTGAATCTTGCTAGCGTTTTGATGGTTATTGTTGCAGGCGAGGTCTATCTGGTCTGCGGAGGGGTGTATATGGCAAGACAAGGGGATCAGTCTCAACCGGTGTTGATTATCGGCGGTGGTCGGGGCGGCCTGGAGTTTGTTACGCTGCTCGAGGATGAAGCGTTGTTCCATGTGGTCGGTGTCGTGGATCCGAATCCTGATGCGCCTGCCTGTTCGCTGGCTGAGAAATTAAACATACCTGTTTTTGCCGATACTGAAAAAGCATTGAACGCCTGTAAGCCATGTACGGCATTCAACCTCACGCATGACGAAGCTGTTTCAGAGTTGGCGGCAGGCATCATTGGACCATGCAGCATCATCGGTGGTTATGAAGCGCATTTGATCTGGAAAATGGTCACTCAGGCCAAAGAGGCACGTGACGAGCTTGAAAAAAATCAGTTGCTGACGGAGGCCATTGTCAGTCATGCAATGGAGGGCATCATTCTTATCAATGCGCAAGGGGTCATCAAAACCTTTAACCCCGCTGCGGAAAAGATGTTTGGCTATACGTCTGCAGCGGTTGTTGGGAAGAATATCAGTATGCTGATGCCGGAGCCGGACAAGAGTGCGCATGATGGCTACCTCCAGCGTTATCTGGAGACCAATCTGGCCCGTGTGGTTGGTATTGAAAGAGAAGTCACGGCACAGCATAAGGACGGGGGCACTTTCCCGGTATCTCTTTCTGTGAGTGATATGGTTTCAGGTGGTGAACACTTCTTTGTTGGTATTGTGGGGGATATCTCCGAGCGCAAAAAGAATGAAGAGGAGATTCGCAGGTTGGCTCACTATGACGCGCTTACCGGGTTGGCCAACAGAACGCTTTTTTTCGATCATGTAAAAACAGCGCTGGCTCAGGCTAAAAGGCACGGGCATAAGCTGGCCATACTGTTTCTGGATCTGGATGGATTCAAAGGTGTGAATGATACGCTTGGCCATGTTGCAGGTGACCTGTTGCTCAAAGAGGTGGCGGTGCGGCTGCTGAAGTCCATACGGGAATCTGACACTGTTGCACGCTTTGGTGGTGATGAGTTTGCCTTTGTTCTCAATGATGTAAAAAGTCAGGAAAATGTCGCAGCAATAGCAGGGAAGATGATCGCGCTGCTTTCGCAGCCCTATGTGCTCAATGGTGAACAATGCACGATAGGCGGGAGCGTTGGCGCTGCCATATACCCTGATGATCATGCGGATATGGATTCGCTTATTCACCAGGCCGATACAGCGATGTATGCCGCTAAAAATGGCGGCAAAAATCATTGCCGTTTTTATGAAAAGAGCATGGAACCCTATTAGCGGGCGAGTAATAATCCGCAGCCGGGGTTGATAGTTGATGATTGAGGTGAAATTCAGCCTGCTATCGTTTAAGCTGCTGCAATGACTGAAGATCTGTGGCTGATTTTTTATGCGACCTACGGCATTGCTGTGCTGCTGATGCTGGCGATTCTGGTTCGCGGTTTGGTTAAAGGCTATCCAAAGAAAAGAATTCTCAAAGAGCTTGGCAGGCCATTGCCCTTAATTATCGGCTCGCTAATCCTCTGGTATGCCACCATCTATATCGCCGGGGATATCGGCAGCCGGTTTTAAGTTGGCCGGGGGGTTATGCCCTGTACTTGTAGATAGCCAATGCGTTGCTGTGCTCATAAATGCCGCAGACGATCTCGGTTAAAATTTCATCGACTTCATCATCTTTATAATCATCCTCGAGAACAGCGACCATCTCTTCGCTGCTGATGACTTCTTTTTCAAGGGTTTGTTTGTCGATTTTGATGAACATGGGGTTTTCCTTTTAACAGGAGTGGAGTTACAGACGGTGAGTTGCCTCATTCTGACCCGCTATAACTTGGTTTGGGTCAAGATAGAGACGATAAATCGTCTCTTTCTAACGCATGCATGACAGTCGAAAAATAGAGATGATGAATCATCTCTCCCTAACGCGCAATTTTAGAATTATTAATTCTAAAATTGCTTGTTGGTACCGGGAACGGGAGTCGAACCCGTACAGTATTTCTACCGAGGGATTTTAAGTCCCTTGTGTCTACCAGTTCCACCATCCCGGCCAGCAACTGTTTTTAGCGGGCGCAATCCTGCCTATGTGACAGGATTGCGCAACAACGCTTTACTCTGCCGTGGTCGGCGCAATGCGGAGATTGATCTGGCCGCGTACCGGGTCGGTGGAGTCGATAATCACATTCAGCTGATCACCGAGGTGATAGGAGAGTCCTCCGGCCTTGGCGGTCAGTCGATGGCCTGTATCATCAAGTACAAAAGAGCCGGGCAGATCATCCACATTCAGACCACCTTCGGCCATGGTGGGCTCAAGCTCAAAAAAGATCCGGCGTTTGGTCAGTCCGGCAATGCGGGCCGGCATGGTTTTGCCTACATCCCTGGCATGGAACAGGGCTGCAAGCATAGCCTGGGTATCCCATTCGCCGCGCTGCTGTTTGCGCTCCTGAATCGAGGTTTGCGTGCCGATGCCTTCCAGCGTGTTGGCAGGCTGTACCTTATTGGGATCTTCACCCCTGATCAGAGCTTTCAGGCGGCGATGTACGACCAGGTCGGCATAACGGCGGATCGGACTGGTGAAATGTGTATAGCAGTCATAAGCCAGACCGAAGTGGCCTTCGTTTACCGGTGTATATTTGGCCTGCTGCATGGAGCGCAGCACCAGCCTGTGCAACACATGCGCAAACGGTTTGCCTTCGGATTTTTCCAGTACGCGCTGTACATTGGCCGGTTTAACCTTGGCGTCTTCCGAATCAGCTTTGGGCAGAGCAACAAAGAGATCGAACGGCGCAAGAAACTCGTTCAGCGTTTCAATGGCTTCGCGCTCGGGGGCCGGATGAATACGATAAAGCAAGGCGCATTCATGCTGTTCCATATATTCGGCAACGGCCGTGTTGGCCGCCAGCATCATCTCTTCAATCAGGCGATGGGCAATATTCCGCTCCGAGGCCACGATATCCACGACAACATCATCCTTGAGAATGGCGCGTACTTCCGGCATATCCAGATCGAGCGCGCCGCGCTGTTCGCGCTTGCGCTCCAGTTTGCGGAACAGACGTGACGTATCATCGAGCATCTGACGGATTTCAGGTTTTTCGACAGCACTTTCATCGCCTTTTTCAAGCCATGCCGCAGCCTGATTATAGGTCAGGCGCGCCTGTGAGTGGATGACCGATTCATAGACATGAATGGAGCGGCGTGTGCCGTTGGCATCAAAGCGCATGCGCACAGTCATGGCCAGACGTGCCAGATGCGGATTAAGCGAGCAGAGGCCATTGGAAAGCTTCTCGGGCAACATCGGGATCACCCGGTCAGGGAAATAAAATGAGTTGCTGCGCGCCAGCGCTTCCTGATCGAGCGGTGATTTCTGTTTGACGTAGTGGGCGACATCGGCAATGGCAACCCAGGCCTCAAAACCGTCGCCGCGCGGCTGTACACAAATGGCATCATCAAAGTCGCGTGCGTCTTCACCGTCAATGGTAACAAACGGCAGATGGCGCAGGTCTTTGCGTCCCTTGATATCGGCTTCAGCCACCGTATCGGGTATGCGGCTGCTTTCAGCCATGACAGGCGCGGGGAATTCGGCTTCGAGCTGCAGCTCGGCGACAATCAGATCAATCAGGCGGGATGGTGTGAGATTATCGCCCAGCACTTCCAGCACTTTGCCGCGCAGTTGGCCCTGTCCGCGTTTGATTTCAATGCGTACCCAGTCGCCATCGCTGGCGCCATTGGCATCGTTGCGCATGATCAGGATCGTCTGCGGCATTTTGCGCGAGCGCGGCTGCACCAGTCCTATACTGTTCTGAATGAGAAACTGACCGACCAGAATGTTCGATGCATGTTCAATAATGCGTACCACTTCAGCCGATTCGCGGCCTCGGTTGCGCACGGCACGAATTTCAACCGTGTCACCATGCATAAGGTCACGCATCTGATCAGGCGGCAGGAAAAATCCTTTTTCGACACCCTCTACATCGACAAAGCCGAAGCCGTCCGGGTGGGCGGAAACCTTGCCTGTAAAGGTTACCTGGGATTTGCCATGCGCTTTTGAATGACCCTTCTTCTGATCATGGCGCTGCTCTTTTTTGTCGCTTTTGCGGGCCCAGGGTGACTTTGCCTGGCCATGCGGCTCGGCTGTCTGGGCAGCTGCATCGGGCCTGTTACGACGGCCCGGCTTGCGGTCGCTGCTGCTGCGTTCGGGCTTCTCGCGCCCTGCAGGTTTATCCGACCACTTGAATTTTTTACTTTCACTGTTTTTCTTGCTTGACACTGTTGTTCTCCATCCTATGATTCGCCGCCTTCGCGCAGCCGAGCTGCAAGAAGACCATATGCCGAGGTGGCGGAATTGGTAGACGCGCTGGCTTCAGGTGCCAGTTTCCTCACGGAAGTGCTGGTTCGACTCCAGTCCTCGGTACCAACAAAGAAAGGGGGAAGTGACTCAATGTCACTTCCCCCTTTCGCGTTAGCTTTAAAAAAGCCGTTGCTTTATGCGACGGCTTTTTTAATTCCGGCATCAGTAACCGGATGTCACTGAGCTTTCGCGAGGGGGGAAGCAGGTATATCCTGCGACCTGTTGCCTCATCTGAACCTTCAATGTTCAGGGTAGAGCACTTGTCTGTATTCCACAATCAGCGATTTTCACCGCTGAATCTATCTCGTTAGCAAAGAGTATGCAGATAATGCCGGCACTACTCTTATAAAATTTTTGACCCCGTGAATATAATCATATTCGAAGCGTCGCGTTAGTTATATTGTGACCAATGCAAGGGGCTGCTGCTTTTTTGGGGGGGTAATCAGGGGTTGGTATCACTGAAATCCGTCTAAGAGAAGAGGCTGAGCCTGTTTCTATGCATGCCGCAAGCCTTTGTCTGCAAGGGTCGGGGGGCAAACTAGCATATCTTTGTCTTCGGCGCGATGACTGCTGTGTTTGAAGTGATTAGGGTGCAAGCATGGATCAACAGACGGCAGACAACGAGGAGCGCATCACTGGGCAGCTGCAGCGGCTGGCTATGTTGCGCGGCTGGTCACCGAAAACGACGGTCTCGTATCGCTCCGACCTGCTGCACGCAGAGCAGTTTTTCCAGAATAGTCACACAACCCTGATGCAGGCAGATCAGTCTGCGGTGTTGAATTATCTGGCCTCACTGCGCCGTGGAGGATTGAAGGAGAGTACCATTCAGCGCCGCCGCAGCGCACTCTCAACATGGTTTACCTATTTGCAGGATCAGGGTCAACGTGAGGACCATCCGGCCCGCCATCTGCCGCGTTTGCGCAAAAGCAGGCCGTTACCCAAGCTGATGGGGGAGCGGGATGTGGAGTCGTTGCTCTATGCGCCGGATACGGATACGCCGACAGGATTGCGCGACAGGGCGATGCTGGAGCTGCTCTACGCTACGGGGCTGCGCGTCAGTGAGCTGGTCAATCTGCGTCTGGCTGATGCTGATATGGGGGCCGGCCTGGTACGCGTGATCGGTAAGGGGGATAAGGAGCGGCTGGTTCCATTTGGTGAAGAAGCTGCCCGCTGGTTGCGCGACTGGATGGCTGTGCGCCCTGCGCTACCGGCTTCACCATTCCTGTTCGCAGGACGTGCCGGCAAGGCCATGACCCGGCAGAACTTCTGGCTGAGAATTAAACAGTATGCCTTGCTGGCCGGAATTACCCCATTACCATCGCCGCATACCCTGCGCCATGCATTTGCTACGCATCTGCTCAATCACGGCGCTGATCTCCGGGCGGTGCAGATGCTGCTGGGGCATGCGCATATCACCACCACCGAGATTTATACCCATGTCACGCGTGCCCGCTTGCATGACCTGGTCAATCGCAGCCATCCGCTGGGGCGCAGCAGTAAGTGAAGTATTAGGAACAGCGGCAATGATTTGCTATGCTGCGATTTCCTTGCGGAGCAATCACTCGATTTCATCACTGGAGCAATAAGATGGCCGATAACAATACAGATCAATCAATTTCCTGCTATTCACCCGGGTTGGCTGGTATTCCGGTAGCCGAGTCGGCTGTTTCCATGGTGGATGGCAAGGTTGGTTATCTCGAGTATCGCGGCATCGATATTGAGCAGCTGGCTGAGCAATCCTCATTTGAAGAAACATCCTACCTGCTGCTGCACGGTGAGCTGCCAACGGCTGAGCAGCTCAGTGATTTCGATAAAAAGCTGAAACACCATCGCCGTATCAAGTTCCGCATCCGTGACATGATGAAGTGTTTTCCTGAATCGGCGCATCCGATGGACTCACTGCAGGCGACGGTTGCTGCACTTGGCATGTTCTATCCGTTTCCCAAGAGTCTTTCCGGCGAGCTGGAGAAGGCGACGATTGACAATGTTTGCGTGAATCTGATTGCCAAGCTGCCGACGCTGGTGGCGGCGCATGCACGCATGCGCCATGGCGATGATCCGATCCCGCCGCGTGATGATCTCTCGCATGCCGCCAACTTCTACTACATGCTGACAGGCGAGGAGCCTTACCCTCTGACGGCAAGGATTCTCGATGTAGCCTTTATTGTGCATGCCGAACATGAGATGAATGCCAGTACCTTCTCAACACTGGTGACGGCATCCACGCATGCCGATCCCTACACCTCGATCAGCGCTGCGATAGGCTCGCTTTCCGGCCCTCTGCATGGCGGTGCCAATGAGGATGTGCTGAACATGCTTGATGAGATTGGATCGGTGGAAAATGTCGAGTCCTATCTGAACGGCAAGCTGGAGCGCAGGGAGAAGATTGCAGGCCTTGGTCACCGTGTTTACAAAACCCGCGACCCGCGCGCAACCCTGCTGGTGAAGCTCTACAAGCAGCTGACTGACAAGATCGGTGTTGATACCAACTACCTCATCGCCCGTCAGGTGGAGAAGTTATCCGAGGAAACGCTGGGTGCGAAGGGCGTCTGTCCGAATGTCGATTTCTATTCCGGTATTGTGTATCGCAAGCTGGGTATCCCGACCGATCTGTTTACACCGATTTTTGCTATTGCCCGTGTTGCCGGCTGGCTGGCGCACTGGAAAGAACAACTGGGCACAGGTCGCATTTATCGTCCGGCTCAGATTTATGTCGGTAAAACAGGTGAATCCTACATTCCTGTCGACGAGCGTTAATGGCGCTGAAGCGACTCATGGATGCTTTGGCTGAGGCTGCTTATTGAAAATGGTTTGTACAAAATAGTGTTATGACTGAATGCTGGTTCATGCTGAGTTGACTCCTTTCTGTCATAGCCTGTTGAAAAAATAATGGGCGTGGTTTTGCTCCTTGTGTTGATGGCTTCGGCCAGTTTTTCACCCCCCATTTTCGGCATGACAATGTCGGTCAGTACCAGTGATATGTCGGCTGATTTCTCATCGAACAGTTCAAGGGCTGCAATACCGTTTTCGGAGGTCAGTACACGATAGCCAAGGCTGGTCAGCACTTCGCTGGTTGAAAGAAGAACACTCTTGTCATCATCAACGAGCAGAATGGTTTCTCCCTGTCCCTGCACAATGGATTTGACGGGGATGCCGAGTGC
Source organism: Zetaproteobacteria bacterium CG1_02_53_45 (assembly GCA_001871925.1). GTDB lineage: Bacteria > Pseudomonadota > Zetaproteobacteria > Mariprofundales > Mariprofundaceae > Mariprofundus. The sequence goes on from MNWZ01000055.1 coordinate 20,618, forward strand.
CGGCTCATCTGTTTTGCTGTGGATCAGGGGCAGGTAGAGGTGGATCGTGGTTCCGCTAATCAATAGCGCCGCCATGAGTCTGTATGGCGCCGTAGACCATTGCCAACCCGAGTCCGGTACCTTTGTCGACATCCTTGGTGGTGAAAAACGGTTCGAATATTTTGTCTATATCTTTACTGCTGATGCCGCAGCCGTTATCCCGTATGCTCAGGTGTGCAAACAATTCGCCCTTCGTGTCCATATGACGATGATGAAAGGCATTATCGGGCTGATATGTAGCCAGCGTGCAGGTGATCTCAGGATCGGTTGTATCGGTAACTGCATCGCGGGCATTGATGAACAGGTTGACCAGTGCCTGCTGGACTTGGGAGGCATCACCCTGAATCATCATCTTCGTGTGACATATATCAAAACTTAACTCGATGTCTTCCATAATTATATTGTTGACCAGCGAGACTTCTTCGTTGATCAGTTCATTCAGACAAAATGGCTTCATGCATAGACGGTCTTTGCGGGCAAAAGCCAGTAGTTGCTTGATCATGTCTGCTGAGCGCGTGCCGAGTGTTTCCAGCGCGTCGAGGCGTTTTAGGGCGTCGCTATTGCCTTGCGAGGAAAGGCGGGTCAGGTAGATGTTTCCCGTCATGGCAGCCAGATTGTTGTTGAAGTTATGGGCGATACCTCCGACCAGTGTGCCGACTGCCTCCATCTTCTGGGACTGGCGTAATTGTATCTCCAGTTCCTTATGCTCGGTGACATCACGTGAATTAAGGATCAGTTGACCATAGTCGCTATGGCTTGTTGTGCGGCCGTTGGATTCGATATCGCGCCAGTTGCCCTCGTGGTCACGGATGCGAAACTCGACAGGAACACTTTTACCCGGATTGCCATGCATCTCTTCGATGGCATCGTAGAGTTGATGGTGGTCATCCTCGTGTACGAGATCGAACAGCGCGTTGCCGACCAGCGCCTCCGGGCTGTGCCCGAGTATGCGTTCAGCTGAGTGGCTCAGGTAGTTGATGATGCCATCCCTGCTGATTGTTGAAACGATATCGGAGCCGTGTTCTGTAAGCGTGCGGAATTTCTCCTCACTTAACTGAAGCTCTTTCTCTGACGTTCGTACGGCTTTTTCGCGCTCCACGCTTTCGATACGTAATGCGATATTCTCTTCGTGAGTCTGGTAATTTTGCAGTGCACTGCCGATCAGGAAAATCGTGTAGTAGATTGTCATGCCACCGACAGGGCAATCGCATTAAAACTGTTACTTTCCCATTAGCAGTTTTTCCAAATAATCATTATCCCATCCAGCTTTAAGCCTTCGATTCTTAATGCCGATTTTGGATGATGTATCGGCTTTGATCAGATTCAAAGCAATATGCCGAACCACTGCCATATTTGCCGCGCTATTTCCTTTTCGTGCACGGTTGGAATCTTCATCAAAAGCATAATCCAGCACCCAATGCAGATTGTTTTCAATACCCCAATGTGCCCGAACGATGTAACCAAGTCGTGAGGGATCAG
>MNWZ01000002.1 GCA_001871925.1 Zetaproteobacteria bacterium CG1_02_53_45
CTGATTGCGGCACTCAGACGGGCAACCGCCTTCTCCAGCTCAGCCAGGATCTCTTCAGGGGTCGCAAGCTCGGGCAGGTTCAGCAGATATTTAATCCGCTCGAGTAGTTCATCCATCGATTTATCCTCCAGTTGTGCGTTTGCCACCGGCGTGAGATCGCCGAGGTTCGGGTAGTGGGTCAGTGCGAAACCCTTGAGCGCCAGCGTCTCTCCGCTCACTTTGTGTGCGGTAAAAACGGGCGACGTGTATTTGAATTCATGGTTGCGAATAGCGGCGGCTGCATTGGGCGTCCATTCGACCGCCCCCCAGATGCCATCGGCTTCATCTGTCAGGGTTGCGGGATCAACCCAGCCGGATGCCGGGGCAACCGCTCCGGTCTTCTGCGCATCGAGTGATGCGTGATGATAGTCGCCGGGGAGGTGCACCTTCATGCCGGCAGCATTGGCGATGATATTCGCGCCGTTGTATTTCCATTTGCGCCCATCGAAGCCGACCACCATACCGTCGGCATTGACCGGGATCAGATGGATGCGCTGGGAATTATCCTCGGCCAGAGTGGCCGGATCGATCGAGCAGATAACGAGCCCGACATCGATCTGCCGGGCCTGCTGCCGCTGTGGTTGATTGGTGCGCTTCGCCATAGATGCGAAGAATGAAGGGGAGAAAAAACAAAACCGCCGGAAGTGCTTCCGGCGGCTGCCCTGTTGAGTAATGCAGCCATCATGGAGTCAATTTCAGGCACTGGCAAGCAGGCCACACATCATCACCGCTGCCGCAACATCAGCCAAGCAGGTGTTCAATCAGAATATCCCTGACGGCCACCTCATTCTCTGAAGAGAGGCCGATAAACGGCCGGGGCGGAATATCGCCCCAGGGCGACTTGCCGCCTGTAAAGGATCGTTGATCTGCACCGAACTGCTGCACAGCGGCATACTCCATCGTCGATCCGAACTCCAGGCCATCACCCAGCAGGGCATAGGCCAGCTCATTGGAGAGGCGTTTGGTTTCTCCGATCAGTGGCTTGTCGCCTTTCTTTCGCGAGAGCGTCAGCTCGCTATTTTCAGCCCACGCCTCTCCATCAGGCCCAACGCCATCGACAAATCGCTGCCTGGTGGATGAAATCAGATATTCACCGATATCGCGGAAGACCGGCTCCATATCCGTGCCTGCCTCAATCAGCTTTCGAAATGTAGCCTGCAGCTCGCTGTCATTGATTTTAATCTTCATAGTGGTCTATACTTCCTAATCAGTGAACTGATCATGCCACCGTCTGGCTCATACCCAGAAGCGACTTGGACGTAGGGTGGCGGGATCGGTTCATTTTTTTCCCGCATAGAAAGTCTGCAGCACCAGCATTTTTCTCCCCGATCTGATTTCGAACACAGCTGTAAATAATTCATCACCGATGGCTTTCGTAAACCTGATCGCATCCCGACCTATATCCGTTGTTCCCCCATAAGTGACAGTGTCCGGGTTATTCAGAATTTTCGGAAGCATGGCATAATCATCTGCGACGATCGCACGTTGCCCGCGCTTCGCTTCCGTGCCGGCATCGCCATGATGATCCCGCACATGACCGACCGCACTACGGTCTACTGCATAATCATACAAGGACACATCCAGCCCATCTTTAAGCGTTGCGACCTTCGCCACATCAGCTGACGTGAGCAGGCCGATAGTTCTATATGGCGCAACTGATCGTCCTTCAAGAGATGCGGCTGCATAACGCCTCACATCATCGGCCACTGATGGTAGCTCGCGATACGCCCGGACAAGATCATCACGCACGGTGGATGGCACGCCCTGCATGTAGGCTTTGGCCAGGGTGTATTCCCATTGTTGTGTCTTCCTCGCCATTGCCTGCACGGTATCCGATACAGAATCACCGGGCATGTAGTCCCAGCCCTTATCGATACCGACAGGGCCACCTGTTTTAGGGTCTGACTCGCTCCATGACGACTCCGGCTTCTTGTCCGGATCTCCACCAAGGCGTTTCGCGCCGGCTGCCGAGCGGGCGCCAAGCACATAGCAGCGGCAAACCCAGCCGTTGGGCGGATAGTGGGTTTTCCACCAGAGCGCATCGGAGGGGAGCGTTAAACCATCCCAGGCTACATGCAGCGGGCGCGGATGGTTGACCGAATCGTTGTGGCGATAGACCCAGAACGGGAAGTTTCCCTGGCGCAGCTGCGCCAGGCGGCCGGCCGAATAGCTGGTGATGGCGTTGGTGTTGTAGATGATGCGAGTCCGCCAGGCGCGGCGGGCATCCGATTCATCGCCTGTCCACCCATGCCATCCGTGCTTCTCGACGATGGCGCGGAAATCTTTGCGAAAGGCACCGATGCTCTTGCCTTCGCTGATACTGCGATCAACAGCTGCACCCAGATCGGCCAGCAGATCGGCCTTGGCCGCGCCAGCCACCATGAAGCCACGATCATGAGCAGACCTTGATATATCATCCCATCGCGCTGTCGGCACCAGATTACCGAGCTTGCCGCGAAAGAAAGCAACCTGCTCGGGGAATGGCTTCGCGAAAGCGCCGCTCAAAACCGATGGTTGAGTATCAGGCATCGCCGGCGGACTCCTCGATATCGAAACGGCCCGCAACCTCTGCCGCCAGCATAGCGTTGGCGATCATTGATCCCATTCGATCGCCGTCCAGATCGGGATATGCAGCGAGAAGCATTGCCCTGAAATGCTCCAGGCTATCGGCTTGAGCCAGCATGGTTTCGATCGCGTCGAGCCACCCGCGCATTGATACTGTGCCTTCCTGATTCATGCGCTCGGCGATCATGTCTGATGGCTCGGCCGGAGAAGAATCGGCCTGTTGTGCATTGGCAGCCAGATCGGTTGATTGCTGCTCATCTGCATCCGGAAGATCAGGGGGCTGCCGCATCGCCTGCGGCAGGATATCCTCACCGGCTTCCGGCTTCGGGATGTTGAACTTCTTGTAGAGAAAATCCTGACCGATCGGCAGGCCCATGCTGTGCAGCAGATTGGCATTCTTGCCGAGCAGCGCCAGATCCTCCGGGTCTTCGACGATGACAGTAATCTTCGGATAACGCCGCACCGGCCCCATATTCAGATCGATAATCGGGCGACCGATATCGCGGGAGAGGGTGCCGGAGAGCTGGCGCGCATCCGATTTCAGCAGATCATCGCGCACTTCGCCGTGCAGATCGGCCTGGCCGGTACCGATGCCGCCGCTCTGGGCATCGGCACTTGATGTCTGGCCAAGCACACCCTTGCTCATCTGCTCATCGCAGAAGCGGGCAAGCCGCTCGTAGAGATCGGTGCTGCCGGTTTTGCCGCCGGCCTCCACGAATTCGATCAGCATCGATTCCGGGATGATTGCAGCGGCATCGCTGCCCATGTTGGCCACGGCCTGCAGCAGCACATCCTTCTCCTGCTCGGAGGCAGAATTGGGATACTTGCCAACGCGCAGCGGCTGGGCATAGATCTCGGCGAAGGTGACCCAGTCCTTGAAATCGTAATTCTTGAACAGGTACATCCATGCGCACGGGCGCAGAATGCCGCCGCGCACCGGGATGCCCGATTTCGCCTTGTGAAAATGCGTTACATATTTGAACGGGGTCAGCGCCCTGCCATCCGGGCTGGCGATATCGAGCATGCGCAGCTCACTCATGGTATCCTGATCGAAGCGGAACCATTTAGGTTCGCGCCACTTGATATCGGCAATGATCGCTTCCTGCTTGTATATCTCCCAGATGATTTCACTGGCGGAATAGCCCTTGCCGATCGCATCGAGCACGTCCACGAGCTTCTCCGACAGATTCTCGATGCCGGCCAGATGCTCTCCAAGAAGATCTGCTGCCTTCTTCTCCCTGGCATCGGCGCCATCGGGAGCCTCCACCCTGATCTCCAGACCGGATACGGCCCGCTTGCGTGTGCCCAGCACAGAGGTGAGATGCAGATCCTTCTCCTCCATCTCCTCGAACAGCTCGCACTGCGCGTGCGGATCGCCCTGGTCTGCCATCTGGAAAATACTGGACAGACGTACCGGCGTCAGCGCATTGGATGGGTAGCTGGAAAACACCTGACGCACACTGCGCAGGCCTGGAGCTGATTGCTCCTCTTTCAGTTCGCCACGGTCGATTTTTTCGCCGTGATGGTTGTATAGCGTCACCATGACTGCTCTCCTTGCAATGAGATAGACCCGAGAAGGGCGTTATAACGCGTTACGGGCGCTTTTCCGGGGTACTGACGCATGATGGCGGCCTGAAAGCCTGTTGCGCACGGCAGCGTCGATTTGCGTGGCATCACCATGCCCCACCTCCGAAGCGTCCGCTCTGCCTGATATCGCCCCGGTGATCCGGCCGCAACGGGTTGGCATGATCAGGAGAACGGCTGATGCCCTGGTATTCGATCTGCATGCCGGGTGACGAGGCCGCTTCACCGGCCAGAGCCAGCGCCCAGAAGCGGTCGGCATGGCCATTGGCGTCTCGCTCGGCGGTGAAGCGGATGTTTCCTGCCAAGGTGACCACCTTGGTAACCGATCGGAGATCCGCTCGGACCTCCGGCTCATACGGCAGGCGCAGCTTTTTATCTTCCATGCGCCCGCGCACAGGGTAGGCCATCGCTTCTTTGACCGGGCCGGTGAAGGTTACCAGCTCCACGCGGTACTGCCCGAACTTCGCCTGGGCATCGTCGCCCCAGCCGATGCCGAGGCCGGTATAGTCGATGCAGGTGCGCCGCATGCAGGCAAGCCAGGGCCAGAGCACCTTCTCCTGCTCCGGCTTGCTCATCTTTTTCATGGTGATGATCTTGCGGGTATAGAGCACATCGCCGAGCCTCTCGACGATCCACAGCACAGTCAGGTCGTTGGTGCGGCCGATATCGAGGCCGGCATAGAGCTCGCGATCGCCACGCATGGCATCCTCGAGGGTGATCTCCCAGCGCTCCCCTGATGCATACTCGCAACTGGCAATCAGATCGTATTCCAGGAAGGCGGCATCGTCGTTACCAGGGATGCACATATACTCTTGAAGGAAAGACTCCTCATCGGCACACCCTGATTTGATAAAGTCAAAGTACTCCTGTTCATCCATCGCTTGCTGCTCTGCTTCTGCTGGTAGCACCATCTGAAGCTTAAATAAGAAGCCCTGGTTAAGCGCGTCTTCTAAAGTCACTCTATGCAGACTGATATGTTTTGGATTGCCTTTTTCTCTGGCTTCCGTGATTAATTCATTGAAAAAATTCTTGCTGCCACGATGCGTGCTGACCACTTCCATCTGGCCACCCCATGTCAAACCGGGGTATGCAATGGACCACATCTGGCGCGGATCCCTCCCCAACGCAAACTCATCCAATACACGCCCGCCACGTTTACCTGCCTGCGCATCGGGATTGGAACTCATGGAATAGATATGTCGCCCTGATGCAAACTTGAGCACTTGCGCACTAATCTTCTTTTTCTCATCGATAACGATTTCGCCCAGGTCTTCAGCCGCTTGACCGAATGCATTAGCCCACATCTTGCAATCCATCAAGAATAGCTTGGCCTGAATCTCATCACGGGATGAAACCCATTGGTCGTATCGAGCCGTTGCAGCTGCACAGCGCTCAACCAATGGATACGCTGTGCTCCACGATAACCCAATCTGACGGCTTTTCTCCATCAACTTTAGTCTTGAATCATCCTTAATCCACCGCTCCTGATAAGGTAGAAAAATAGCATCAGGATTGACAGGTATGCACTTGGCGTTACCAATATGCTTTTGCATTATCCCATTCCCAGCACATCGCGGCGAATCAATGCGATCGTTTCAGCAGATACACCGGCTTTACGGGCGGTTTTATCCATCTGTTCAGCAGCCCGCTCAGCAACACGCTTACGCTCATCCTCACGGATATCCCGCTCACGGTCGTCATTGATCACGGCTGTTTTCGCCATTCTTGACATGGCTAGGGAAATATTGGCCAAGAACTCTTCATCCACTTCCACATCGCCATTGATACCTGCCTGCACACGTTTCCACGCCAGCATCTGAGCCATGTTGTTGCCGTTGACCAGGAATGATGTCGGGTTGTCGCCAAATTCTTGCTGAATGGCTCGCATCTGACGCACGCTCTCGCCGATAGATTGCTGCTCAAGTTTGCGCATGCGGCTATATCTACCCACAGCTGAACGGCTGATAGGCTCTGGCAACTCAATGCCGAGCCTGTCAACTTCAGACATAAGCCAGGCATGGTGTTCATCAATACCGTGATAGTGTGATTCAAGCAGGCGTTGATTGAGCTGCTCCTGCAAATTATCAGGTAGATTCTCAAGCTTACTACGCGGTGCCATTACGTTTTTCCTTGTCAAAAGCTTTCGCCATCTCTCGATGAGTATTCAGTACACATTTTCGATAAGCCCTGATGATTTGATTCTGTTTAGGTGTACAAGAATCCAGCCAGTTTGAAACAATGATATCCGTGTCTGCGCAACCTTCTTTTTTTAAATGGGCAGCAAGACCATAAGCAACATGAAAAGCCGCAATAGTGTCGACGACCTTTTTCTGAGGGTTAGATAAGAGGGTAAGCTTAGCCATTGCATTCACCCGGACGCGGACGGCGAACACCGGGCACAATTGAATGACCATTCGCAACATCAAGGCCGCGATCTGTAATTATTGCCACTGTCGCTACGCCGACACGCTCAGACGTGACCAGCCCTTGCTCGTCAAGCCATGCGATATCGGTGCGAATAGTGTCTGCCGATTCAGAGTGGCCATACTCGCGAAGCATGCTACGAATCACCATGTCAGAAATGGCATAGTCATTTTCGCTGGCCAATGCTTTGAGAATCAACAGCCGTCGATCTTCTCTTTTGTGTTCAGCTAGTCCCATTATTTACCTCCCTTCATCAAAAACTCGTGAATCAGATCAAGCGTGTGCATCTTGCCGTTAATCTCGCCCAGCTGCTTATCCATGTTATTAATCCTGTCGTAGACTGGCTTGAGCTCTGTCTGACCAATGGCTACTTTGAGCCGCTCATCCATGCGCGCCATCTGGTTACCGTGCACTTCAATTTTTTCTTCCAGGCTTTTCTCAAGCATGGTGATTTTTTCATTCGTAACACGGCTGCGATTGCTGTTCCAAACGAACAACCAGAGGGCGAAGTTGATAATCAGCACGAATACCTGAAGCCAGAATTTAGCTATTTCATAATCCATTATCGTTGCCCCTCAATGACTTCCTGACAGCGAACACAGCGCACTGCATGGGGCACCGCCTCAAGGCGTTTAACCGGGATGATCAACTCACATTCAACACAGATGCGGTTACCACCCTCATCATCCAGCGGCGCTTCATGGGGATGGCTTAACACTTCATTTAAAGAACGCTCAAGCCTTTTGTCGATGAGAATCTGGGCGCGATCTGCATCATCCATTATGGCTTCCCCCTGGTGGCAGCCTTGATTTCTACGCCAAGTTCACGCAAGACCGCTTCCAGCCCTTTGATTCGAGCGAGGCGTTTATCGAAGTTATTGGCCAGTGCTTTGGCATCGGCAGGGTCAATGCAGAACAGGCCATTTTGTTTATAAAACTCAATAAGTGCATCTGCATTAGAAGGCTCTTCATTATCAAAGAATCGGAACGTGTAGCGCTCCAGTGGATCAGCTGCAGGGATCACCACTCGCTCAGCAGGGTTCACCTCAATGGTCTTAGTGGCAGTGGTGCACGCCGGTACCATGCATCCGGCCATCACCAAGCAGAGCAGAAGTGGAGCACTATTGTTTAAGCGGGAGAGTATTCGGGAGTGATCGTCACCACTCCCTTTCTCTCTGGTGTTTTCTGATTGCTGCAGCACATCATCATAAGCCTCTTGATATGCGCGCTCAGCGGATTGTGCTTTTTGTGTGACGTGCTGTTCAACAATGGCCTGATCACGCTCCTGAAGCGCTGCGGCAGCGCGTTTCTCAGCGCGTTTACGCTGCCGTATTAAATAGGCGATATAGCCGCCAATCGAAGCAATGATGATTAATATAATCATCCATGACAAAGGCATTATGCTTCCCCCTCATCGGTATAACTTTTTTTATTACCTCGCGGATCCGCCTGCCCGTGCTTGCCCTGGGTGAACGCGCGGACGGCATACGTGCCATTGGATGCAAGCAAAAGAACCTGTGCCAGATTCGGGTCAAGCTCACCAAAAGTTTCCGGAAGCATGAATTTGAGCAGCAGACAAACCCAGGTGACAACATTGAACAGGCGCGAAGTTGAGATGCTTCCGTCAGGGTTGCTGATCATATTCATATCAGGCCACCGTCTTAAGCGCCTGAATGGTAAACCAGGCAAGCGCGGTCATCAGATTTAAAACCACAACAAAACCAATAGCTATTTGCTTATCTTCTTTTAAAAAGTCGCCTGACTTGGTGTTCATTTTGAGTGTAAACCAAGCCATCCCGTTTGAGCACAAAAACAGCACTGCAAATATTGCCCACCAAATATAAATCATAGCTGTGATCATGACTGCACCTCCAGCAAATGAAGTGCTTCAATGCTTTCAGGCGAGGTGAGCCATGCTCCGACATAAAAACCGGGACAATTTTTGGATGAGAATTCATTGTGGCCATAAAAAGAGATGCCGCAATAGAGATCTGCGATATCTTCGCGCAGCTGGCCGAGTGACTGCCATTGCGCCCTTGTGAATGCGTCGGTTCCGATCATACAGATATGGATGGAATCGGAATTGAAGCCGCGAGCGCCGTTGGCGATTTCCCACGGCTCGATGAATTGGTCATCATCCAGTGGAACCAGTGGAGCGATCTTGCCATCGAGCTCGATAACGAAATGATATCCGGCATGGCTCCAGCCTCGACCTTCAGGCTTCGGGGCGGTATGCCATCGACGGATATCTTCGGCAGTAAATGGGTGACCGTTCGGTGTGGCTGCGCAGTGAATGATTGCGCGGACTATTTTCGACACAGGTTGCCTCCTCGGGTGAAGGAGGAGCCCGGCTTGCGCCAGGCTCCGGCATCACCCACAAGGCGAGATAATGGAGGCTATAAAAAAAGAAGCCGCCGGAACTACTTCCGGCGGCCTCATCTGGAACGAAACCCTACCTTATGCGCGGCAGGGAGAGGTTGTCAATTAACAGGCATAGCTGTCTTGCTGAAAACTGTGCTTGATCTCCTGCACTTTCTTGAAGGACTTGAGGTAGCCATTCACTTTTTTCACTCCGGCCTTCGCCAACTACCTATCCGCTCCTTGTGTGGGTTATGCGGCGGCTCGTGCCGGCTCGATAATGCGGCCATTCGGCCGCCTGTACGCTTCGTCTGGCCATATGGCCTTGACATCTTTTTCAACGATTTTTGCAATGGCTATGCGAATGCGTTTATTCGCCGACCTGTTATTGATGACCTCGTTAACGCGGGATACATGCACGCCCAAATCGTTGGCGATATCGATCTGTGATCGCCCAGTCAGTATCAGTGCGGCTTTAATCTGTACAGGCTTCATCTCGAAAAGTGGTTTCCGACTCGCCAGAGGAAATCTCGAGGCTCCATTTTGAGCCACGAGATTACATTGATGAGCGCGGAAAGAAGCACCCTTACTTCGAACTTACCCACGATGGATTCGCCTTTACCGTGATGGGCTTCACCGGCGAGAAGGCTTTCGCCTGGAAATGGAAGTTCATCGAATCTTTCCGGACGATGGAAGAAGAACTGCTTGCCACCAAAGAGCATGCACGCCCAAATCGTTGGCGATATCGATCTGTGATCGCCCAGTCAGTATCAGTGCGGCTTTAATCTGTACAGGCTTCATCGGCTCCTCCTTTGGTATGGCAAATGTTCCAACGTTGGAACATTTACGCCTGCCTCAACACACATCTACCGCAATTTAGTCTGCACGCGAGCCACGAATTCACTCTCAAATACTCCCGTGCTTTTACAATCAAGAAGATCATCGTGATCACGCTTCTTGTCCGACATGAAGTTGCTGATTGCATTGCGGCTTTCATCATAGTAGCCGACCAAAGATGTGGAGACATCGATATCGCTCGCATCTCCGGAAGGCTTAACTCGCACAGTGTATGAGACCTCAACCACCGTTCTATCATCTTTCGCATCGGGCAATCGCTCCACCACGCATAAAGGATACTGGCGGATCATTTCTTCCAGCGACTGATCATGAATGTGGCCCCATGTTGCCTGCTTGCTTAAATCATCCATATCCCCTCCATCAAA